>NZ_CAJQQI010000146.1 GCF_905480415.1 uncultured Algibacter sp. | reverse complement strand
TATCTATCGTCAAGATCAACCTCTTGGTACTGGTCATGCTATTATGTGTGCAAAACCATCTTTATCTGGCCCAGCTGTAATTGCTTATGCCGATACTTTGATAAGGGCAGAATTTGATTTAGATCCAACAGCAGATAGCGTTATTTGGACTAAACAAGTTGATAATCCTGAAGCTTATGGTGTTGTAAAGCTTAATGAAAAACAAGAGATTATAGAGTTAGTTGAAAAGCCAGAAACCTTTGTTTCTGACCAGGCTGTAATTGGAATTTACTATTTTAAAGATGTAGCAGTTTTAAAAGGAAAGCTACAAGAAATATTGGATGAAAATATTATGAATGGTGGCGAATACCAAATTAACGACGGTATTAAGCGTATGATGTCAGAAGGCAAAATTTTCAAAACAGGAACTGTTGATGAGTGGATGGATTGCGGAAATAAAGCCATTACTATTGAAACGAACCAACGTATGCTTGGGTTTTTAAAAGCTGATGGCGTTGAACAGCTAGTAGCTGCTTCAGCAAAATTAGAGAATTCAAAAATTATAGAACCTTGCTTTATTGGCGAAAACGTAGTGCTTAAAAACACAACTATTGGTCCTTTTGTTTCTGTTGGAAATGGCACAGTTATTGAAAACTCAATTATTGAGAATAGTTTAATTCAAACTAATTCTGAAATCACGAATGCCAAATTAAACAATGCTATGATTGGTAATAACGTTAAATTTAATGGTGAATTCACCAGTATTAGTATTGGGGACTATTCTATTTTGGAATAAAAATTTTTCTGAGTTATGTACGCCGTTTTTTATTCATTTAAGGTAAAACCTAAGCAAGTAAAAAATTTTATCAAAGGCTGGCAGGGTCTAACCGATTTAATTTACCAGTATGAAGGAAGTTTAGGATCGCGTTTACATAAAAAAGGACCTTTTGAGTATATGGCCTATGCACAATGGCCAAGTAAAAATAAATTTGAGAGTTCTGGAGAGAATCTACCCGAAAAAGCAAATGAATACAGGGATTTAATGAGGGTGTCTTGTGAGGAAATAGAAGTCATAAGTAAAGCTGAAGTTGTAAAAGATTTACTTGCTGATAAATTATATGATTAAAAAAGGATTTCACATACTTGTTTTTCTGTTCGGAATGCTTCTGATTCCGCAGATAAACTATGCTCAAGTAGATTTTAATAAAACACCTGATGACGATTTAGGAGATAATGAAGATAAGTTCCAAGAGCTATTTTATGAGGCTTTAAAGCAAAAAGGGATAGAAAATTATGATAGAGCAGCTGAGGCATTTCAAAAATGTATAGAAATAGATAACTCTGTACCAGTTTTATATTTTGAATTGGGTAAAAGCTATAATAAACTCAAAAACTTCGGAGCCGCAGAAGATGCCTTTAAAAAAGCCGTTAATAAAGACCCCGATAACGAATGGTTTTTAGATGAACTTTATGGGTTTTATGTTTCGCAAAATGAGCATGATAAAGCTATAAAAACGGTTAAGCAACTTGTTAGATTCCATCCAGATTATAAAGAAGATTTGGCATCTCTTTATGTTAGTATCAAAAAATATGATGCCGCTTTAGAGATTTTAGATGCCTTAGATGCTGAGTTCGGAATTTCAGTAAATAGAGATATCATGCGGAATCGAATTTATGAAGCTTCAGGTCGTAAGAAAGATCAAATAAAGAATTTAGAAAGTCGAGTTGAAAACAACCCAGAAAAAGAATCGAATTATTTGGCGCTTATTTTCCGTTATAGTGAAAACAATGAAAAAGAAAAGGCTTTTGAGACAGCAAAAGAACTTCTAAAGATTAATCCGAATTCGCAACTCGTGCATTTGGCTTTATATAAGTTTTATTTAGATGATAACGAAGCTGAAAAGGCTATTGAATCTATGAAAATAGTGATTAAGAGCACCCAAATAAAGCCTGAAGCGAAACTAAAAGTACTAACAGATTTTGTAAAGTTTGTTAAAGAAAACCCTGAGTATGAAACTGATTTGATTGAAGCTACTACTTTGGTAAGTGATACCAATAACAGCAAAACAGTTATTGAGCTAGGACACTATTATTTGGCTAAAAAGGATAAGGAAAAAGCTTTAGAAAACTTTGAAGCAGCATTGAAGTTAGAACCTAATAATTTTGAGGTCCTACGAAATATAATCCTTCTATATATTGATTTAAAAAAGTTTGATTTGGCGAAAGAAAAGAGTGGTTATGCTCTTGAAATATATCCTTCTCAACCATTACTTTACTTAATAAATGGCGTGGCTTTAAATGAAATGAATAAACCTAAGGAAGCTCTAGAATCTCTAGAAACTGGGTTAGATTATATTATTGAAGACACCAAAATGGAAGCTGATTTTTATAACCAGTTAAGTAAAGCGCACACCTTATTAAACAATACTACCAAGGCAAAAGCGTTTAGTGATAAGGCAAAACAATTACAATCCCCAAATTGATGCATAAATCCTCAAAAATTATCTTAGTCTTATTTGTTATCATATGGTTTAATTGCAAATCTGCAAAAACAATTAATGATGGTGAAGCAAATTACAACTTGTCTACTAGACAATTAGTAAAAGAAAATGCAAAACAGGCTGCCGATTTTAAAACTTTACAAGCAAGACTTAAAATCACGTACACTCAAAAAGGTAAATCGCAAACGCATACACTTAACTTTAGAGCTAAAAAGGATGAAGCACTATGGATAAACGCCACATTTTCGGTAATCAGAGCAATGGTTACACCAGAAAAAGTGAGTTTTTATAATAAACTAGATAACACCTATTTTGATGGGGATTATAAATATTTGAGTGATTTGTTAGGTACTGAATTAGATTTTGAAAAGGTTCAAAACCTATTGTTTGGTGAGACCTTATTTAATTTAAAAGAAGGGACTTACAAGGCTTCTGCAGATCATGATGCTTATGTCGTACAGCCCAAACAACAGCGTGATTTATTCGAAATATTCTTTTTATTAAATCCTTCGAGTTTTAAAGTAAAATCGCAACAAATTTCACAGCCAAAAGAGTTTAGACATCTACAAATTGATTATTTAGCGTATCAAGATGTTGGAAAACAAATTATACCAAAACGTATTAAAGTAATAGCTGTGGAAGCGAGCGAAGAAATGACTGTAGAATTAGAGATGAAGAATGTGTCTTTAAACCAAGACTTACGTTTCCCATTTAAAATACCATCAGGGTTTAAAGAAATCGAGCTTTAAATGAATATTACTAAGCTTACATATAAGATTGTTTTTATTCTAGGGTTTTTACTATCTACAGCCTTAGGTTTTTCTCAAAGTGATAAACAAAAACAACTGGAATCACGCCGACAAGAACTGCGTAGGGAAATTCAAAAAATTAACGAACTACGATCAGAAAACAAGTCCAAAGCAAAATCTGAATTATCTTTAATTGAAGATTTTAATTATAAGATTAGTGTATTATCTAATTTAATAAAAGTTACTAATCAGCAAGCTAATTTACTAACAAGAGAAATTAGCTCTAATCAAAATAAAATTTCAAGTTTAAGAGACGAATTAAAGCAGTTAAAGGAAGATTATGCTGCCATGATAGTGAAGTCTTATAAAAGTAAAAATCAGCAAAGTAGAATTATGTTTTTGCTGTCTTCAAACGATTTTAAGCAGGCTTATAAGCGCTTACAGTATATTAAACAATATTCAGACTATCAGAAGAAACAAGGTGAGATTATAAAAATTAAAACTGTAGAACTTCAGGACACCAATGCTAGTTTGTTAAAACAGCAAGAAGACAAAAAGAAATTAATTGCTGAAAACAGAGGGGTTCAAAATACGCTAGAGAAGGAGCGTAAGCAGCACCAAACGGTTATGGTATCTATTAAAAAGAATTTGTCTAGATATGCATCTCAAATAAAGAAAAAGCAACGTGAGGCCAATAGAATTGATAGGGAAATTGACAGAATTATTAAAGCTGCTATTGCAAAATCAAATAAAAAAGCTGGTAAAACCGCAAGCTCCAAAACGTTTGCTTTAACTTCGGAAGAAAAAGTATTAGCCTCTAATTTTATTTCAAACAAAGGAAAGTTACCTTGGCCAGTTGAGAAAGGTTTTGTGCGTTTAGGTTATGGATCTCAACCACATCCTATTGACAGATCATTAATTATAAAAAGTAACGGTGTACGCATTGCTACTGAAAAAGGCGCAAAAGCTAGAGCTGTTTTTGATGGTGAAGTGAGTGAGATTCTTAAAATGAAAAACGTAAACCCTATTGTGATGATTAGGCACGGAAATTACTTAACACTTTACAGAAATCTATCTCAAGTTTATGTGAAAAAAGGTGATAAAGTAAAAACGAAACAGGTTATAGGAGAAGTTTTTACAAACCCTTCCAACGGAGAAACTATTTTAAGCTTTACATTGTCTAAAGGAACTGCTACTGAAAACCCTGCCAGTTGGATTTATAAGATGTAAAATTCCTGCGAATACAGGAATGACAAAAAGTAAAAGATATAGTGGAAAGCTCGACCATTGGGTAACGCACAAATAATTCTTTTAATCAAATAAAGCCTTTAACTCTGTAGCTTCACTTGGTTTAATTTTTCCGGCGAGTAAAAGACTCAATTGTTTTCTGCGTAAAGCCGCATCAAATCGGGCTATTTCAAGATTGGTTTCTGGTGATACTTCAGGAACTTTTACAGGGCGCCCAGTTTCATCTACAGCTACAAACGTGTAAATGGCCTCATTAGCTTTAGTTCTAGCTCCTGATTCTCTGTCTTCCATCCAGACATCAATATAAATCTCCATAGAGGTGTTAAATGCGCGAGACACCTTTGCTTCAACAGTTACAACACTTCCTAAAGGGACAGCTCTATTAAAAGCCACGTGATTTACAGAAGCGGTTACTACAATACGTCTGGAATGACGTCTTGCAGCAATACTTGCAGCACGATCCATACGGGCTAATAATTCGCCACCAAATAAGTTATTTAAAGGATTGGTTTCACTAGGTAAAACCATATCTGTCATTGTAGTTTTTGATTGTTCGGGTGTTTTTGCCTTCATCGCGGATTTTTATGATATGGCAAAGTTACATATTAAAGCAGTAAAGTAAGATGTAATTTTTTGTTAAACTAGTCTAGTTTTTGGACTAATAACCAAGCATCCTTATTATGAGTTTTTTTAATAGTTCTTAACGCTTTTAAGGCGTCAAGCCTACCTTCGTAACTCGCATAAACGACTTGGTGCAAACCATATTTATTAGCACCAATTTTTCGAGCACTAAACCCATCAGATTTTAGTTGCTTTACTTTTTTCTCACAGTTTTCTTCAATTCTAAAAGCCCCTGCAACAATATGATAATTACCTGTTTGCTTTATTATATTTAAAGTGATTGCCGGAAACGGATTCAAATTAAAAGTAGCTTGTTGAATTTTAGTGTCTAACTCTTGTGTTGCTTGTTCTTGGGCTAGTTGATTATGCGTTTCAATTTGATTTACATAAAATTTAGAAGCACCAAAACCACCTAATGTTAAAGCGATTAAAGCTATAGCAGCATATTTTAAATAGGGCTTAGATTGACGTTTTTCTGGAGTTACAGCAATAGGAACGACTTTTTCAATAGCTTCAGCTTCTTCTTTGTAAACTTCACGAGTAACTGTTGGTGCTTCAAATTGTGATAAGCCAAAAGAATCGGTTAAATAATTTAGATTATATGCAGGCTCAAACAAAATTTTGCCTTCATTATTAAATACAATTTCACCAATATTTTTAAAAGTAAGTGTTTCACCTTGTGTTAGGTAAGATTTTAGAAGCTTAACTCGTTTAGCAATTTTTTTATTGGCAACCTCAAAAGGTATTTTTTCTACATCGGCAATATAATGAGCAAGCAAACCATCATTCTGCTGAATTTGCTCATTAAATGAAACTACTTTTTTTGGTGCATGAAACGTATTTGAAGCATCATCAATGGTTGCTGATACGCGTTGTGTTAAAAATGCACCAAATTCAGGAATGGTAACACACTCATATCTATAAAGTAAATCGCTTATAAAAGTTTCTAACTGCATGAAAACAAAGTTAAAAAAATGTACTTTCTAATAAAATTTAGGCCTAACTATTTATTAACAATATAAAAATTCTTTTATTGCAGTTTAATTATTAGACACTTAGAATGACAGAAAACGATTTGCTTTACACTTTAGCGCTTCAGCATGTATTGAATATTGGCGATATTACTGCTAAACGACTCATTTCAAATTGTGGTTCTGCGGAAGCCGTATTAAAAGAGAAGAAGCAAAATCTATTAAAAATTGATGGCATAGGAAGTGTAACCGTGAGCGATTTGTTTAAAACACATCATATAAAAGAAGCTGAAAAAGAAATTATCTTTATAAATGAAAATGATATCAAAGTTTCTTATTTTCAAGATAGTGATTACCCTGAAAGGCTAAAACATTGTATTGATGGTCCCATTTTATTATTCCAAACAGGACAAATAGATTTAAAGAAGTCACATATCATCAGTATTGTAGGGGCAAGAAAAATTACGACAAGCGGCATTAAATTTTGCGAAGATTTAGTTGAACAATTGGCACCATATAATCCCATAATTGTTTCGGGGTTTGCATACGGAACGGATATTACAGCCCATAAAGCAGCCATGAAGCATAATTTGCAAACCATTGCGTGTTTAGCACATGGATTAAATCAAATTTATCCTAAAGTGCATAAAAAATATATGGTGGATATGGAGAAAAACGGTGGATTTTTATCCGATTTTTGGAGTACTGATAAATTTGATAAACAAAATTTTTTAAAACGAAATAGAATTATTGCGGGTATAAGTGAAGCGACTATTGTTATAGAATCTGCTGAAAAAGGAGGAAGTTTAGTGACAGCTGATATTGCTGGATCATATAACCGAGATGTGTTTGCCGTTCCCGGAAGAACAACCGATAGCCAAAGTATTGGATGCAATAATTTAATAAAGCATCAAAGAGCACATATGCTTTCAACACCTTTGGATGTGCCATATATATTAAATTGGCAATTAGAAGAAAACAAAAAGCCAGCTGTACAGAAACAGTTATTTGTTGATTTGGAGGCTACGGAAAAGGTTATTTATAACTATTTAAAAGACAATGAAAAACAGCAGCTCGATATTATAGCTTTAAACTGTAATTTGCCTATTTTTAAAGTGTCAGGCACGCTACTAAACATGGAATTAAAAGGTATTGTTAGACCGCTTCCTGGGAAATTGTTTGAAGTGATTTAAAATTCTAATTTTAGAGAAGGAAATTTATTAATACCCGACCTTCTCTCTAACCCTTTTTAAAACATTATTAGCAACTAATTTTGCCTTTTCTGCTCCAATGGCAAGCGCTTTATCAATTTCGCTAAGGTTATTCATATAGTAGTTGTAACGTGCTCTAGGTTCTGTAAATTTCTCTAGAATTAACTCATATAAGGCTTGTTTTGCATGTCCGTAACCATAATTACCATTTTCGTAGTTGGCTTTCATGGTTGCTATTTGTTTTTCGGATGCTAACAAACTATAAATAGCAAAACAATTACAAGTACTCCAGTCTTTGGGTTCTTCAAGTGGTGTGCTATCGGTTTGAATGCCCATAATTTGCTTACGTAATTTTTTATCATCTAAAAATATGTTGATGATATTATTTCTACTCTTGCTCATTTTTTGACCATCTGTTCCAGGAATAAGTTTGGTGTCTTTTTGAACCTCAGCCTTAGGTAAAACAAAAGTTTCACCGACTTTAGCATGAAAACGAGAAGCGACATCACGAGTCATTTCAATATGCTGTTCTTGGTCTTTTCCAACAGGGATTATTTCTGCATCGTATAATAAAATATCCGCTGCCATTAGCATTGGGTAAGTAAATAATCCAGAGTTTACATCTTCTAGTCTATCCGCTTTGTCCTTAAAACTATGCGCTAATGTTAAGCGTTGATAAGGAAAAAAACAGCTTAAATACCAAGATAGTTCGGTTACTTGTGGTATATCACTTTGTCTATAAAACACCGTTTTTTCAATATTTAAACCAAAAGCTAACCAAGTGGCGGCTGTAGAATACGTGTTTTCACGCAACGTTTTCGCATCTTTTATTTGAGTTAAAGTATGCAGATTTGCTATAAATAAATACGAATCGTTTTTAGGATTTTCAGCCATTTTTATTGCTGGAATAATAGCTCCTAAAATGTTTCCTAAATGAGGTGTTCCTGTACTTTGTATGCCTGTTAGTATTCTTGCCATATTATTATTCCCGCGAAGACGAAAATCCCATTAAAATTAAACTCAATTTTTCTTATTCGAGCAAAGGTAAACGTTTTAATAAAATAGCTCAATACAATTATGTATTTTTGAACTTCATGATAGTTTTTAAATACATTTTCTGGGTATTGTATCGTATTTGGTTTTATATACTTGTAACGCTGCCCATACTTATATTTTTTCCTTTGCTTTTAATTTCTATTTCTAAGGAATCTTGGTATCCATTATTTTTTAAAATAGCACGTATCTGGGCTAAATGTATTTTAATAGGGATGGGTTTTGTCTATAAAATAGAACGAGAACAAACGCCAGAAAAAGATAAAAGCTATATGTTTGTTGCTAACCATACTTCTATGGCGGATATCATGCTGATGCTAGTTTCTATAAAAAACCCTTTTGTTTTTGTGGGTAAAGCTGAATTAGCTAAAATCCCTCTTTTTGGTTTCTTTTATAAGCGAACATGTATTTTGGTAGATAGAAGTTCTCCTAAAAGTAGGCAAGCCGTTTTTTTAAGAGCCCAACGTAGGCTAAAGTCTGGAGTGAGTATTTGTATTTTCCCTGAAGGTGGCGTACCTGAAGAACATATTGTGTTAGATGAGTTTAAAGACGGTGCATTCAGATTAGCTATAAATCATCAAATTCCAATTGTACCACTAACTTTTGCAGATAACAAAAAACGTTTTTCTTATACTTTTTTTAGTGGAGGCCCGGGAAGAATGCGTGTAAAAATCCATAAGTTTTTATCTACTGAAGGATTAGCTATTGCCGATACACGACCGTTAAATGATAATGCTAAAACAATAATATTAAAACAACTTCAGCAATTTAATAAATAAAAAAAACTGCTCGAGGGAACGAGCAGCTTCTTCTTCGATATGAGCTTTCGAGCTTAAATGAAAATCCATATCCAGATCTAACCAAAAACCTAGAACTTTATAGCGAATCCGGTATAAACACCTATAAAAAATGGTGTAAAATTCCCAGAAGTATTATTAAATGTATTAAATTGATATTTAAAGATAGGTTCTAAATTTAAATCGAATCGTTTAGAGACTTTATAGTTTAAACCCAATCCGAAATTAGCACTATAACTCATTTTATTTATGTTACTGGCCTCACCAAGAAAAGTTTTGGCGCCATTTTCCTCTTCTGAGAATATTTCGTTATTATTTAAAAAGAAAGAACTAAAGCCACCAATAAGATTTACTCCAAATTTTTTGTCAGAAAGCATGTATTGAATTTCTAAAGGAATTTCAATATAACCTAAAGCTTGATTAATTGAAGCATTAGAAGCTACTATAGATTCAGAAGCTGAAGTATCTAAAGTTTCAGAACTAATAAGAGAAATAGCATCAGCACTATTAGAGCTTGAATTAACATTTTGCAGAGCGCTACTACTAGAACTTAAACCAACAGATTGAAAAACCACAATGTCGTTGGTGTTATAGCCTAAATTAACTCTGTTAATACCAGAACGAATACTTAATTTTTTATTTACAGCATAACTTGCAGAAATACCATAACTCATATTAACTTCACCAGATTTAGAATTATTGTTGAATTGTGGGTCTATTGATGAGCCTTGTCCTCCCAAAGTATTAAAATAAACTGGAGCAGCATTTGTAGCGATACTCCACTTATTATTTAGTTTGTTGCTCTCTTCTTCAATAACATCATTAGTAATATTTAAAGCATCCTCTATAGAAAGCTTGTTTTCTTCTGAGTTTTCATCGGATTTATCGTCTTCAATAGTTTCTGTATTAACAGTGGCCATGGCAGTATTATCTTTTGAAGCTTCAGTAATAAGTGTTTTAGCTTTTTCTTTATTTACTAATTGCACGTCATTTTCAGAGTCAATATTATCTTTATTGTTTTCGGAAGGGTTAGTAACACTAGTCTTTTTTACTAGTTCATTTTGAAGAGTTATACCACTATTTTTTTCTTCAGAGGAATTAAGCATAGCGTTATTATTACTAAGATTAACTAGTCTTTTGTTGATATTTAATTTATGAGATGAAGTCAACTTCGTTTTACTTTCGTTTTGGTTTTTTGAAGCAGAAGTTTCAGCAATTGAAGCTTCTTTCGATGGACTTGCTTTATCTTTTATTATTTCAGATTGTTGGTTTGAAGCCTCGCTTAAATCGTCTTGAATGTTGTTATCTGAGACCACTAGATTAGTTTTAGTAGCATCGTTATTTTTAATATCAGCGTTCTCTGAATTTGTATTTTCAGTATCAGCAACTTGATCGATTTTACCTTCACCTGTATTATTAAAATAGATACCGCCAACAGTTAAAAGTAGAAGTAATAACGCCGCAACACCAGCATAACGCCACCATATTGGAATTACACGACGTTTTTTATTTTTTTCGTTTAGTTTAGTTTTTATATTTTTCCAAACAGCATCACTGGGAACCGCTTCAAAATCTTTAAAGGCTTCTTGGAATAGTCTGTCTATATGTTTCTTGTCACTCATTTATAATGTTTGCGAACGTTGCATTGATTTATGATCTTCAATAGTTTGTTTCAAAATTAGTCTAGCTCGTGATAAATTAGATTTTGAAGTCCCTATGTTAATTTTCAGCATGTCTGCTATGTCTTTATGCGAATAACCATCTAGTACATATAAGTTAAAAACCAATCTGTATCTATCGGGCAATTCTTGAATAATTTTTAAAAGATAATCAATGGAGACCGTGTCTTCATCAACTTCCAATTCAACGTCTTCAATAGTATTTTCATTTATTATATCAAAAACTTTTTCGGTTCGGTAACGTTGCAATGCCGTGTTTACGGTAATACGTTTTATCCAACCTTCAAAGGAACCTTTATCTTTATATTGTTCAATTTTATTAAAAATTGTTAAAAATGCGTCTTGCAAATTATCTTCAGCTTCGGCATAGTTTCGCGAATACTTTAAGCAAATTGCGAACAACTTACCCGAAAAGAGTTTGTATAATTCACCTTGTGCTTTAGTATTATTAATTTTACAATTTTCTATGAGTTGTTTTAAACTCAATTTAAACAGGTATATAATTAATACTTATTACGCGATAACAGGAACTTCAATAATTAAGTATTGAGTTTCTCCGTCAGTACCTTCGCCTTGCCAAAACTTAAAAATATACGAACCATTGCTGGTAACTATAAAGTTAAAAGTTGCTTCAACCAAGTTGTCTTCAAGAGTTTCACAGTCGTTGTTATCAAAAACATATGTTATTGGAGCAACTGTTCGTTCATTATTTTCTTTTAAATAATAAAACTCTTTAAAACCATGACATGTTGAAGGCCTTAAATAAGATACTGTGATAGGATAGGTTTCCCCTAACTCAAATTCATCAGGGATGTCTACACTTTCAACAGGTAAAACTTCAAAGCTAAAACTTGTGCTATCGTCATCAACACTACAAGATGCAAAAAGCATAAGTGTTAAACAAAAAACTACTAACCTTTTCATAGCAAAACAAATTTAGTGTTATATGCATGTTTGCACTATGTAGATGCTAAAGGCACAAAAAGGTTGCGTAGAAAACCGAATAATTTGTTTTAAATTAAAAAATCCCGAGTTAACGGGATTTTTTAATTATTTTTCTGCTACAGCTTTTCTGACCTTGGCTTCAAGTTCGTCCATCAGTTCTGGATTGTCTTTTATTAGTGCTTTAACAGCATCTCGCCCTTGACCTAGCTTGGTCTCGTCGTAACTAAACCACGAGCCACTTTTCTTTACAATTTCATGTTCTACGGCCAAATCTAAAATTTCTCCAACTTTAGAAACACCTTCGCCATACATAATATCAAACTCTGCAAGTCTAAATGGCGGAGCCACTTTGTTTTTTACAACTTTAACTCTTGTTTTATTACCTTGAACTGCTCCGTCTGTATCTTTAATTTGTGTAGAACGTCTAATATCTAATCTTACAGAAGCATAGAATTTTAAGGCGTTACCACCGGTTGTAGTTTCTGGATTACCAAACATAACACCAATTTTTTCACGTAATTGATTAATAAAAATCACGGTACAGTTGGTTTTGCTAATGGATGCCGTTAATTTTCTCAAAGCTTGAGACATTAAACGTGCATGAAGTCCCATTTTAGAGTCTCCCATTTCACCTTCAATTTCACTTTTAGGAGTTAATGCAGCAACAGAATCTATAACGACGATATCAATAGCGCCAGACCTGATTAAATTATCAGCAATTTCTAGAGCTTGTTCCCCATTATCTGGTTGAGAAATAATTAAATTATCAATATCAATACCTAAGTTTTCAGCATAAAAACGATCAAAAGCATGTTCTGCGTCAATAAACGCAGCAATACCACCAGCTTTTTGAGCTTCAGCAATAGCATGTAAGGTTAATGTTGTTTTACCAGAAGACTCTGGACCATAAATTTCAACCACACGACCTCTTGGGTAACCACCAACCCCTAAAGCAATATCTAGACCTAATGAACCCGATGGGATAGCCTCTACATCTACTATAGCAGCATCACTCATTTTCATCACGGTACCTTTTCCGTAGGCTTTATCTAGTTTGTCTAATGTCAGTTTTAGTGCTTTTAATTTTGCTTCTTTTTCTTTTTCGCTGCTCATTTCTTTGTTTTTTTCTAAAAATTGTATGCTAAAATACCATATCTTTTTTCACAATACAATTTTATGACGCAACCTTTTTACACAATTTGCATCTAGTTAATAAAGAGTAAAAATATTCTATCAAATTTACAAAAATGAGTTTTTGAACTAAGACTAACTCTAAACTCAACTAAAGCATCTAAATTTTTATTTAGGTGCTTTTTTTATGGGCTAAACTAAAGTTAGTTTTTTGATATGGTCGTGGCGATTAGGTGCGCTAGGGATTGAACGGTTTGTTTGAGCTCGCCGACGAAGGAGGAAGCGAGCAGTGAAAGCCCGACCCTTGGGTAGCGCTGAAGTTTTTTTAATTATTTAGAAATTGTACATTTGCATTTCAAATTATTCTTTAACCTTAAAAATTAGTATAGCATGCAACTGTACAATACCTTAAGCGCAAAAGAAAGAGCTGAGTTAATCGAGAAAGCAGGAAAAGATCGATTAACACTTTCTTTTTATCAGTACGCAAAAATTAAAAATCCTCAAGAATTTAGAGACCAGTTATTTATCGTTTGGGACAAATTAGATGTTTTAGGACGTATCTATGTTGCTACCGAAGGTATTAATGGTCAACTCTCATTACCAGCAGATCGTTTTAATGAATTTAAAACGCATTTAGACACCATTGATTTTCTTAAAGACATCCGTTTAAACATTGCTGTAGAGCAGGATAATATGTCTTTTTTAAAATTGAAAGTAAAAGTTAGAAATAAAATTGTTGCTGACGGATTAAATGATAATACATTTGATGTGACCAATAAAGGGGTTCACGTTGGTGCAGAAAAATTCAATGAACTTATTGAAGATAAAAAAACCGTTTTGGTTGATATGCGTAACCATTACGAAAGTGAAATAGGACATTTTAAAAATGCCGTAACACCAGATGTGGATACGTTTAGAGAATCTTTAGATATTATTGAAAACGATTTAAAAGACCACAAAGAAGATAAAAACTTGGTTATGTACTGCACAGGAGGCATCCGTTGTGAAAAAGCTAGTGCTTATTTTAAGCATAAAGGATTTAAAAATATATATCAATTAGAAGGCGGTATAATTGAATATACAAGACAAGTAAAAGACCAAGATTTAGATAATAAGTTTATGGGTCAAAATTTTGTGTTTGATGATAGAAGGGCAGAACGCATTAGTGATGATGTAATTGCGCAATGTCATCAATGCGGAGAATCTTTTGATGTTCATACCAATTGTGCCAATGATGCCTGCCACTTATTATTTATTCAATGTGAAAAGTGTAAGCAGGAAATGGACAACTGTTGTTCTACAACATGTAAAGATATACATGCTTTACCTTTTGAAGAACAAAAACAGCTTCGAAAAGGACAAGGTAATAGTAACGATATTTTCAAAAAAGGGCGCGCCAAGCATTTACCCTATAAAAAGGATTTGAGGAATATATTTGATAACTTCGAAAAAAGGGATTAATGAATATTGACAAACTTATATAGTTTAACAAAAAGATAGAAATCTACAAGATACAATCCCTAAGTCTTTGTCTTTTGCGTAAGAAGAACAGAGAGTTTTCGCTGTGAATTTGGATACTTTTTTAAACATTTTGAAATTTAAAAAACAACTCAGAACAGCATCCAATAAGCTTAATTACGAATTTGAGTATAATTAAAAATCTTTCTTTTTAATCCTTAGAATAATCTTATATTTACATCCAGAAGCTAGTTTTTTAAAAAAAACGCTTTCAGAAAAGCTTCTTGAAATTTCATTATCAAGTATTTACAGATTCTGTTTCTGTAAAGACGAGATTCAAAAATAGTTACGAACCATCTTCTGATAGACTCTTTGTTCTAATCGGAATCAATATATATAACATATGGCTTGCGCAAGTTGCTCAACTAAAGACGGCTCTCCAAAGGGTTGCAAAAATAATGGTACTTGTGGTACAGATAGTTGTAATAAGTTAACCGTTTTTGATTGGTTAGCAAACATGTCACTTCCAAATGGAGAAAAGCCCTTTAATTGGGTGGAGGTTCGTTATAAAAACGGAAGAAAAGAGTACTACCACAATACAGAGAACTTAACATTAAGTATTGGCGATATTGTTGCTACACAAGCCAAATCAGGTCATGATATAGGCATGGTTACCCTTACCGGGGAATTGGTGCGTGTTCAAATGAAACGCAAAAACATCCGAGAAAACACAGAGGAAGCTTTAAAAATTTATCGAAAAGCTAGTCAAAAAGATATAGATATTTGGTCGACTGCGCGTGATAAAGAAGAGCCGATGAAGGTTAGGGCACGCCAATTTGCAATCGATTTGAAACTTCACATGAAAATTTCAGATATCGAATTTCAAGGCGATGCCAGTAAAGCAACATTTTATTATACGGCTGAAGAACGAGTTGATTTCCGTGAACTTATTAAAGTCTTTGCTCGAGAATTCAGAACGCGTATTGAAATGAAACAAGTAGGATTTCGTCAAGAAGCAGCAAGACTTGGTGGTATTGGTTCTTGTGGGCGCGAATTATGTTGTTCTACTTGGTTAACAGATTTTCGTTCGGTAAGTACGTCAGCAGCACGTTACCAACAATTATCGTTAAATCCTCAAAAGTTAGCAGGTCAATGTGGTAAACTAAAATGCTGTTTAAACTATGAATTGGACACGTATCTTGATGCTTTAAAAAGTTTCCCAAAAACCGATACAAAACTTTATACTAAGAAGGGCACTGCAGTTTGCCAAAAAACAGATATTTTTAAAGGACACATGTGGTACGCTTATGAAGGTGAGTGGATGAATTGGCACAAGATTACTACAGAACAAGCCAGCGAAATTATTGAATTAAATAAGCAAAATAAAAAAATTGCTAGCCTTGAAGAATATGCTTTAGATGTTTTAGAAGAAGATACTAAAACAGAGTTTGAAAACGTTGTGGGTCAAGATAGTTTAACACGCTTCGATAGTCCAAAACGCAATAATAAACGTAAAAATAATAGAAGGAAAGGCAATCAAGGCAATAGAAGCACGCCGTCCAATAAAAATACAGCCAATAAGAGTGATGCATCAAACAAAAATGCCACACCTAAGAAGAAACCAAACCAAAATAACCGAAGAAATAATCCTAAGAGAAAACCTCAAAATAGTAAAAATGCTGAAAAATAGAATCCTGTTGTTTTATTTAATGTTTTCTCTTTTAATAGTTTCTTGCGATTCTAATAGTGTTTATGATAATTATAAATCTATTCCTAATTCATGGCATAAAGATTCTATAGTTAGTTTTAAAGTAACCCCACCAGATTCTACAAATGCATATAACTTATTTGTTAATTTGAGAAACACAACCACCTACAAATACAATAATTTATTCTTAATTGTCGAAATGGTTTTTCCACATGGTAAAACAATAAAAGATACTTTAGAGTATAAAATGGCAGAACCAAATGGGAAGCTTTTAGGTGAGGGTTATATGGATATTAAAGAGAATAAATTATGGTACAAACAAGACATTGTTTTTAAAGAAAAAGGAGAATATACCATAAATATTCAGCATGCTATGAGAGAAAACGGAAAGGTAAATGGCGTTATAGACTTAGAAGGCATTACTGATATAGGTTTTAGAATTGAAAACCTACTTAAAGAATAAACTACATAACTTTAAAATACTTAAGAATTCAGGCTTAAGACACTTAAACTATGGCAAAAGCAAAGAAAAAAACAAAAGCTGTTCAAGATTTCTCAAAATACATCCGTTGGTTTTGGATAGTTTTTTTAGGAGGTATTATTTCTATATTCTTAATTTTTTTATTGACAGCTATTTTTGGAGATTTACCAGACCATACGCAATTAGAAAATCCAAAAACACATTTAGCAACTGAAATTATCTCTTCAGACGGAGAAACCTTAGGTAAGTTTTATTTGAACGATAATAGAACACCAGTTGGCTATGATGAACTATCACCATATTTGATAGACGCATTAATTGCTACCGAAGATGCTCGTTTTCATGAACACTCTGGGATTGACGGGATCGGTACTTTAAGAGCTTTCTTTTTCTTAGGTAAAAGAGGAGGAGCGAGTACGATTTCTCAACAATTAGCACGACAATTATTTGTCGGTGTCAGATCTAAAAACATATTAGAAACAGGAGCTCAGAAAATAAAAGAATGGATTATTTCCATACGTTTAGAGCGTCAATATACAAAAGAGGAAATCATAGCTCAATATTTTAATATTTATGATTTTGGAAATAATGGAGATGGAATCAGAAGCGCTTCAAGAATATATTTTAATAAAGAACCTAAAAATCTTGATTTGAAAGAAGCGGCCATGTTAGTTGGCATGTTTAAAAATTCTTCTTTTTATAATCCAATACCAAGTAGAAATCCTGTAGGCGTAAAAAATAGGCGTAATGTAGTATTATTCCAAATGGAGAAATATGGTTATATAAATAAAGTGATTAAAGATTCGCTTCAAAAAACAGAATTAGATTTAGATTTTTCTCCAGAATCACATCGTGAAGGTATAGCCACTTATTTTAGAGGGTATTTAGATGGGTTTATGAAAAATTGGATAAAGAAAAACCCAAAACCAGATGGTTCAAAATGGAATTTATACAATGATGGATTAAAAATATATACTACCATAGATTCTCGAATGCAAACCTATGCTGAAAATGCGGTCCAGCAACATATGCCAAGGTTACAGGCAGAATTTTTCAATCAGAATACACCTAGAAGAAATCCAACAGCACCATTTTTAGAATTAGAGAAAGATGAAATTGATGCCTTGATGAGAAGAGGGATGAGACAATCAGAGCGTTGGAGGCATTTGAAGTACGATTTAAAAAAATCAGATAAAGAGATAAAAGCTTCTTTTGAAAAAGCAACAAAAATGTCCGTTTTTAAATGGATAGACGGTAAAGCTTCAGAGGTGGATACTATTATGAAACCTATAGATTCTATACGTTATTATAAGTCGTTTTTAAGAACAGGAATGATGTCTATGAACCCACAAACAGGTCATGTAAAAGCTTGGGTAGGCGGAATCAATTACAGACATTTTCAATACGATATGGTAAAGCAAGGAAAACGCCAAATAGGGTCTACCTTTAAACCATTTGTTTATGCAGCGGCTATAGACCAATTACACTATTCTCCTTGTGATGAATTTCCAGATGTTCCATTCTGTATTGAAGCTAATAAATACGGAAATCCAGAAGAGTGGTGTCCCAAAAATTCTGGAAATAATTATGGAGGAACCAGAACTTTAAAAAATGCATTAGCCAATTCCGTAAATACGGTTACGGCTCAATTAATTGATAAAGTAGGTCCACAAACTGTTGTAGATTTAGCAACAAAGTTAGGTGTAGAATCTGAAATGCTTCCAGTGCCTTCTATAGCATTGGGTACGCCAGATATAAGTGTTTATGAAATGGTGGGTGCGTATTCATCATTCGCTAATCATGGTGTGTATACAAAACCTGTTATGGTGACAGGTATAGAAGATAAAAACGGAACTATTTTGTATCAGTTTAAACCTGAAACACGCGATGTTTTAAGTAAAGAAACGGCTTATGTAGCAGTTAAACTCATGGAAGGTGTTACTCAAGGTGGATCGGGTACAAGACTAAGACATAGTTGGGCTATAAATAGACCTGATTACAAAGAGGTTATAACTGGATATCCATACGAACTTTCGAACCCTATTGCTGGAAAAACAGGAACTACACAGAACCAAAGTGATGGTTGGTTTATGGGAATGGTACCTAATTTAGTTACCGGAGTTTGGGTTGGTGCTGAAGATAGAGCAGCTCACTTTGCTTCCATAACTTATGGCCAAGGTGCAGCCATGGCATTGCCTATTTGGGGGTTATATATGAAGAGTTGTTATGCTGATGAAGCATTAAACATTTCAAAAGAGGAGTTTGAAGCTCCAGAGAATTTGTCTATAAAAGTAGATTGTTCTAGTGAAACTTCAACTTCAATTGAAGAAGAGGATTCAGATGATGATACACCGGAAGATTTAGACTTCGGATAATAGTAAAGTGTAATTTTATAAATTTAATATAAACCGTTCCGAAAGGAGCGGTTATTTTTTTTTAAAATCTAGACATATCATTCAATTATTCGTAAATTTATAAAGCAAAAACTGAATAATAATGATTAATAAAAAAGTAGCTGATGTTCAAGAAGCTTTAAAAGGAGTTTCTAGTAACATGACTTTTATGCTTGGTGGTTTTGGACTTAGCGGTATTCCTGAGAATGCTATAGGAGAATTAGTAAAACTAGGAGTAAGTGGTTTGACCTGTATTTCTAACAACGCAGGTGTTGATGATTTCGGATTGGGGTTACTACTTCAAAAAAAACAAATCAAGAAAATGGTATCGTCTTATGTAGGCGAAAATGATGAGTTTGAACGTCAAATGCTTTCTGGTGAATTAGATGTGGAATTGATTCCTCAAGGTACTTTAGCAGAACGCTGTAGAGCTGCACAAGCAGGATTTCCTGCTATTTACACCCCCGCTGGATTTGGTACTGAAGTTGCTATAGGTAAAGAAACTCGAGAGTTTGATGGAAAAATGTATGTTTTAGAACATGCTTTTAAAGCAGATTTTGCATTTGTAAAAGCATGGAAAGGGGATGAAGCGGGTAATTTAATGTTTAAAGGAACTGCAAGAAACTTTAATCCTAATATGTGCGGGGCTGCAAAAATTACGGTGGCTGAGGTTGAAGAAATGGTTCCTTTAGGGGAGTTAGATCCAAATCAAATCCATATTCCTGGGATATTTGTGCAACGCATTTTTCAAGGTGAAGTTTATGAAAAACGAATTGAACAACGAACTGTAAGACAACGAAATTAGATTATGTTAGACAAAAACGGAATAGCAAAACGTATTGCAAAAGAAGTACAAGACGGGTTTTATGTTAACTTAGGAATTGGTATTCCTACGCTTGTGGCTAATTATGTTAGAAACGATATAGAGGTTGAATTTCAAAGTGAAAACGGGGTTTTAGGTATGGGACCTTTTCCTTTTGAAGGTGAAGAAGATGCCGACGTGATTAATGCTGGAAAACAGACCATTACAACGTTGCCTGGAGCAAGTTTTTTTGATTCAGCTATGAGTTTTTCTATGATTAGAGGAAAGCATGTAGATTTAACCATTTTAGGAGCTATGGAAGTAGCTGAAAATGGAGATATAGCCAATTGGAAAATTCCAGGGCGTATGGTAAAAGGTATGGGTGGTGCGATGGATTTAGTTGCTAGTGCTGAAAATATTATTGTTGCCATGATGCATACTAACAAACGTGGAGAATCTAAATTATTAAAGCAATGTAGTTTACCATTAACAGGTGTTGGTTGTGTAAAAAGGATAGTAACCAATTTGGCTGTTGTTGAAGTTACAAAACAAGGTTTTAAATTACTAGAACGCGCACCTGGTGTATCTGTAGATGACATTAAAGACGCGACAGAAGGAACATTAATTATTGAAGGAGATATTCCGGAAATGGATATTTAGATTTATAAAAGTCTATAACTTATTTAAAGAAAAAACGACGAAATGTTAAATTAAAACGTATTTCATCGATTTTTTATGTTTTTAAACCGATTTATTAAAAATGTATTCTATATTAGCAGTCCCCAAAGAAACCAAATTATTATAGATTTCCCCAAATCTACCATAAACTTTAAAACCTATGAGTATTGCTTCAAATCTACCTGAACTACCTACAAATGACAAAAGCAGATTCAAAGAAACTTTAAAAGAGAATTTACAATTTTTAAAAAGCTTAGGCTATTTAACCAAAAAAATATTTATGTTATAATCCTTTTGGGATAGCATGAATTAGCTTCTTAGTATATTCTTTTTTTGGTGCATTATAAATAACATCAGCATCATCCAATTCCTCAATTTTTCCTTGATTCATAACCAATAGTTGGTCAGACATATATTTAACCACAGCCAAGTCGTGCGATATAAATATATAGGTAAACCCAAAATCTGTTTTAAGTTCGTTTAGTAAGTTTAAAACTTGTGCTTGAACGGATATATCTAAAGCTGATACCGACTCATCACAAACAATTAATTTAGGCTGTAAAGCAATGGTTCTAGCGATTCCAATACGCTGACGTTGTCCTCCAGAAAACTCATGGGGATATCGATTAAAATAATCTTCAGATAGTCCAACTCGGTTTAAAATATCGATAACTTTTTCCTTTCTTTCGATATCAGAAGCATATAGATTATGCACTTCCATTGGTTCCATTATAGCTTCACCAACAGGTATTCTAGGGTTTAATGATGAATAAGGGTCTTGAAATATAATTTGAATATCTTTTCTAAGCGCTCTAGTGTTAGTTGTTGAAAGTTTAGTAATATCTATACCATTATATAAAATAGCCCCAGCTGTGGCTTTGTCTAACTGCAAAATAGCATTCCCTAAAGTTGATTTTCCACAACCAGATTCTCCAACTAATCCTAAAGTTTCGCCTTCGTATAATTTGAAACTTACATTATTAACCGCTTTAAAGGACTGTGATTTTGTAAACAAGCCTGATTTAGAGATAAATTCTTTTTCAATATTAATAACCTCTAAAATAGGTGGTTTACTGTACAGTATTTTATGATTTTTTTCACGTGCTTCAGAGGTAACTATGTCATTTGAAATGGTGTCATTTAAAAAATCTTGAATAGTTGGCAAGGTTTGTAATCGTGTATCTAACGAAGGCCGAGAATTTATTAAAGCTTTTGTATAATTATGTTTTGGGTTTTTAAAAATATCTTTAACTGCACCTTGTTCAACAATATCACCTTTGTACATTACAATAACGCGATCTGCAATTTCTGAAATCAAAGCCAAATCATGAGTAATAAAAATAATACTCATTTTGGTTTCAATCTGTAACTCTTTTAACAGGCTGATAATGTCTTTCTGTACGGTAACATCCAAAGCAGTTGTTGGCTCATCAGCAATTAAAATATCTGGTTTGCAGGCAATGGCCATGGCAATCATAACACGTTGTTTTTGTCCGCCTGAAATTTCATGAGGATAGGACTTTAAAATACGCTCAGGATTTGGGAGTTTTACTTTTTCAAAAAGCGAAATGGTTTCTTGCTTTACTTCATTTTTTGATAGGTTGGAATGCTGTAATAATATTTCTTCAACTTGTTTTCCGCAAGTCATAGATGGATTTAAAGAACTCATAGGTTCTTGAAAAATCATAGCGATTTTATTTCCTCTTATCCGTTGGAAGGCTTTGGAAGATAGTTGCGTTAAGTCCTCATCCTCATATATAATAGATCCACTTGTGATTTTAGAAATCCTTCTGGGTAATAAGCCTAAAATTGCTAAAGAAGAAACAGATTTTCCTGATCCAGATTCACCAACAATACCTAATACTTCATTTTTATTTAGACCATATGAAATATTATGAATTACTTGATTATCTCCAAATGATATGGAAATATCTTTGAGCCTTAAAATAGCATTTTTTTGCATTTATATATGAATAATTTCATCGTCAGTTAAAATGGCATCACCTCGCAATCTCAAAAATATTTGTGCTACCGCAATCGTATCTTTTTCACAATAGGTAACGATTCTATCAATTTCGTTTTCTTCGTAATAAACACGATATACTTCGCTGCCATCGATATCATCTTTGGGTGAAGGGATTCCCAAAACATGAGTCAATAGTTTTAATGATGTATAGGATTTATAGTCGCCAAATTTCCATAGTTCTAGTGTGTCTAGATGAGGTACTTCCCAAGGTTTTTTGCCAAACAAGTTTAATTTGTAGGGGAGCTCAATATCATTAATTATCATACGTCTTGCTATATAAGGAAAGTCAAATTCTTTACCATTATGTGCACAAAGTAAGTGCTTAGTTTCACTATAATGCGAAATAAGCAAGTTTTTAAAGTCTTTCAATATTTTAATTTCATCACCATAAAAAGACGTGGTTCTAAACGTTCGTAAATCGTTTAAAATATTAAAATACCCCACCGATATACAAACTATTTTACCAAACTCGGCCCAAATCCCTGCTCGGTCGTAAAATTCTTCAGCAGTATATTCCTCTTTACGTTGGTATTGAGATTTGTGTTCCCAAAGAGCTTGTTTCGTTTCGTCTAAATCAGAAAAGTGTTGCGTTTCAGGAACGGTTTCAATATCTAAAAATAATATGTTTTCAAGGTTTAGTTTAGAGATCATAACCCAGCATTTTATAGGCTTCTTCAATATAAACTGTAATGTCATTTGTAAAAGCTCCTACGGCCTCATCTGGCGATTTGCTATGTCCCAAACGAACGATAATAATATTATCGTTTGGTTCGACAAAAACATATTGCCCAAGATGCCCGCGCATCATGAAAAAATGTTTGTTCCCAATATCTTTTAACCACCACCCGTAACCATACTCAGGGCTTTCAGCAAAACGTGGTGTAATAGATTTTGTTACAAAAGCAGAGTCTAAAAGCTGTTTTCCACCCCATTTTCCATGATCTTTATAAAGTTTTCCAAAACGCGCAAAATCTTTCGCATTACTGGAAATAGAAGTAAAAGCTTTAGCCAACCTGTGTTCTTTATCGTCTAATTGCCACAAAGCATCATTTGTAGTACCTAAGGGCTTCCAAAAACTTTCAGAGAGGTATTTTGCCAAAGGTTTATCCGTAGCTTTTTGAATTACCATTCCTAGTAAGGCTGTACTACCACTTAAATATTCAAATTCTACTCCAGGAGTTTTAACTACTTTTTGGTTTAAAATAGTTTCGGCTAAATCATTATCATAATTCGCTCGTGCTGTAATACAAAAAGGGTTTGTATATAGTTCTATCCAATCTAATCCTGAAGCCATAGATGCTAAATCTCCGACAGTCGTTTTTGCATAATCGTATTCTGGATAAAAGTCACTAACGGGTTGATTTAAATCTTCGATGTAACCATCCATAATAGCTTTTCCAAGGAGAGAAGTTGTAATGCTTTTTGCCATCGAAAATGAATTGGTTTTTGAGTTTTCATTAAAACCATCATAGTATTTTTCAAACCAGATACTATCATTCTTGATAATTACATAGGCTATTGTTCCCCAATCTTTATTTACGGAAGTGAGTTTTTTAGTTTCATTTATTGCATTGTAATCTTCATGAATAGGCCAAGGGCTAGGGGTATTCCCTTTTTCGATAATATCATTTTCAAAATAGGGATGATCATCAATAAAGGCTGTATTATGTCCAGTAAAATAAACTACTTTGACTCCTCTTAGTATATAATCATAATCAAAAATATATAGTAAAATAATAATAGACCCAATTAAATATGCAGTCCATTTAAAAAGTTTTTTTAAAAATTTCATAAAATATGTTTATGTGTAAAAAATAAAGATAATAAAATTCTTTTTTAATGAAAACAAAGTAGATAAAACCTATTATCTGGAAGTTTTTTGTTTTCTCTTTTCTTTGTAAAAAGTCTTATCCGCAACATAAATAGTTTTAGTAAGTTCAGCAATAACAATACCATCTTTATTTATAATATTAGGTGTTTTTACAATGTCAATCTCACCGTTTTTGTCAACATCTTTTTTGATAGCGTAAACCTCCTCAGGAGTAAACGTAAATTCACAGAATATAGTTTCTGTTCCGGGTCTTTTGTATTTAATTGTTGCTGATTTATCCCAAACCACATAGTTATCACCCAAAATTTTTAAAAGTTGAATCATATAAATAGGATCTGTGGCAGATAACATACTACCTCCAAAAATAGAACCAACAAAGTTTCTGTTTTTCCAATTTAGAGGGATTTTAATTTTTATATATAATAAATCTTCAGAAACTTCAATTATTTCCCCCGTAGAACGTCTATACATAGGAGACCAATTAAACCCATATTTATAAATTTGAGCATCGCTAAAAAATTTATTTGCAATATTGGTAAGTGTTCTGTACATTTTTAAAAAAGAGATTGTTGTTTGTATGGACTTTCATGTTCCAATAGCCATTGTTTTCGGTGTAAACCCCCAGCGTAACCAGTAAGAGACCCATCACTTCCAATAACACGATGGCAAGGGATAATAATCCAAAGTGGGTTTTTACCATTGGCATTAGCAACTGCACGAATAGCTTTTACATCACCCAACTCTTTCGATAATTCTAAATATGAAATTGTTTTTCCGAATGGAATTTGATCTAGTTGCTTCCAAACTCTTTTTTGAAAATCAGTACCAGTTGGATTTAATTTTATGTTGAATGCTTTACGAGTTCCTTCAAAATATTGATTGAGTTGAATGACACAATCTTCTAATTCAATAGGGATAATATCTGTAACTTTTTCTTCAGAATTAAGGACGGTAACAGAGGTAATACCATCTTCATTGCCTAGTATTTTGGTGAAACCTAAAGGTGATTTGATAATGCAAGTTTTCATCTGATTATTTTTATTTTAAAATTGTCAGATGGAAGGTTCATTTTAAATATAATTTTTGGATCATGTTTTAAGCAAGAATATTTCATTATTCTGAAGTGGTGTCATCATCAAAAATCCCTAGGTTTTTAGCGCGTTCTTTCCAGCTTTTTCTAGCTAAATGCTGTAAATCTGAAACGTTGTCACTTTCGTCCATAATTTCTAACCCTAATAGGGTTTCTATAACATCTTCCATAGTTACCAAACCGCTAACGGATCCATACTCATCAACGACTAATGCCATATGATTTCTACTTTCAATTAATTTTTCAAATAATTTAGGAATAGGTAAATTTCTATCTATTATAATGATGTTTCGTTTTAATTCAGATAACTTTTTATCACCATGACCAAGAGCCATTTCTTTAAAAATCTCATCCTTTAAAACAAGCCCTTTTATGTCGTCTGAATTGTCTGAATAAATCGGAATTCTTGAAAACCGTAGATTTAAATTTCTTTTAAAAAAATCTTTAACCGTAGTGTTTTGGTCCTCCGTTAGCATTACCGTTCGTGGTGTCATTACATCTTTAGCAAAAACATCTTTAAAAGTGAGTAAGTTTTTAATAATCTTACTTTCGTTTTCTTGAAAAACACCTTCTTCATGAGCCATATCTGCCATAACTAAAAACCCTTCACGACTTAAAATACTACCGTGACCTTTCCCACCAATAAGTTTTGTTGTAAGTTGAAGGAGCCATAAAATACCTGTCCATTTTAATGGAAATATTAAAACAGTTAATGCTTTTGAAGTGAAATTAGCCAATTTTTTCCAGTATGTCGCACCAATAGTTTTAGGTATAATTTCTGAAGCTACTAAAATTAAAAAAGTCATAATAGCGGAAACAACACCAACCGTATTTATACCCCAAAGTTCAATTTTAAAAGGTAATTTCTCGGCTTCAATACCTACCATCATAGCGCCTAAAGTATGGGCAATGGTATTAAGTGTAAGTATTGCTATGAGGGGCTTGTCTACATCTTTTTTTAGACTTTCTAAAGTTAACGCATAGTCTTTACCTTCTTGTTTTTTAACGTTTATAAACGTTGGTGTAATGCTCAATAATACAGCTTCGAGAATAGAACATAAAAAGGAAAAGAAAATTGAAATAGTTGCCCAAAAAATTAATGTACTCATTAAATAAGTTTTAGGCTAATTTACGAAAGTAATTTAACAACATCCTTTGCGAAATAGGAAGCTATAATATCAGCACCTGCACGTTTAATGGCGGTAATCTGTTCCATCATAACAGCATCATGGTCTAACCACCCTTTTTCGGCTGCAGCTTTTAACATGGCGTATTCTCCGGACACTTGATAAACGGCCAAAGGCACATCCACTTCGTTTTTAATTTCTCGAACAATATCTAAATAGCACAAACCAGGTTTTACCATCACTATATCTGCGCCTTCGTCAATATCCATTTCGGTTTCGCGAATGGCTTCAAAACGGTTAGCATAATCCATTTGATAAGATTTTTTATCTTTTGGAATATCTACTAAATTCACAGGAGCAGAATCTAAAGCATCTCTAAAAGGCCCGTAAAACGCAGAAGCGTATTTAGCCGAATAACTCATAATTCCAGTATTTGTAAAACCTTCATCTTCTAAAGCTTCGCGAATGGTTAAAATACGTCCATCCATCATATCACTTGGTGCTACAAAATCAGCGCCAGCTTGAGCATGAGAAATACTCATTTCTGCCAGTACATCGGCTGTTTCATCATTTATGATTTGTCCGTTTTCAATAATGCCATCATGTCCATAAGCCGAATATGGATCAAGGGCAACATCTGTCATAACCAACATATCTGGACACACATTTTTAACTGTTTTAATGGCACGTTGCATCAATCCGTTCGGGTTTAATGCTTCAGCACCCTTATTGTCTTTTAAGTTATCTGGCACTTTCACAAAAAGTAATACCGATTTTAATCCCAGTTGCCAAAGCTCTTTTACTTCACCTTCTAACAAATCTAAACTGTAACGAAAATAGTTTGGCATGGACGGAATTTCATCTTTAATACCTTTGCCCTCAACTACGAAAAGTGGCACTAAAAAGTCGGTTGGAGTAATTATGGTTTCTCGAACTAAAGAACGAATGGCTTCGTTGGTTCTTAATCTTCTATTTCTTCGTAATGGAAACATAGTAAAATGGTTATTTGTTAATACGTTTATTTGCTTATCCAATCTACTGGATTTTTTAACACTTCTAATAGTTTTTCTTCATCACTTCCGGCTTCAGGATGATGATCGTAAACCCATTGCACATGCGGTGGTAAACTCATTAAAATACTTTCTATCCGTCCGTTGGTTTTAAGCCCAAATAGGGTGCCTTTATCATGCACTAAATTAAATTCTACATAACGTCCACGTCGTATTTCCTGCCAATTACGTTGTTCATCTGTATAGAATAAATTTTTTCGCTTTTCAACTATTGGGGTATAAGCATCTAAGAAACTATCTCCAACTTCTGTTACAAAGTTATACCATTTTTCCATAGTCATGGTTTCTGATGCTTTGCAATAATCGAAAAATAAACCACCAATGCCTCTACCTTCGTTTCTGTGTGCATTATAAAAATACTCATCACAACGTTTTTTGTAAGTTGAATAAAACTCAAGATTGTGTTCGTCACAGGCTATTTTGCAAGTTTGATGAAAGTGTTGGGCATCTTCTTCAAATAGGTAATAAGGCGTTAAGTCTTGTCCGCCACCAAACCAACTATCAATGATGCTTCCGTCTTTATCGTACATTTCAAAATAGCGCCAATTGGCATGGACTGTTGGAATCATTGGGCTTTTAGGGTGTAATACCAAACTTAATCCACAAGCAAAAAAATCAACATCACCTACTTTAAAATAGGCTTGCATAGATTTTGGTAATTTACCATGAACGCCTGAGATATTTACTCCTCCTTTTTCAAAAACATTACCATTTTCAATAACACGCGTTCGTCCGCCACCGCCTTCAGGTCGTTTCCAAACATCTTCTTGAAATTTGACTTTCCCGTCAATGCCCTCGAGCTTTAAGGTAATACGGTCTTGTAAATCCTGTATATATTGGTAAAATTTGTTTTTCATATTTTTTATACCATTGTTTTATTACAATATGTAGCTTTCTCAAAATCTCTAATATTTACAGCGATGAAAGAAACAGTTGGAAACAAAGTTTTTAATTGTCTAACAATTTGTTTTGAAATATTAGCCTTTTGTTCTGTAGTTCTACCTTCCATTATATTGGCAAAAACATGAATAAAATCCTGTTTTCTGCCGCCTACTAAATAGTTGTCTTTAAAAGGGTTTAAGCGCACTTTAATATCAGTTTCATCAAATAATTCTGAATTACAAGCAGAACGATGTACATTATGTATGAGTTTTTCAGGCTCCTGAAGTGTTAAAATATTTTCTGAACAATCAATTACAAAATGAGGCATATTTTAAGATTCTATTTTTTTATATAGTTCGTATAATTCCATGTTTGATGGCTTTCCTTCTAGGGGTGTAAACTCGTTTTTAAGTGTTTTAATCCAGAAGAAATTATTGTTTTTAGCAACTTTAATACTGCCAATATTACTTTTATGTGAAATGATTTGCAGCGTTTCTAAACTCAATGTTTCAAAAGCATAGTCTGATAATTGTTTTACAGCTTCTGTCATTACACCTTTGCCTTCAACACTATAATCTATACAATATGCGAATTCGCCCTGTTTTGTTTTCCAATCGACTGCTTTGATGTAAACTAAACCTATCAATTTATTGGATTCGTTTTCTCTTAAAGAGAATAAAAACTCTTCTTTAGTCTCAAATTGTTTGACCTTTTTTTCGACAAAAATATGTGATAAATCAGGTGTTAAATTCTGTTTTAAGGTTCCAGGAAAATAGTGTTTTAACCGATCTTCATTAGCAACCGCAAAGTTACAGATAGTCCATCCATCATTTTCATGTATAGGGATGATATGATATGAACCAAAATTAAGCTGCATTTGTTGGTGTGTTTTTAAGTTGAAGTGTTTCTACCGTTCTGGTTGAAGCTGCAGTAACTGATAACGGAAGCACTAAAATTACTCCAATTATTGGAATTAATAAAAAGAGAATAAAAACAATGCCGTTACCTATAGCTAAACCACGATGTTTACGAACAAATTGCAAGCTGTCTTTGTATTGAAAATGGCGTTCTAAAGTATAATCCATATTACCAAAACCTGCATAATAGGCCTGTACCATGAATAACAAAAGAGTTGAAAAAATATTGACTATTGGAATAAACTTAAGTAGTAGAATAGGAATGGTTATAAGCAATTCCATAATTAAGTTTCTCCCATTAATACGGATACCTCGCAAAAGTTGTTGCATAAAGGTGGTATCTCTATGTGAATGCGAAGGATTACCTGTAAAATGAGTTTCAATTTTTTCTGAAACAGGACTCATAAATGGAGCTGATAATGCCATTATGATATGTTTGAAAAGTATAAGCCCGATAACTACTACTATTAATCCACCAATAAAATTGCTAATGGAAGTAAATGTGTCATGTCCCCAATCCCAAATCCAGATTTTTGAAATGAAAGCACCAATGTTATCTGATAATCCGTAAGCTGAACCAAATACGGCAATTGCTGTTACCAAACTAATTATCATGGGTATAGCAAAATACTTCCAGAGTTTTAATTTTGAAATTAAACTGAAAGCACCGAAGTATGCTTTAATTCCTGAAATGATGTTTTTAATCATGACGTTACTTTTGCGTTAGGGATTGAGGCATTTGTTGAAGCTCTCCTGATTTTTTTATCGGGAAGCGACTGCCGAAAGCCCGACCTGCTTTTTTACAACGATAATTAGGTTTTTAAAACCAAAGGTTACATAAAAAAGTAGGTAACGCTCGCAATATTTTAATTTCCGTATTCCTTAACGGCATCTATAAAAGCTTTAGCATGGTCTAGTGGTATGTTTGGTAAAATACCATGGCCGAGGTTTACGATGTATTTGTCTTTTCCAAATTCGTTTATCATTTGGTGTACCATTTTCTTGATTTTTGCAGGTGGAGAAAACAGACGAGTTGGGTCGAAATTACCTTGTAGAGTAATATTTCCACCAGACAAATAGCGCGCATTTCTAGCAGAGCATGTCCAATCTACACCAAGAGCAGAAGCTCCAGATTTTGCCATGTCGCCAAGTGCAAACCAACAGCCTTTACCAAACGCAATTACTGGTGCATCATCTTTTAAGGCGTCTATAATTTGTTGAATATATTGCCACGAGAATTCTTGATAATCGACTGGTGAGAGCATGCCTCCCCAAGAATCAAATACCTGAACCGCGTTACATCCTGCCTTTACCTTTTCCTTTAAATAGGCAATGGTTGTATCTGTGATTTTTTGTAATAGTTGGTGTGCTGCAATAGGATTTGTAAAACAAAATTCTTTGGCTTTATCGAAATTTTTGCTGCCTTGTCCTTGTACGCAGTAACATAAAATAGTCCAAGGGGAGCCTGCGAAACCTATTAACGGGATTTCATTATTTAGCTTTTCCTTAGTTGCTTTTATTGCTTCGTAAACGTAATTTAAAGCTTCTTTTACGTCTGGGACAATTACATTATCAACGTCTTTTTGAGAACGAATAGGGTTTGGTAAATACGGACCAAAATTTGGTTTCATTTGTACCTCAATATTCATGGCTTGAGGAATAACCAAAATATCACTGAATAAAATAGCAGCATCCATACCGTATCTTCGGATAGGTTGTACTGTAATTTCACTGGCTAATTCTGGTGTTTGGCAACGTGTAAAGAAATCATACTTTTCTTTGATAGCCATAAATTCCGGCAAATATCGACCTGCTTGACGCATCATCCAAACGGGTGGGCGGTTTACAGTTTCTCCTTTTAATGCTCTTAAAAATAAGTCGTTTTTAATCATATCTGTTTGTTGGCTGTTAGTCCTTAGCTTTTAATTCAGGGTTATCAGCTATATATAATATTCATTCACTAATTCAATGACACTTTCTACTGTTGGTACTTTTGCGGTTTTAACATCTTTAAAATGCTTGCTAGCTTCTTTTGCAGTTGTTTCGCCAATACAAAAGGCAGTTATTTCTTTTTTATTACTGCGTACAAAACTCTCTACAGTTGATGGACTGTAAAACATGACGCTTTCAACAGAATCATCTACTTCATGGCCATCATCTTTGGTTTGGTAGGCTTCAACTTCATTTACAGTTATGTTATTTTCAGTTAAAATAGTTGGTAAAGCATCTAACCTAATATCGCTACAAAAATAAGTAACTTCAGTACCTTCTATGAAATCCACTAAATATTCAGCCAATTTTTGAGCATTTTTTTCAGTGTGCTTGACTTTGCCTATTTTGTTTTCTACAAGACGTTTGGTTCTGCGCCCAACACAATAAATATTTTTAAACTGCAATTCTATTGCAGAATAGTTTGTAGTCAGTGATTCAACAGTATTTTTACTAGTAATCACTACATTTTGAATTTCATTTTTTAAGAAACGAGGGTGAATACGATTCAAACTTATTTTTATAAAATCTAAGCTTTCTGCAACGACCTTTTCATGAAATAATAAGCGTTGATCTTCGGTAAACGATTTTGTAGAAAACACATTCGTTTTTTTATCAGAATGTTTAATCTTGTCCATTAAACGTTTGCCACCACGTTCAATAACAAAATCAGCACAATACTGCGCCATATCGTTATGTTCACCTAGCTTTTTAACTCGTGTAACATCAATTCTTTTAGTGCCATCAGCACTTAATAAAACACCTTTAAAGTTTATTTCCTCATCTTTAATATAGGCTAAAGCACCAATAGGCGCTGTACAGCCACCTTCTAATTTATTTAAAAAATCACGTTCAATAGTCGTGCAAATTTCGGTTTCTTCGTGGTTTAGTTCAGCACATGCTTCTTTTACATATTCATCTTCTTCTAAAGCGGTAATCATAATAGCACCTTGAGCTGGTGCAGGAATCATCCAATCTAAATTGATAGCTTCTTCTGGCCTAACACCTATTCTGCCAATTCCAGCTGCAGCGAAAATGGCACCGTTCCAATCATTGTCTTCAAGTTTTTGTAAACGTGAATTTACATTACCACGTAAATCAGTAATAGTATGTGTTGGAAAGCGATTTAGCCACTGCGCTCTTCTACGTAAACTACCCGTTGCAATAACAGCTTCTTTAGCGCCTAAGAATTCTTCATTGTCTTTAAAAACAAGCGTATCATTTACATTTCCTCGTTTTAAAACTGCCGCTTGCATAATCCCATTTGGCAAAACTGTAGGTACATCTTTTAAAGAATGCACAGCAATATCGATGTCGTGATTTAACATGGCGATATCTAAAGTTCGGGTAAATATACCTGTAATACCTAATTCATAAAGCGGCTTATCTAAAACTAGATCGCCCGTAGATTTTACGGGAACGAGTTCAGTTTTATGACCTGCTTCTTCGAGTAATTTTTTTACAATGTTGGCTTGCCATAGTGCTAATTCACTATCTCGCGTACCAATTCTTATGGTTTTAGACATTTTTTGTGGAAGGTTCTAACTGAAATACTTTTTTAATGAGTTCCAAACTATCATCAGTAGATACGTCATCATCTTTTAAGTGATGCGCAAAGTGGTTAGTAATTTTTTGAATGATGTTATTGCTAATTAATTCAGCTTGAGCTTCGTTAAAGTCAGCATTTTTTTTGCGTTGAGTATCTAATTCCGCAGTAGCAAAATCAGATAATTTATGTTTTAAAGCCTTAATGGTTGGTGCAAATTTTCTAGTTTCTAACCAACTATTAAATTCTGCTTTTATTTCTTCTATAATAATTTCTGCTGAAGGAATATGAGCTTTACGAGCTTCTAAAGTTTCATCTGTAATTTGCGATAAATGGTCTAGATGAACAAGCGATACATTTTCCAATTCTTGAACATTTTCGTTAACATTTTTAGGAATTGATAAATCTAAAATCAACAAAGGTTTTTCTGATTGAATAATATGCTTATCAATAGTAGGGCGCTGCGCACCTGTAGCTACAATTAGAATATCGGATTCACTAATCTCTTCTTGTAAATTGGCATAGTCTCTAACCAATAAATTAAACTTTCCAGCAATTTGTTCTGCTTTTGTTTTTGTTCTGTTGATTAAGGTTATTTGCTTATTTTGGGTGTGTTTTACGAGGTTTTCACAAGTGTTTCTGCCAATTTTTCCCGTCCCGAATAATAAAATATTCTTATCGGAAACGGTTTCAATATTTTTGAATATATATTGTACGGAAGCAAAAGAAACAGAAGTTGCACCTGAAGAAATATCAGTTTCTGTTTTAATACGTTTACTAGCTTGAATAACTGCATTTACTAAACGCTCAGTAAAATGGTTTAATAATCCGTGTTTTCTAGATAATTTTGCACTGATTTTTAACTGGCTGATAATTTCAAAATCTCCAAGAATCTGACTGTCTAAACCAGAACCCACACGAAACATATGTGCAATAGCCTCTTTGTTTTTGTAGATGTAGGCGACTTCTTGGAATTCTTCAACCGTTCCGCGAGCATTATCACAAAGAAGTTGTATTAATTGAAAGGGATGTTGTGCAAAACCGTAAATTTCAGTCCGGTTGCAGGTAGAGGTAACCACCAAGCTTTCAATATCATTTTCTTTAGCTTGACAAAGTAATGCGAGTTTGGAAGCTTCATCCAAACTAAAAAGACCTCTTATATCTGCATCGGCTTTTTTGTAACTTAAACCAATGGCATAAAAAGAACTACTTCTACTAATATTGTATTTTTGCATTGCTATACCTGATAATATGAGGCAAAAATATACGGATGGCTTAAAAAAAAGTAACGCTCAAAGAACTTTAAGTATCGTTTGTGGTTTTTTAACGTTATATTTTATTATTCTATGATAAATGTCATATTTTGGCATTGAATTAGGCCTTTTTTAGGCGTTTTATTTATAATCAATCTAAATAAAAAACATGAATCAAGAATTTAAAGCTAATAAAAGTGTCGCTAGAAGTGCTTTTGACGAAACAAAAGTTGATGAAGGTGTTTTAGTATTGACTTATAAAAATGAAACGAACGAAATGCAATCTCTTGATAAAGAAATAGATAGTAATTTCATTCAATTTCATTTTTGTGTTAAAGGCTCTAGTCAATTTGTTTTTAATGAAGGGAGATATCGATTAAATATTCTTGAGGAAAACTCACTATTACTTTATAATCCGCAGCGCGATCTTCCAATAAATTTAGAAGTAAATCCACATTCTTGGATGGTTTCCGTACTTATATCTATTAAAAATTTTCACGGTTTATTTTCGCAAGAAGCAGATTATATTACTTTTTTGAGTGAAGATAATAGGGATAAAAAATATTATAAAGATGGCATTATATCACCTTCTATGGCTATCGTGCTGAATCAATTAATAAATTATAATCTTAATCAATCTATAAAGTCTTTATATTTTAAAGGCAAGGCTTATGAGTTGTTGAGTTTATATTTTAATAGAAGTGAAGATGCTAATATTGAGCAATGTCCGTTTTTAGTAGATGAAACTAACGTCATTAAAATTAAAAATGCCAAAGATATCATGATTTCTCGTATGGCCGAGCCACCAAGCTTACAAGAATTAGCTGATGAAATTGGATTGAGCCTTAAAAAATTAAAAGAAGGCTTTAAACAAATTTATGGCGATTCGGTTTTCAGCTTTTTGTTTGACTATAAAATGGAAGTTGCACGAAAATTATTAGAAGCTGGCAACGATAATGTAAACGAAGTAGGGCATAAAGTAGGTTACAGTACATCTAGTCACTTTATAGCAGCTTTTAAAAAGAAATACGGCACAACACCTAAAAAATATGTGATGTCTTTGAATTAGATTTGAAGATGTTTCTATAAAACTTAATAACATGAAATATTTAACCCCAGAAATAGCAGCTCTATCAAAAAACATGAATGCAAAATCTTTGGTCCGATCTAATACGTCTTGTGGTATTTTTCAAGATTGTTATTATAATGAGGAAAGACCTAAGTTATATCATCAGCAAAAATTCGAAGAGAAAGTATCTACTAAGTAATAATCGGTTGGAATTATTTGTTGCTAAATATTATGATTGCAATTTGTGTTGTATTTTTGCAATATGAAAAAAGGAATTTTATTAGTAAACCTTGGTTCTCCAGATAGCCCAGAACCAAAAGATGTAAAAAAGTATTTAGGCGAATTTTTGATGGATGAACGCGTGATAGATGTACCACTTTGGGCTAGAAATCTCTTGGTAAAAGGCATTATTTTAAATACACGACCTAAAGCATCTGCAGCAGCCTATAAGAAAATATGGTGGGATGAAGGGTCACCTCTTATTGTGTTGTCTGAAAGACTTCAAAACAAAATTCAAGAACAAGTAGAAGAACCTGTGGCTTTGGCTATGCGTTACGGGCGTATGACTATGAAAAAAGGACTCCAAGAATTGGTTGATAAAGGAGTTGAAGAGGTATTGCTATTTCCTTTATATCCTCAGTTTGCTATGGCTACAACCGAGACTATTACTGTGTTAGCTGAAGAACTTCGTGAGCAACATTTCCCAAATTTAAAAATAGAATCTGTATCAGCTTTTTATAATAAACCAGATTATATAGAAGTGCTTTCAAACTCTATAAAAAATCATTTAAAAGAGAATGATTACGAGCATTTATTATTTTCATACCATGGTGTTCCAGAGCGCCATATCAGAAAAAGCGATGTTACAAAGTCCCATTGTAAAATAGATGGCAGCTGTTGTGAAACACCAAGTAAAGCGCATGAATTTTGCTATAGACATCAATGTAAAGAAGTCACACGATTAGTTGCAGAAAAACTTCAATTAAAAGAAGGTACTTATTCAACATCCTTTCAATCCCGTTTAGGTTTCGATCCATGGTTACAACCTTACACAGATAGAACTATAGAGCGTTTAGGGAAACAAGGCGTTAAAAATATGGCTATCGTAACCCCAGCATTTGTTAGTGATTGTTTAGAAACTCTAGAAGAAATAGCTATGGAAGGTGAAGAAATATTTCATGAAGTAGGCGGGAAAGCGTTTTCAGTAGTACCATGTTTAAATGATGATGCAGATTTTGTAGACCTATTATCTAAGTGGATTAATAATTGGGTACAAACACCAGAGTTAGTAAGTTAGAATGGAATATTACAACTATATAAAAGCTTTTCATCTCATTTTTGTAATCACATGGTTTGCGGGCTTATTTTATATACCTCGTCTTTTTGTATATCAAATAGAAGCGTTTCATAAGCCATCACCAGATAAAGAAATTCTTGGTAAACAACTTAAACTTATGGCAAAACGGTTATGGTTCATTATCACATGGCCATCAGCTGTACTGGCAACCCTTTTCGCTGTTTGGTTACTCATTTTACAACCTTATTGGCTACAACTACCATGGATGCATGTAAAACTCGCTTTTGTACTTTTACTGTTCATTTATCACTTAAAAACACATCAATATTACAAGCAATTGCAAAACGATCTCGTAAAAAAAACATCAAGTTTTATGCGTATCTGGAACGAGGGCGCAACATTCATACTGTTCGCAGTTGTTTTTCTAGTTATTTTAAAAAGCGCCATCAATTGGGTTTGGGGAATCATCGGTATTATCGCCCTGGGAGTCCTCATCATGTTAGGCTTTAAAGTTTACAAGAATATTCGAAACAAAAACCCCGATGCTTAAATTATTTGGGCGTTACCCTTTTGGGTCGGGCTATCCAATATAATCTTTCTTGTGCTGAGCTCGTCTAGGTATCTTATCAAGGGTGTTCTATATTTTTAAAATGGGTTTCAAATCAAACGTATAGTGAAGCACAAAAAGAATTTCCTTTTCTATCCCTAACGCGCACATCCGCTAACTTCTTGTTTTTTAAATAAGGCTTAGGCTGTTTGGTTTGATTATTGCTATATTTATTGAATCATAATTTGCAGACAAAACATCTAATTTAAAAGTTAAATCAAGAAGATATTTTTTATTTTAGGATGTTAGGTCTAACAGATAGAAAGTAATGAGAATTTACAGATGAAATTAAAAAAACTCGCTTTACGTACCCGTATATTTCTAGCTATGATATTGCTAGTGTTATTGGCATCTGCACTTATTTCGGCGGTAGCCATATATCAATATAAAGAGCAAAGTTCAGATTATCATAAGGGTCGATTAGAGCGTAAAGAGGGTAGTATCCAAACGCATCTAAAACGTGTTTTAAATGGCAGGCAAAACACATGGGAAATTAAAACAGAAAACATCCCTTATATTTTTAAAGATGAAATTTATAATGTCGCAGACATTCATAAACTTCAAATTAATTTATACGATTTAGAAGGCGGGCTCTTAATTTCATCAAAAGCAGGTCTGCAAGAGAATAATGCCGATAAATGCATTGATGCAGATATCATGAATGCTTTAAGCAATAATATAGAATTTAATAATGCCTCAGAAATTGCACAACATAGGCATGTAGATATTCACAAAGAGAATGGTGAAACCTTTCAATCGTCTTATACTTACATAACTGATAATAAGTCAAAGCCCTTAGCGATATTAAATATTCCATATTTGGAAAAAGACGATTTTCTTACTAAAGAGTTACAAGGGTTCTTACAGCGTATTGGTTTTGCCTTTATGTTGGTATTATTAACGGCTATTGCTATAGCCTTCTTACTATCAAAATATATTACAAAATCTTTAAAAACTATTAGCGACAAAATCAATACAACAAGGCTTGAAAAGCGAAACGAAAGAATCGATGTTGATGATACTAGTGAGGAAATTTCCGCCTTAGTAAACTCTTACAATAGCATGATTGATGAGCTTGAAGAAAGTGCAGTCCAATTAGCAAGAAGTGAGCGTGAACAGGCATGGAGAGAAATGGCAAAACAGGTAGCTCACGAAATTAAAAATCCGTTAACACCTATGCGTTTAACGGTCCAAAATTTTCAGCGTAAGTTTAACCCTGAAGATGAAAACATCCATTCTAAGGTTGATGAATATAGTAAAACGTTAATCCAGCAAATTGATACGATGAGTTCCATTGCATCAGCATTTTCAAATTTCGCCAAAATGCCAGCGCAACAAAATGAAACCTTAAATGTTGTTAAAATTGTAAAGCTAGCTTTAGATATTTTTAATGAGGATTATATTTTTTTCACTGCCGATTCAGAAGAAATCATAGCAAAATTTGATAGAACGCAACTTATTAGAGTGGTAACCAATTTGGTTAAAAATGCGACTCAAGCAATCGCTGATGACCAAACACCAAAAATTGTAATTAATGTTAGGCAAAGTAATGACGATGTTATTATTTCAGTTGCAGATAATGGTTCAGGTGTAGCAGAAGAAAATAGGCATAAAGTGTTTGAACCAAAATTTACAACAAAAACCAGTGGTATGGGGCTTGGTTTGGCTATGGTTAAAAATATAGTGGAAACCTATAAAGGAAACATTTCGTTTGTTTCAGAAAAAGATAAAGGCACAATATTTAAAGTAACATTTCCAAAAGAATAACATATTCCTTCGCAGGCAGGAATCTTATTAATTGACACCAGAATTATGAAATACAACAATTTACGTATAGAAGAAGAGAATGGCATAACAACCATAACTATTAACCGTCCAAAAAAATTAAACGCTTTAAATAGAGAGACTATAGAAGAATTGCACGACGCATTTGATACTGCTAATAAAGATGAAGACACCAAAGTTATTATAGTTAATGGTAGTGGAGAGAAAGCCTTTGTAGCAGGTGCAGATATTAGTGAATTTGCAGATTTTGATGTGAGTGAAGGTAAAAAATTGGCTGCCCAAGGACAAGAATTGTTATTTGATTTTGTTGAAAATCTATCAACACCAGTTATAGCGGCAGTAAATGGTTTTGCACTTGGTGGCGGATTAGAATTAGCCATGTCTTGCCATTTTAGGGTGGCTAGCGATAATGCGAAAATGGGCTTACCAGAGGTGTCTTTAGGTGTTATCCCAGGATACGGTGGCACACAACGATTACCACAATTAATTGGTAAAGGACGCGCTATGGAAATGATAATGACAGCTGGAATGATTGATGCAAATCAAGCATTAACATACGGATTAGTTAATCATGTAACAACTCAAGACCAATTATTGCCACTTTGCGAAAAAATAGCAACTAAAATTTCTCGAAATTCTTCTGTAGCTATTGGGGCAGCTATAAGCGCAATAAATGCCAATTTTAAAGATGGTGTAAACGGGTTTGATATTGAAAAACAGGAATTTGGAAACTGTTTTGGTACTGAAGATTTTGAGGAAGGCACTACCGCTTTTTTAGCAAAACGTAAAGCTGATTTTCCAGGGAGGTAAAATAGCACAACAAATAAATAATTCTATAAAACTAGCTAGAAAAAGGTGTTTTAAGGATCAATAAATACCTAAGCTTAATTATAATTTACATAGACTTGGTAAAAATATTAAGTTAAAATTGTCCTAAAAAAAAAGTGAGCCTCGACGGCTCACTTTTAATAACTAAATTTAAATTAGGTATTAAGAAATTAATTAACGTATTTGATAAACTCCCTGCCTTCTCCATGGAATACAAGTTTATAAGAACCAAATTTTAAGCCATCTAGTTTAAAGATTCTTTCGATAACTTTAGTGTTTTCGATGGTTTCAGTAAACATGAGTTCAGACCCGTTCGATCCTGTGAAGTAAATTTCAATTTTTAAAGGTTGTTCATTAAAGGAAAGTTTTGAAACATATACCATATCGTCTTTAACTCTTATCAAAGGCTTAAAAATTGTTTTTTCCTTTTCTTTTTCGAAAAGAACAATATTAGACTTTATAGTAAAAGGTATCGTGTTTATTTCTAAATCCTTGTCAAGTTCAAAAATATACGCACCATCTGGAAGTGATGTTAAATTAAATTCTTTATTATAATTTCCATTTATTTCAATGATTTCTCTATATAAAATTATACCGTTATTATCTATTATAGATAATTGGTTTCCTTCTTTAACACTTTTTAAAGTAAGGGCTGTCTTTTTTGCGTCATTTTTAATATTAAAAAATGAATTTTCATTTGCGAAACTTAATAAGGTAGTAAACAATGTTACCATTACAATTCCTTTTTTTGAGTACTTAATTGCGTTTTTCATGATTTGGTTTTTTTAACGTTCAACACGGCAAATATATAGTCGTATTATGGCTTATAAAACATTGATTTTGATGGGTTTATATGGTATTTTATCTATTGTATTTACATCAAATTAATGTTGTATTAAAATAGAATATTTGCCTGTTAATTGAGTATATTTTTTTGAACTATAAAATCTTTATAAGAAAAAATTAGCCAAAAAAAAGTGAGCCACCACAGCCCACTTTTACAAACTAAACTAAACTAAATAAGACATTAAACTAATTAATGAATACTGTTACTCTGTGTTAAGAGTTGTTTTTTTTAAATTTTTTAGAATCTTGTTTTTTCGCTCCTACCCATATTAGTGTATACAGTTTGGTTTGGGTGTGTAATATAGACGTCATATAAATTATAGTATTTCCAATATGCTTTAAAAAAGCCTGATACAGAAAAATTAATTCTTTTCGTTTTATACGGTGTCTTACTACCTTTTAATACTAGACTAGTAAAAATGGTATGGTATATAAAATATGTTTTACTACTTTTTTCAGTTAAATACATAATAAATTAGTTTAAAAATTATTACACAACAAAATTAAGAACAAACATCAGCTATAAAAACACTGATTTTGACTAATTTATGTGCTAAATTATCTGTTAACTTATTGTTAACTTAATTTAAAGTTAATATATCATATATTTAGGATAATTAAATATACAATCTATGCATAATAAATAGTAAATTTGTTGTAAATAAATCCTTTCATGGTTAACAAGAAACCTACTTTAGAAAAACTTTCCCCGAGTTTTGGAAGTTCTATGCTAGTAAAGCAGCATTTAGAAAAGGCAGATAAGTATTATGCTTACTGGCATTTTCATCCAGAACTTGAACTTGTTTATGTAAACAAAGGACAGGGTAAAACACATATTGGAAATCACTTATCTTATTTTAACAACAGTCAACTTATATTAATAGGATCTAACTTGCCACATAATGGTTTTGCAGATAGGCTTACCGCCAATGGATCTGAAACCACAGTGCAGTTTAAATCTAATTTTTTAGGAAATGATTTTATTAAAATTCCTGAAATGGCGGATATTAAGGCCTTATTTGAAAGAGCCAAGAAGGGTATTCGCTTTCATGTGGAAACCAAAGCATATATAGGGCCTAAAATTGATAAACTTTTAGAGAGTGTCGGATTAGATCGTACCCTAAAGTTCTTGGAAATTCTCAATTACTTATCAAAAACAGAAGATTATTCACTTTTGAACGCTGATGGTTTTGCATTTGAAGCGGAAGCTCAAGACAGCGCTAAGATTGGAGCCATATTTAAACATGTGAACAAAAATTTTCAACAACATATTACATTAGATCAAATAGCCGATGAGGTAAGTATGACGGTACCTGCTTTTTGTAGATATTTTAAAAAAGCTACAGGAAAAACGTTTACTCAAGTAGTAAATGAATACCGAGTGGTCCATGCAACAAAACTATTATCTGAAGAGAGTAAAATGAGTATTGCAGATGTTTGTTTTGAATGTGGATTTAATAATTTCTCGCATTTTAATAAAGTTTTTAATGAAATAACAGGTAAGAGTGCTTCAAATTACAGAAAAGAAATTAAGTTAATTATTCAATAAAGAGTGAAGGTTATGACTGATAAAATTAATGAAACTTTAAAATATTATTCTTATAAGAAGAACGGCATAATGAATTTTATTAACGGTAAAGACGATTTAACCGTTGAAGAAATTATTGAAAATGCAGAAGAACTTTCGATTTTGGAATATAAAATTACAGCATTACAAGTTGCTCTAGAAAATTAATACGACGAGCCTTGTGCAGTAAGACTATTACTTTTCTCCCTTCCATTCACTATCAAACTGGTCTAAGAAACCCAACATGTAGGCATGTCGCTTATTAGCGATTTGTTTCCCTGTTTTAGTATTCATTCTATCTTTTAAAAGCAGAAGTTTCTCGTAAAAATGATTGATTGTTGGTGCGGTCGAAGTTTTGTATTGTTCTTTAGTCATGCCAAGATTGGGCTTAATATCAGGATCATAAAGCGTTCTGTTTTTAAAACCTCCATAATTAAAGCACCGGGCTATGCCAATAGCGCCAACGGCATCGAGCCTATCAGCGTCCTGAACAACATCTAACTCAGGAGATTTGAATTTTTGAGCCTCATTACCACCTTTAAAAGATATGTTTTCTATAATATTCACGACATGTTCTATTGTTTTTGAATCGACATTCAGTTCAAATAGAAATTCTCGTGCTATTTTTGGACCTATAGTTTCATCGCCATTATGAAATTTGCTATCTGCTATATCATGAAGTAATGACCCTAAAGACACAACTAACTCATCAACAGGTTCCGTTTTACTAATTAAAAGGCTGTTTCTGTAAACACGTTTTATATGAAACCAATCGTGTCCACCTTCAGCATCAGCTAAAGTCTTTTTTACAAAACGTATCGTTTTATTGATTATTTCTTCTGAAATCATGACTTTTAAATTTCTTTTAGAATATAAGTGCACTTTGATTTATCGCCAGAACTCCACTACCAACTTTCATAAATTTTTATTTTCCGTTGGAATCAATTTCTGGTTTAGACCTGCAAAATTCCAGTCACTAATTCGCAGTTTTTATTGATTTCATGGTAGCTCATATTAATAGCACCATCATCAGCAACTAAACCACTTAAATGCCTTTCAATACTATTTCCACCGTAGTAAGTTGATTTTAAAAAACCCCCTTTTTGTTGATAAACAAAAATAGTATCAGAATATGGTTTACTATTTCCTGAACATGAAATAGGTCTAAACAAGGTATGATTTACTTGATAATTGCCGGCTCAACCCATTTAAATTGAAATGAATTTTCAGGAATCTTCATGCGCTCAGATATACGATACATTCTAGCTGGAAGTTTCATTAAATAATCTCTAGCTTTTTCAGCTTCGTCTGAAAGATTAGTAATTTTATCAATTTCCCAACGTTCAATTAACTTTTGAAGAATATCTACATAATCCGTAGCGGTATAAACGCCTATGCGCTGTGCTGTATTTGAAAACTCTTCGAAAGCGGAACTTATTTTACCACCAGATTCTCTTAAAAAGTGAGCAGGCATAGTAATTTTTTGTTTCATCATATAATGAAAAGCCATCATCATTTGGCTAGGATCTACTGTAAAAATACGCTCTACAAACTCAGAATACGCATGATGGTGGCGCATTTCATCACCAGAAATGATTTTACACATTTTTGACAAACGCTTATTGCCTTTGTCTTTTGCAAGTTTTGCTACACGGTTATGCGAAATATACGTAGCTAATTCTTGAAAACTAGTGTACACAAAGTTTTTGTAAGGGTCTCGGTCCGTTCCAATATCAAAACCATCAGCAATTAGGTGATGCGTAGTTTTTTCAATTTCTTTCATGTTTACTCTACCAGAAAGATATAGGTATTTATTAAGTACATCGCCATGTCTGTTTTCTTCAGCAGTCCATTGACGCACCCATTTTCCCCAACCATTTTCACCATTTACTTGGTCTATACCTTCAACATCCATTAACCAAGATTCGTAAGTTGGTAATGCTTCTTCAGTAATCATATCACCAACTAAAACTACCCAAAAATCATAAGGTAAATCTTTAGCTAATTCTCTAATTTCTCTAACTTCCTCAAAAAAGGCATCGTCCGTAGTTTCAGAATTTGGTAAAAAGTCTGTAGGTTGCCAAATACTGTCTACAGGGATTAAATATTTCTCCATTAATGCATCAACGTCTTTTTCCAAAAACTGCATGACTTCTAATCTCTTATTTTTTAAAGACATTTATAACTTTTTTAATGTTCAATATGATTTTTTATAGTCGATTCAATACGGTTAATAAGCTCTTGCTTATCGACAAAGGTAGCTAATTCTAAAGGCTTATGGACGGTAAACTTAAGATGATTACCTATGCCCATTGGAAATTTTCCATAGCGTAACATTTTCCATGAGTTGTTAATGGTTATAGGAACCACTAATGCGGAAGGCACTTTTTTAAATAGAATATCTAATCCTTTAGTTTGAAAAGACTTTGGTGTACCATCTTTACTTCTTGTGCCTTCAGGAAAAATAACAGCCGCACGTTTTGTGCTTTCAATATACTCTCCAAATTTCATTAATGCGGGTATGGATTGTCTAGGGTTTTTTCTATCAATTAAAGCGGCACCTCCATGACGTAAATTATATGACACACTAGGTATGCCTTTGCCTAATTCAATTTTACTAATAAATTTTGGATGGTATTTTCGCATATACCAGGTAAGTGGATATATATCATGTAAACTTTGATGATTTGCAATAATAATTAAAGGGCGATTAGTATCTATAATATAAGGATTATTGAATGAAAATCGCGTGCCTAAAATATGAGCGCATCGCATTAAGCAAAGTTGTAAAAAATCTACACTTTTTTTATGAGCTTGATAACCAAAAAAGTTAAAACATAGCCATTGTATAGGATGAATCAAAATCAGTGCTAACCCAAAAAACACATAATAAATAACTGATAATGGATAGGACAAGAGTTTTAACATGCCCCAAAAATAAATAAACTATGTTTTAGTACACAGCAACACAAGCGTTATTTTCACAATTCATGCTCACAGGTGGATTGTTAACCGCACAATCAGAGGTAATACCCCATCCAGTATTATAAATAGCTTCTTCTCGGTTATATCTCTCAACCCTGTTTTCAAGTTCTTCGGTATCAATAGAAGTGGAATAAACCAAATAACCCCAATGGCCACCACAAGGCTTACTGCCAAAAGCAATAAATTTACATTCAAAAGCATCACCACAAAAAGAAGTGTTAGCTAAATTTTCAATTTCAGTTTTTAAAGCAGCTAACTCCTGTTGTTCAGTTTCTTGGGTGAAGGGCGGAATATCGTCCTCACATTGTGTAGAAAATAACAATAAAAAAAGAAGTACTAAAATGAATTTGGATATTAATTTCTTCATTTTTTACAATTTATTTATGAGGTGAAATAATTCTAAAATGGTTGCGTATAAAAATAAAAAACCACGAATTAATCGTGGTTTAGTATAATTTGTTTTGTCATTGCGAGGAAGAAATAACGCTGAAACCTTTTCACTTGAAACAGATTCTCCCGCTTTTCTAAGAATCACGAAGGTTTTCTAACAATTCTCGTTATAAGCATCAACAAGGTTTTCTGCAATTAATTCTGCAGGTCTTCCTTCAATGTGATGACGCTCTAACATATGAACCAGTTCGCCATCTTTAAATAAAGCCATACTTGGTGAACTTGGAGGGAACGGAACCATATGTCCACGAGCTGCATCAACAGCTTCTCTATCTACACCTGCAAAAACCGTTACAATATGGTCTGGTTTTTTAGTGTTTTGCAAACTCATTCTAGCGCCTGGGCGAGCATTAGCTGCCGCACAACCACAAACCGAATTTACTACAACAAGTGTTGTACCTTCTTTCGCTATAGCCGCATCAACCGCCTCTGCAGTGTGCAATTCTTCAAAACCAACCTTGGTTAAATCCTCACGCATTGGTTTTACTAATTCTGGTGGATACATATTTTTTAAATTTAAATTATTAACATTTTCGAGTTGCAAAGATACCAATTGTGTAACAAAATAGTGAATCAATCAACTAACAAATATTATATTTGACGATAAACAAAATTTATACTTACATGAGTTTTTCAAAATGGATAGGAGCCTCTATAGGCTGGTCGTTTGGAGGTCCAATTGGGGCAATAATTGGATTGGCCTTAGGAAGCGTTATAGATGCTATGGCAGATGGAAAAGAGAACCCATTTATAGGGCAAGGGCAAACAACCAGAGGAAGAGGGTCTACCTACAGAACACAACCTAGGCAACGCCCGCAAACAGAATCTGGTGATTTCGAAGTGAGTTTATTAGTGTTAGCTTCGGTGGTTATTAAAGCGGATGGTGTTCAAGACCAACGCGAGTTAGATTTTGTACGTCAGCAGTTTTCAAACATATATGGTAAAGAGCGTGCAAATCACGCTTTTAAATTGTTTAAAAATATAAGTAAACAAAATATTTCAGTAAGGCCAGTGTGTTTGCAAATACGGCAAATGATGGATCATCCATCACGTTTACAACTCATGCATTTTTTATTTGGTATCGCCAAGGCAGATGGAACTGTTACTGAGGATGAAGAACGTCAAATCTATACCATATCAGGTTATTTAGGAATTAGTTCTAGAGATTATGAAAGTATTAAAGCTATGTTTTATAATAGTAGCGAAAATGCTTATAAGGTTTTAGAAATAACTAAAAGTGCTACGGTGAGCGAGATTAAAAAGGCTTACAGAAAAATGGCTAAAAAGTACCATCCAGATAAAGTAATTCATTTAGGCAAAGAACACCAAGAAGGCGCTGAAGAAAAGTTTAGACAAGTACAAGCTGCTTATGAGCAGATTCAGAAAGAGCGCAGGTTTTAATGCGTTGATTTATAATTTCCATCAATATAATTAATAGTTTCCTGTTGCATCAAAACGGGAATCTAAATAAAAAACCAGCTAAACAAAATTGAATAGCTGGTTTAAAATGGCTTGATTAAATAACAATTATTTACTCATATAAGTTTTATTGTTATTGCCTTTTTCAAAAATCATAACTAGTTTCTCATCTGCGTTATAATATAATGCTGCTAATTTCCAGCCTTCACTTTTTGAAGCTTCCATTAGACATTTACGCACGTCTGGGTTATTTAAATTCAAGTTTGAATTTATTGTATCGTCAGCTTTTACATCAATAGCAAACAAAAGCATCATTGCAACGAATAGTAATTGTAATTTTTTCATCATATTTATGGTGTTAAGGATTATTAAAATTTGCATTCAAAATTAGGTCATATTTTTATAATTTTTAAAAATATCAGTTGATTACCCCTTATAGTCGTTTAACAAACGATTTAGACTACAGAATCTTATTATAAGGTAAAAACCCTTATGCAAATTGAAGTGTTTTAAAGCCTTTGTTTGATCTGAATTTATTTAGTTAAACAGAATTGAAGATTGCGAACTGCTAACTACTAACTGAATTGTTCTGCCTAAAATCAAAGCCTGATTATCTTTTTCATGTCCCGCAGGCATATTGAAGGCAATAGGAAAATCATAATCTGACAAAGCATCTAAAATAAGTTGCTCTACTGACGTTCCCCAAAGTGTCGTATTTGTTCTAAGTTTAGTCATATCGCCAACAATAAGACCTTTGCAATTATCAAAATAACCTGCACGTTTTAGACTTTGTAGCATGCGATCAATATGATATTTGTATTCACCAATCTCTTCAATAAACAGGATTTTTCCTGATGTATCAATGCTTGTTTTAGATCCTAACAAGGTATGTATCATAGTGAGGTTGCCACCAACCAATTGCCCTGAAGTAGTTCCAGTTTTATTATAATTTGAACCTTCTAAAATGTAGCTTAAAGGGGTGCCAAAAAGTGTATTTTTGAAGGTTGAAATACTAGCTTGAATTTCAGATTCATCTTCTGGTAAACTAACACACATAATGGCATGCAAACTCTCTACACCTTCATTATGTATTTGATTATGAAGTGCTGTAATATCAGAATACCCAATAAGCCATTTTGGATTTTGTTTAAATATTGAATAGTCTAGCTTATCTAAAATCCGAACTGTTCCGTAACCACCACGCGCACACCAAATGGCACTAATTTTTGGGTTGTCTAAAGCCTCTTGCAAATCTTCACAACGCTCATCATCAGTTCCTGCAAAATGATCTGCTTTACTAAACACATGTTTTCCAAGAACAGAATTTAGCCCCCAACTGTTTAAAAGCGCTTGAGCTTGTTGAACTTCGTCTGTTCTATTTTTTAAAATCCCTGATGGTGCGACAATAGCAACTGTATCGCCCGTTTTTAAGTATGGTGGTTGTTTCAAAGTATTGTGTTGTTTTTCATTAGCTATATTTTGTGATGTTGATTTTTTTATTCCAAAGAAAAAAATAACAGAAAACAAGATTAAAATTAGTAGGGTTTTCGACATAATGTAAATGTACATTTTTTTTCTAAATAGCCCTCAAATTGTGTACTTTTACGGCTTCAAAAAGAACCGTCATTTCGAGCGAAGCGCAACAATTTGTTGAATTAGAACTCCTGTTTGAGAGATTATTACAGTCGTATCGCCTTCGGAATGACATTGAAATTTAATTTTTTAAGATTAATGAACAAGCCTAAAAGATATACAATTACTACTGCACTTCCTTATACAAACGGGCCAATTCACATTGGGCATTTAGCAGGTGTTTATGTACCAGCAGATATTTATGCGCGCTATTTACGTTTAACAGGGAATGATGTAGCATTTATTGGTGGAAGTGACGAACATGGTGTCCCAATTACTATAAAGGCAAAGAAGGAAGGTGTATCGCCTCAAGATGTCGTTGATAAATATCATGCAATTATTAAGAAATCGTTTGAAGATTTTGGAATAACGTTCGATAATTATTCACGTACATCGGCACCTATTCATCATGAAACGGCTTCAGAGTTTTTTAAAACTTTAGATAAAAAAGGTGAATTCATAGAAGAAACTACAGAACAGTTGTATGATGCTGAAGCAAATCAATTTTTAGCAGATCGTTTTGTTGTTGGTACTTGCCCTAAATGTGGGAACGAAGAAAGTTATGGCGATCAATGTGAAAGTTGTGGAACGAGCCATAATGCTACAGATTTGATTAATCCAAAATCTGCAATTACAGGAAATGTACCGACTTTAAAACAAACGAAACACTGGTTTTTACCTTTAGACAAACATGAAGCGTTTTTAAAAGAATGGATTTTAGAAGGTCATAAAAAAGATTGGAAACCTAATGTATACGGACAATGTAAATCTTGGATTGATGATGGATTGCGGCCACGTGCGGTAACCAGAGATTTAGATTGGGGAATTCCTGTACCAGCAGAAGGCGGAGAAGGGAAAGTGTTGTATGTTTGGTTTGATGCGCCTATTGGTTACATTTCTTCAACCAAAGAATGGGCAGACCGTGTTGGAAAAGACTGGGAACCGTATTGGAAAGACAAAGACACAAAACTAGTTCACTTTATAGGAAAAGATAATATTGTATTTCACTGTATTATTTTTCCAGCTATGTTAAAAGCAGAAGGCAGTTATATTCTGCCAGAAAATGTACCAGCAAATGAGTTTTTAAATTTAGAAGGTAATAAGTTATCAACCTCCAAAAACTGGGCAGTTTGGTTACCGGATTATTTAGAGGAATTTCCTGGTCAGCAGGACGTGTTACGTTATTCATTAAATGCAAATGCGCCGGAAACAAAGGATACCGATTTTACTTGGAAAGATTTCCAAGCTAGAAATAATAATGAGTTAGTAGCTATTTTCGGGAACTTTATAAACCGAGTAGTTGTGCTTACCAACAAATATTATGATGGTGTTGTACCAACTCCTGGTGATTTTACACAAGTTGATGCCGAAACTTTAGCTAAAATTAAAGCGTATCCAGATGTCATTGCAAGTTCAATAGAACGTTACCGTTTTAGAGAGGCGGGACAAGAATTGATGAATTTAGCACGTTTAGGAAATAAATATTTAGCAGACGAAGAGCCGTGGAAAGTCATTAAAGTTGATGAAGCCAGAACACAAACTATTATGTACGTGTCGCTGCAAATAGCGTCGGCATTAGCAACTTTGTGTGAACCATTTTTACCGTTTACTTCTGAAAAACTTAAAAATATTCTTGGATTACGTCATAATGAGGAGAGAAGCGACGTGGTTATCTCTTCAAATGAACAGATTGCCACGACTCAAAAAAATGAGTCTCACAATGACGCGATATCCTGGAATGAAGTAAGCACAAAAGAAACGTTATTGCCAGAGGGACATAAAATAGGAAAAGCAGAATTGTTATTCTCTAAAATAGAAGACGAAACCATCCAAAAACAACTTGATAAATTAGAAGCAAGTAAAAAAGCAAACGAAGCGGCAAACAAAACAGTAGAACCTCAAAAAGATACTATCACATTTGAGGATTTTACAAAGTTAGATATGCGTGTAGGCACAATTTTAGAAGCAGAAAAAATGCCAAAAACCAAAAAATTATTAAAACTTAAAGTTGATACAGGAATTGATACAAGAACCATAGTATCTGGTATTGCTGAAAGTTTTACTGCGGAAGAAGTGGTTGGGAAACGTGTAACAGTGTTAGTAAATCTGGCACCGAGGGCGTTAAGAGGTGTTGAGAGTCAAGGTATGATTTTAATGACTGAAAATGCTGACGGCAAATTGGTGTTCGTAAATCCTGATGATACTAGTGTTGTAAATGGGTTGCAGATTAGCTAAAAAATAAACGTTTTTAGTAACTTTACATAAAACAAAATATTATGTTATCAAAAATCATAGAAGCCGCATTAAATAGTCAAATACGAATAGAAGCAGAATCTTCTCAAATTTATTTAGCCATGGCATGTTGGGCAGAGATTAAAGGTTTAGAAGGGATTTCTAATTTTATGTATGCACAATCTGATGAAGAACGTGAACATATGTTGAAGTTGGTAAAGTTTGTAAATGAGCGCGGAGGTCATGCACAAATTTCCGAATTAGCAGCACCAAATGTCACATTCAAATCAATTAAAGAAATGTTCGAAAAATTGTTTGAACATGAAGTTTATGTATCTCAAAGTATTAATGAATTAGTACACATAAGCCTACAAGAAAAAGACTATGCTACTCATAACTTTTTACAGTGGTATGTAGCAGAACAAATTGAAGAAGAGGCCGTAGCGCGCACCATTCTGGATAAAATAAATATGATTGGTGATGATAAAGGTGGCTTGTATCTATTTGATAGAGATATTGAAAATCTAACAGTAACTACAGCAGCTACAAATACGCCCCTTTAACTTTAAAGTTTTAGCTTATTTAGATTTAATAAAAATAACTTATTTTTGTGTGTCGATCTGAATATCGCATGTTATTTTGGGCAAAAAGAAGAAAAAGAAAGCAATTAAAAGATTACGCAAACTAGGCATAAAACTGCATAAAAAAGCTAAAGATAGTTGCTGCAAAAAATTTAAAGAAGACAAAAATAGGCGTTGTAAAAAATGCCCTTGTTTTGATTTGATTAAAAAAGTTGCTTAATAACCCTTATTTTCTATTCACTCGAGTAGAATGCATTAATTCCAACTTCCAAACAGTATCTTTTTTTACTGCTATTATACTTTCTAACCATTGCGCTTTTCCTTCTCCATTTTCAGATTTAAATGTTGCATAATTGTGGTATGCCATCCAAATACGATTGCCTTCTCTTTCAGCTTTAAAAAAATCAAAACTATTGATGCGTTTCGCACCTTGATCTCTTTTTTTAGCACGTTCACACCAATTGAAAATGGTGTCGTTTGTCCAAACTTCGCCATGTTCTAAAAGTATAAAATCATCGGTATGATATTTTGAAAGCAATTCAGATTTGTTAGAACTCCAAATATCATCGAAAACGCGCTGAACTACTTGCTCTACTGATACAAAATCTTCAACATTATTAGTAGTTACTTCTTTTTGTTTTTCACAACTTGTTAGAATTAAAATACAAAGTACTTTTAATAGGTGTTTCATACGGTTATTATTTTACAAATTTAAGTCATACGTAAACCTTATTTTAGCATCATAATTTTTAAGGCGAATGTCGACACAACTAAAATACATACTTTCTCAGTTACAATTACCAGAGCAATCAGTAAAAAATACGATTGAATTACTTAATGAAGATTGTACCATTCCTTTTATTTCGCGTTACAGAAAAGAACGCACCGGAAATTTAGATGAGGTTCAAATTGGTGATATCGTAAAATATAAAGAACAATTTGAAGCTCTAGAAAAACGAAAAAAAGCCATTTTAAAAGCTTTAGAAGAGCAAGATGTTTTAACCTCAGAATTAAAACATAAAATTAAAGACACTCAAGATTTAATGACACTTGAAGACTTATACTTACCCTATAAAAAAAGTCGAAAAACTAAAGCAGAGAAAGCACGCCAAAACGGATTAGAACCACTTGCCAAAATTATAATGAGCCAGAAGGCTAATGATATCGAATCTATAGCATTTAAATACGTAAAAGGCTATGTATATTATGTTAAAGACGCTTTGGAGGGCGCCAGACATATTATTGCCGAATGGGTTAATGAACGTACTGATATTAGAAATAATATTCGTCATCAGCTTCAGCGTTTCGCAATGATTTCCACGAAAGTGATAAAAACAAAAGTGACCGACGAAAAAGCACAAAAGTTTAGAGATTATTTTGATTGGGAAGAAAGCTTAAGCCGAATCCCATCGCACCGTTTGTTAGCTATTTTAAGAGCCGAAAGTGAGGGCTTTATTCGTGTTAAAATTGAGATAGATAACGACAAAGCTTTAGATAAAATTGAGAGTAGAATGATGCGTTCTAATAACGCTTGTGCCGAACAAATAGAACTAGCCATTAAAGATGCATACAAACGCTTATTATTACCATCGTTAAGTAATGAAGCTTTGCATATAGCAAAAGAAAAAGCAGATGAATCTGCAATTAATGTTTTTGCAAAAAACTTAAAACAATTGTTATTAGGATCTCCATTAGGAGAAAAACACGTTTTGGCTATCGACCCTGGATTTAGAACAGGTTGTAAAGTGGTGTGCTTAGATACTCAAGGGCAATTAAAATATAACGAAACTATTTATCCACATCCACCGAAGAATGATAGTATCGGAGCTATGAAGAAAATAGCATCTTTAGTAGATGCTTATAAAATTGAAGCCATTGCTATTGGAAACGGTACCGCTTCAAGAGAAACCGAAGCTTTGATTAGAAAAGTACATTTTAAAAATGATGTAAAAGTATTTGTGGTGAGTGAGGCGGGAGCAAGTATTTATTCAGCTTCAAAAATAGCACGAGAGGAATTCCCAAATTATGATGTTACGGTTCGTGGTTCAGTTTCTATTGGGCGTCGTTTACAAGACCCGCTAGCAGAATTGGTAAAGATTGATGCAAAATCTATTGGCGTTGGTCAATACCAGCATGATGTAGACCAAACCAAACTTCAAAAGCAATTGGATGTTGTGGTAGAAAATTGTGTAAATGCTGTTGGTGTAAACATCAATACGGCAAGTAAACCGTTGCTAAGTTCTGTTTCAGGTATTGGTCCAAAACTAGCTGAAAACATTTTTAATTACAGAAACGAAAATGGCGTTTTCACATCTAGAAAAGAAATTAAAAGTGTACCACGTTTAGGAGGAAAAGCCTTCGAACAAGGCGCAGCGTTTTTGAGAATTAAGGAGGCGCAAAATCCATTGGATGATTCTGCAGTGCATCCTGAAAGTTATGGGATAGTAACAAAAATGGCTAAAGATTTGGGTAAATCAGTTCACGATTTAATTGGAAATAAAGCGTTACTTCAAAAAATAGATTTAAAAAAATATTGCACAGATTCAGTTGGTCTATTAACGCTTGAAGATATCATTAAAGAACTAGAAAAACCTGGATTGGATATTAGGGAACAGGCTAAAGTATTTACGTTTAATCAAAATATAAAAACCATTAACGATTTACGCGATGGGCAATTACTTCCAGGAATCGTTAATAACATTACAAACTTCGGATGTTTTGTAGATGTTGGTATTAAAGAAAGCGGATTAATCCATGTATCAAAT
>NZ_CAJQQI010000145.1 GCF_905480415.1 uncultured Algibacter sp. | reverse complement strand
CCGTCTTCAGTACTAAAGCCTCTTGTTAATCATGTGATTTTCAAGCGGCTTTTTTTATTCACAATAATTATCTTTACGGTATTTGCACGGCTAGAAATTTGAATCTCTTTTTTGCCATTGTAAAGGAATTGAAAATTAGTAAGACTTCACCTGTTAAGTTTTGAAAAAATACGTATTATAAATGTAGCTTTTTATGACAAATGTCAGTTACTGTAATTTTGATATTTTATATTTTTGTGTTAGAAACGGAAGTAGATCATTTTAATTAGTATGACTTCTTATCTTGGTTGGTTCGATTTGTATACACTGCAGTCTGCTTCTGTTTTTTTTATTTTACATCTTAGCTATATTACTCTTAAACGTGCTTACTACTATATGCACAGAAACACATTTTAAAGGAATTTATTGGGTTATTCTATTTGTTTAGTAGTAAGTGCCTTTGGAGATGTTGTTTTTAGAACTACTAAAATTAATTAATTTAACCACTTGTAAACGAATATGGTATGTGTCTTATTTGCAGAATTTGCAGTTAAAAAAAGAGGCGCTCTCTTACCAACCAACAGCAGGAGCAACCTCTCTTTAATATTCAGTCTTCATAGTTAGTCCAATGATTAACCACGTCAATAAATATCTGTGCAAATTAAGAACAAAAAAATTTACTTATGTAACAACTGTTACATAAGTAAATAGCAAAAAACTATTGCAATAATATATGTAATTATCTATTTTCGAGCATTATAGTTCTAGTGGTGAAGACAGTTACTTATGGCGTTCATTTTATTGCTCACAGATTGAATGAAATTAATAATTTTAAGATAATAATTTGGTTTCGTGCGATAATTAAGATTTATTAATAAAAAAACCACCTAATAGGTGGTTTTTATAAATTGTAAAAAAAACTAATCTAAATTAGATACCAGTTTTTAATTTATCTGCTTCTTTTTTAACTGCATCAGTAGCGTTATCTGCAGCATCACCAGCTTTTGCTTTTACATTGTCAACCGCATCACCTGCAGCGTCGACAGCATCACCTGCTTTTGCTTTTATATTGTCAACGGCATCACCTGCAGCGTTAACAGCACCATCAACCGCATCACCTGCTTTATCTGCAGCATCACTAGCGGCATCAACAGCAGAATCTACAGCATCACCTGCTTTATCTGCGGCATCACTAGCAGCATCAACAGCAGAATCTACAGCGTCACCAGCAGCATCAGCAGCGTTTTCAACGGCGTCACCAGCAGCATCAGCAGCGTTTTCAATAGCGTCTCCTACGGACTCACTTTTTTTTGTATCTCTACAAGACGTGAAACTTAACGCCAACAATAAGATTGAACTTAATAATAAATTTTTCATCGGTTTTTGTTTTAGTGTTTATTTTTTGTTTTACCCAATTTAATGACTTTTTATTAGAATTACTACTTTTTTGAAATTTATAGCTAAAAATGCACCTATTTACCTAGGTAATTTAGTATTTGGATTACAGCTCCTCGATTTTTTTTGATATACTCTACATTTTTAGACCCACATTTTATCCTAAAGTCACTATTACAAATAAATTTGTTTAAAATTGAATTAAAATTATTTTTTGTAGAAATAGAAAACATACCGCCATTATCAATAAGTGCTTGAGCTTCATGGAATTTAATATGGTTATTACCAATAATTATTGGAATACCAAAAACTGCTGGTTCAAGTGTGTTATGTAATCCAGTATGTCCCATTGCTCCTCCTACATAAGCGATGTCTGCATAACTGTAAATTTTTGAAAGAATTCCTACGGTATCAATTATATAGACTTGTGAATTAGTTAAATCTTGACTCTTTTTCTCAGAAAACAAAACAGTTTTTGAATTAATTCGTTCTTGCAAGTTTTTAATGCGTTCAGGTTTAATATCATGTGGAGCAATTATAAATTTTACATGTCTTGAGGCTTCAGAATTGATGAAATTTATAAATAAAGATTCTCCTTCGGGCCATGTACTACCTGCAACAACACAAAGTTGATTGTTTTTAAATTCTTCAATAAAATTTAAGGTATTGTCTATTTCTAATTGACTATAAACTCTATCAAAACGTGTGTCGCCGCTTACTGTAACTGCTTGGTAATGGATACTTTTAAGGAGTGTTTTAGAATCTTCGTTTTGAGTAAAAATATGTTCAAAAGCAAATAATGCGTTTTTAAAAAGTTTCCCGTAAGCCTTAAAATAAATATGATTTTTTCTAAATGCAGCAGAAATTAATATAGCACGAAGGTGCCTTCGTTTTAATTCATTTAAAAAATTGGGCCAAATATCATACTTTACAAAAATGGTAAGTTCAGGATTTACCAAATCTAAAAAACGTTTAGAATTGGTCTTAGTATCTAAAGGGAGATAGATAACGATATCTGCAATTGGAGTGTTTTTTCGAATGTCATATCCTGAAGGCGAGAAAAAACTAAGAATAATTTTATGATCTTTATATTGATGTCTCAGTTTGGTAAAAACAGGAAGCCCCTGTTCGTATTCACCTAATGATGCACAATGAAACCAAAGTGTTTTGTCATTTTTATTTAAATTATTTTTTAAAATCGTAAAAGTTGCTTTTCTGCCAACAACACCTTTTTTTAACTTGTCATTAAACAAAGCTCCAAATTTTAAACCAAAATTTGCAAGATATATTCCTATGTTATAAATAAAACGCAATATTCTTTCTTTTAATGCTAAAATACATTTCTTTGAAATAAATTCATTGGTTAGCGTCAATCATTTTTGTAATTTTACTACTTGTTAATCCATAAAAGATTGGCATTAAAATGAGTCTTTATTATTACTTAAAATATCGACTACAATTTTTTTTAAATGAAAAAAATTCAAATGGTTGACCTTAAAGGTCAGTATAATGATATAAAAGATATCGTTAACCCTTCTATCCAAGAGGTAATTGAAAACACTACATTTATAAACGGCCCTAAGGTTCATGAGTTTCAAAAGAACCTAGAGTCCTATTTAGGGGTGAAAAATGTTATTCCATGTGCAAATGGAACTGACGCATTGCAGATAGCAATGATGGGTTTAGGCTTAAAGCCAGGGGATGAGGTTATTACTACCGATTTTACTTTTGCAGCAACTGTTGAGGTTATTGCTTTATTGCAATTAACACCCGTTTTAGTGGATGTTAATGATGATGATTTCAACATCAATATTGAAGCTATAAAAAGAGCTATTACCTCAAAAACAAAAGCCATCGTGCCAGTTCATTTATTTGGGCAATGTGCCAATATGGAGGCTATAATGGAAATAGCACAAGAACATGATTTCTTTGTAATTGAAGATAATGCACAAGCTATTGGTGCGAATTATACATATAGTAACGGAACTAAAGTGAAAGCAGGAACTATTGGACATGTTGGTGCGACGTCGTTTTTCCCATCTAAAAATTTAGGTTGTTATGGTGATGGTGGAGCTATTTTTACAAATGATGATAATTTAGCACACACGATTCGAGGTATTGTAAATCATGGAATGTATGAGCGTTACCATCATGATGTGGTAGGAGTGAACTCAAGGCTTGACAGTATACAGGCAGCAGTATTAGATGCTAAATTACCACGCTTAGATAATTATAATAAATCAAGACAAAGTGCTGCGAAAAAGTACAGTAAAGCTTTAGAGGGCATCGAAAGTATTATAACGCCGAAAACAGTTAGTAAAAGTTGTGAAGGTATCTGTGATACCTGTGATTGCCATGTATTTCATCAATATACGCTTAGAATAAAGGGAGTAGATAGAGATGCTTTGGTAAAACACTTAAATGATAAAGGAATTCCTTGTGGTGTATATTATCCAATTCCGCTTCACAGGCAAAAAGCATATTTGGACGAAAGATATAAGGAATCTGATTTTGAAGTAACGAATCAACTCGTAAAAGATGTTATTTCATTACCAATGCACACCGAATTAGATGACGAACAGATGGAATTTATTACATCAACAATTATAAAATTTATAAATGGATAAAATATTAGTTACAGGCGGATTGGGCTTTATTGGTTCGCACACAGTTGTAGAATTACAAAATGAAGGTTATGAGGTTGTTATTATTGATGATTTATCAAACTCATCACTAAACGTACGAGATGGTATTACGGCTATAACGGGTAAAACACCAATTTTTGAAAAGCTAGATTTAAAAGATAAAGCGGGTGTTGAAGCATTTTTTGCTAAACACAAAGATATAAAAGGGGTGATACATTTTGCAGCTAGTAAAGCTGTGGGAGAAAGTGTAAAAGAACCTTTACTCTATTATGAAAACAATATTGGTACTTTAGTTTATATTCTTAAAGAATTGAAAAAGTTGCCATCAGCAGCATTTATATTTAGTTCGTCTTGTACGGTTTACGGACAAGCAGATGAGTTGCCTATTACAGAAAACGCTCCTGTAAAGCAAGCGGAATCACCTTACGGAAATACAAAGCAAATTGGCGAAGAAATTATTCAGGATACCTGTAAAGTATCTCCTAATCTAAAAGCGATTGCATTACGTTATTTTAACCCAGTTGGCGCACATGAGTCTGTTGAAATAGGTGAATTACCAATTGGTGTGCCTCAAAATTTAGTGCCATTTATAACACAAACAGCTATAGGGCTGCGCCAAGAATTATCGGTTTTTGGAGACGATTACCCAACGCCAGACGGCACGTGTATTAGAGATTACATTCATGTGGTAGATTTGGCTAATGCTCATGTTATTGCATTGGGACGATTACTACAGAACAAAAATAAAGCGAACTTTGAAACTTTTAACCTGGGCACGGGAAAAGGAAGTTCTGTGTTAGAAGTTATTAAATCTTTTGAGAAAGTTTCAGAAAAAAAATTAAACTACAAAATTGTTGATAGAAGAGATGGTGATATTATTTCGGCCTACGCTGATACTAATAAAGCTAATGATGATTTAGGTTGGAAAACAAAATTATCTCTTGATGATGCTATGAGGTCTGCTTGGAAGTGGGAGCAGAAAGTTAGAGCTAAAGATTAAGTCTATTTTGAATTTAAAAAAAGGTCGCTAAATTAAAATAGCGACCTTTTTTTATTCATTAGTTTTCTTTTTCTTAAAACTCATAAATATGAGTATAATCATTCCTGTAGTTACTGATAAATCTGCGAGATTAAAAATACCCGTTCTAAAAACACCGCCAAGATCTATAAATAAGAAATCGGTAACTTTTCCAAAGGCTATTCTATCAAAAACATTCGCTATACCACCTCCAATAATACTTGCAAAAGCGAAAAGTGACCAATTGTCTAGTGATTTGTCTTTGAATATATGACGAAGTACAAAGCCTAAAACAAGTATTGGTAAAATGAGTAATAAAATGATTCTAAGCGTTTCATTTAATTCACTTCCCATGCCAAGAAAAGCACCAGTATTTTCAACATTCATCATAATAAAAGCATCACCAATTACAGGGATGCGTTCACCAGGATTAATTTCTGTTCTTAATGTTATATGCTCTCTAACTATAACTTTAGAAATCTGATCAATTGCTATCGTTAAAACAATAACTAATATAATGTAGATGGAGCGTTTGTTTAGCTTCATTTAACTATTGATTTCAAAAGTTGCAGAAGCAGTTTCAGATGCTCTATTAATTTTTTTTACTAAGCCTTGTAACACTTTCCCAGGGCCCACTTCAGTAAATAATGTAGCACCATCAGCAATCATTTGTTGAACCGATTGTGACCAACGGACAGGAGCTGTTAATTGTGAAATAAGATTTGCTTTTATAGAGGATTCATCAATGACAGCGTTTGCTGTTACATTTTGGTAAATTGGGCAGTTTGGCTTACTAAAGGTTGTGTTTTCAATCGCTGCGGCAAGTTGTTCACGAGCAGGTTCCATTAAAGGTGAATGAAAGGCACCACCAACAGGTAAAACCAAAGCTCTTCGTGCGCCTTCTTCTTTTAATGTTTCACAAGCTTTGTTAATGGCTTCAATTTCACCAGAAATCACTAATTGTCCCGGGCAATTATAATTTGCTGCAACCACGATGCCTTCAGTCGTGGCACATATTTTTTCAACAATAGCATCATCTAACCCTAAGACTGCAGCCATGGTGCTCGGTTGTAATTCACAAGCTTTTTGCATAGCGATAGCACGTTGCGAAACTAATTTCAAGCCGTCTTCAAAGTTTAAAGTGCCATTGGCTACTAATGCTGAAAATTCTCCTAGCGAATGTCCTGCAACCATACCTGGTATAAACGTATCACCTAATGTTTTGGCTAAAATTACTGAATGTAAAAATATGGCAGGTTGTGTTACCTTGGTTTCTTTTAAGTCTTCAGCAGAACCTTCAAACATCGTATCTGTGATATTGAAACCTAAAATATCATTGGCTTGTTCAAATAATTCTTGTGCTAAAGGTGAATTTTCATATAAATCTAAACCCATTCCTGAAAATTGAGCTCCCTGACCTGGAAATATGTATGCGTTCATGTTCGTTCATTTTTTGTGCTGCAAAAATAGCAATAAAATTACAACTATAAGTTATTAGTAGCTGCTTCAGCACAACGCTCTCCATCCATGGCTGCTGATACTATACCGCCAGCATAACCGCCGCCTTCACCACAAGGATATAAGTTAGAAATTTGAGTATGTTGTAATTGTTCATTTCTTGGAATAGAAACGGGCGATGAGGTTCTAGATTCTACACCAACAACATTAGCTTCTTCCGTATAATATCCTTTCATTTTTCTGCCAAAGGCTTCAAATCCTTTTCTTAGCCTACCACCAATAAATTTTGGCAATAAAGAATGTAAAGGTGCAGATTTTAGTCCAGGTTGATAAGAGGTGTCGTTTAAATCATTTGATAATTTACCTTCAACAAAATCTGTTAAACGTTGTGCAGGTGCCGTCTGACTTCTGCCGCCAGCTGTGAAAGCTAATCGTTCTAGGTTTTTTTGATATTCTAATCCTTTTAATGCTCCAAACTGTTTGTATTTATGTAAGTCCGTATCTGCATTAATTTCTACTACAATTCCCGAATTGGCATATAAATTATTTCGCTTAGAAGGCGACATGCCATTTACAACTACTTCGCCGTTGGCTGTAGCTGCAGGTACAATAAAACCACCAGGACACATGCAAAATGAATACACACCACGTTCGTTTACTTGTTGTACTAAACCATAAGAAGCTGCTGGCAATGATTCATGACGTTCATCAGAACAATGATATTGAATAGAATCTATAATATGTTGCGGATGTTCTACCCGAACGCCCATAGCAAAAGATTTAGCTTCTAATGCAATTTGTTTTTCATGAAGTAGATAAAAAATATCTCGTGCTGAATGCCCTGTTGCTAGAATTAATTTGTCTACCGTTATTTCTTCTTCATTTTTAAGTTGAATCGCTTTAATTTCATTGTTCTTTATAATGAAATCGGTAACACG
>NZ_CAJQQI010000144.1 GCF_905480415.1 uncultured Algibacter sp. | reverse complement strand
GCTCTTTTAATTGGAGTATTAGCTTTTAGCTCTTGCAGTAGCGATGATAGTAAGGATGATTCATCAGGCGAATGTAAAACTTGTGAAATATTCACTGTTACTCAAGAATATTGTGATAACGGAGACGGATCAGTTACAATTACTACAAATGGTCAAGAAGAAATAGAAGATTTAGATGGTGCTACATTTGCACAGTTTATTATAGGTATTGAGCTTTTTGGGACTTGTAACTAGAAAGCATTATTGATAATAAAAAAAGCCGTCTAATTTATTAGATGGCTTTTTTTAATCATTAAGCTTTAAAACCGCCATAAACGCTTGTTGGGGAATTTCTACATTACCCACCTGACGCATACGTTTTTTACCTTTCTTTTGTTTTTCAAGAAGTTTACGCTTACGAGAAATATCACCACCATAACATTTTGCAGTAACATCTTTACGGAGTGCTTTAATGGTTTCACGAGAAATAATTTTGGCTCCAATAGCTGCTTGAATTGGGATATCAAATTGTTGACGCGGAATAAGTTCTTTTAACTTTTCACACATTTTTTTACCAATATTTTGAGCATTATCAGCGTGAATTAAAGCAGATAAAGCATCAACTGTTAGTGCATTTAACAAGATGTCTAAACGCACTAGTTTTGATGTTTTCATACCAATTGGATGGTAATCAAACGAAGCATAACCTTTTGATACTGTTTTTAATCGATCGTAAAAATCGAATACAATTTCTGCTAATGGCATTTCAAATGTCATCTCAACACGCTCTGTAGTTAAATAGGTTTGATTTAAAACAATACCTCTTTTTTCAATACAAAGCGACATTACATTACCAACAAAATCAGACTTTGTAATTATAGTTGCTTTTATATAAGGCTCTTCAACTCTATTAACCGTAGATGGGTCTGGTAAATCTGAAGGGTTATTTACTATGAAAGCTTCGTCTGGATTTTTATTTGTGTAGGCATGATACGATACATTGGGCACGGTAGTTATAACCGTCATGTCAAACTCGCGCTCTAAACGTTCTTGAATAATTTCCATGTGCAGCATGCCTAAAAACCCACAACGAAAACCAAAACCTAGTGCTGCAGAACTTTCTGGCGCAAACACTAACGAGGCATCGTTTAATTGCAGTTTTTCCATAGAATTACGAAGCTCCTCGTAGTCTTCAGTATCTACAGGGTATATACCCGCAAAAACCATAGGTTTTACATCTTCAAAACCTTCAACGATATTGGTTGTAGGGTTTTCGAAATCGGTGATTGTATCACCTACTTTTACTTCTTTAGCTGTTTTAATACCTGTTATTAAATAGCCAACATCGCCTGTCTTTACACTTTGTTTTGCTACCTGAGAGAGTTTTAAAGTTCCAACTTCATCAGCATAATAATCTTTATCTGTTGCAACAAACTTTATATGTTGCCCTTTTTTAATTTCGCCATTAAAAACTCTAAAATAGGTTTCAATACCTCTAAAGGTGTTGTAAACCGAATCAAAAATTAAAGCTTGCAATGGTGCATTCGGGTCGCCTTTTGGGGCGGGAACGCGGTCAATTATGGCCGATAAAATATTATCTACACCAAAACCTGTTTTTCCACTAGCGTGAATAACTTCTTCTGGGTCGCAACCTAATAAATCAACAATATCATCCGTAACTTCTTCTGGATTGGCACTTGGTAAATCAACTTTATTTAAAATTGGAATAATTTCCAAGTCGTTTTCTAAAGCTAAATACAAATTAGAGATGGTTTGTGCTTGTATACTTTGTGCTGCATCTACAATAAGTAATGCGCCTTCACAAGCAGCAATAGAACGTGATACTTCATAAGAGAAATCGACGTGACCAGGAGTATCAATAAGATTTAAAATATATTTTTCACCTTCATGTTCATAATCCATTTGGATAGCGTGCGACTTTATAGTGATACCACGTTCACGCTCCAAATCCATACTATCTAGTAATTGGGCCTGCTGTTCTCTAGCGGTTACTGTACCTGTATAATCCAATAAACGGTCCGCAAGTGTGCTCTTACCGTGATCTATATGTGCAATGATGCAAAAATTTCTGATGTTCTTCATAGTCAACAATCTTCATAAAAAAGATTTTGCAAAGATAGTTTAATTATTTAGCTATAAATAAACTAGTCATGCCATTCTGTAATAAATAGGTTAGTTTCTCCTTTAATGTATTTCAGAATGTTAGCCCTTTTAGTCTTTCCATTCTGCAATAAACAAATTAGTGTCTCGACCGCCACCGTTATTTCGGTTTGATGAAAATGCTAAATACTTACCATCATTAGAAAACACTGGAAAGGCATCAAAAGTTTCACTATGTGTAACACGTTCTAGGTTTTTACCATCAATATCAATTAAGTATAAATTAAATGGGAAACCACGTTCTGCTTCAAAATTAGATGAGAACAATATTTTTTTTCCTGAAGGATGAAAAAACGGACTCCAATTGGCGTTTCCTAAATCGGTTAATTGACGTAAATCACTTCCGTCTGCATTACAAATGTAAAGTTCCATATCTGTAGGTTCAACCAAGCCTTCTGCTAATAATTCTTTGTATGCTGCAATTTCTTTATCAGTTTTTGGGCGTGATGAACGGAAGATAATTTTTGTGCCATCAGGCGAAAAGAAGGCACCGCCATCATAACCTAATTCATCAGTAATTTGTTTTACACCTGTTCCGTCGAGGTTCATAGTGTAAAGTTCTAAATCACCACTTCTGGTTGAAGTAAACACGATTTTATCGCCTTTCGGTGATACTGTTGGTTCCGCATCATAGCCTTTTTCATTGGTTAATTGGTTTACAATATTACCTTCTAAATCGGCTACAAAAATGTCGAAAGAGTCATAAACGGGCCAAATGTACTTTCCGTTTTTACGAAGCGGAGTGTCGGGACATTCTTCATCACCTAAATGTGTGGAAGCATAAATAATATGCTTGTTATCTGGTAAAAAATATGAGCAGGTGGTACGTCCTTTTCCTGTTGATACCATTGGCGGAATTTTGTCTTCAAAAGTTTCGTCAATATCCATTAAAAACATTTGATCGCAACTTACGTTCCAGTTTTTGTTATTAGATTGAAATACTATTTGTTTATCATCAAAACTCCAATAAGCCTCGGCGTTATCACCTCCAAAAGTGATTTGTCTAATAGATTTAAAATGATTTTCTTCAGGAAAAATTAATGAGTCTTTAACAATTTCAACTTGATTTAGGTCTTCAACATGTTTCTTTTTTTCGTCTTTACATGCAAAAACTACTAAAACTAATGCGGTAAGGTATATTCGATTCATTTTGAAAAAGATATAAGTAATGATTAAATTTGAGTAAAATTAATATATATAACTATGAAATACTTATTTGCACTTCTTTTTTTAGTTTTTTTAAATTCATGTAAAAAAGAAACCGTAAAATCGATAACCATAAAAGAAGATGTTACGTTCTTGTCGGACGATGCTTTGGAAGGGCGTCAGACTGGAACTGAGGGCGAAAAAGCTGCCGCTAAATACATCGCAAAACGGTTAGAAGATTTAGGGCTAGAGGGTAAAGGAAAAAATGAATATTTTCAAGTGTTTTCGTTTAAGCCAAAAACGAATCCGCATCAAAAGGTAAACTACACGGTAAAAGACGGAGATAGCATTATTACTGGAACAAATGTTTTAGGTTTTATAAATAATAATGCTGAAAATACGATAGTTATTGGTGCACATTATGATCATTTGGGTTATGGTGCAGAAGGGTCTTTACATAGAGGAGAACAAGCCATTCATAATGGCGCAGATGATAATGCGAGTGGAGTGGCAGTAATGCTAAATTTAGCTGAAAAACTAAAAACTAAAAACATGAATAACAACTATTTATTTATGGCATTTTCTGGTGAAGAAATGGGTTTATTGGGATCTAACTACTTTGTAAAAAACGCAACAATTGACACTAAAAGAATAAACTACATGATCAATATGGACATGGTAGGACGCTTAAAAGCAGATAGCACGTTAGCTGTTTATGGCGTTGGAACTTCGCCTATATTAAAACAAACCTTAAAAGCGCATAACAGCAATTTTAAATTGATTCAGAAAGAATCGGGTATCGGTCCAAGCGATCATACATCTTTTTATAATGTCGATATTCCTGTGTTGCATTTTTTTACGGGTCAGCATGAAGATTATCATAAACCAAGCGACGATTTTGAAAAGTTGAATTACAAGGGCATGCAAACTATTTCTAATTATATTTTTGAAGTTATTTCAGATCTAGATAACAACGGAAAATTGCCTTTTAGAAAAACAAAAAATGAGAGTGAAGAAACACCTAGGTTTAAAGTTGGTTTAGGTGTTATTCCAGATTATTTATTTGATGGTAAAGGCATGCGGATTGATGGTATTAGCGAAGACAAACCAGCACAAAAGGCAGGCTTACAAAAAGGCGATATTGTTGTAAAACTAGGAGATAGCACGGTTGTAGATATGATGAGTTATATGAAGGTTTTAGCTACTTTTGACAAAGGAAATAAAACAAAAGTAGTCGTTGATAGAAAAGGTGAATTGGTTGAAGCAGAGATTAACTTCTAAGACAGATAATGATTAAAACTAAACAAGACTTCATTAATAAGATACACTTGATTATCTCAGTTTTAATCGTTGTTCCTGTGTCCTTTGTTTATGGTTTTAATCCTGATTTACAATTCGATATTCATATAAACACTATTGATGAGCACAACTTTTTTAAAGCCATAATGGGGTTGTATTTGGGATTTTCCATAGTATGGCTTTTCGGGATTTTTAAAACAAACTATCTGAAAATTGCGTTAGTATCTAATATGATATTTATGCTTGGTTTAGGTTCTGGAAGAGTCTTAAGTTTGATAGTTGATGGCACACCTACTTTCGGATATCTTTTTGGAACTTTCGCAGAATTATTTTTGGGTGTTTATGGGTTTTGGGTTTTAAAAAGATGGATTAAGCAACAATTACAAAAAAATAAACGCTAATTTTTAAGAATGAAAATGAAAACAGTTTTAATAATTTTAGGCACAATACTACTCATTTTTCTATTAGTTCAAGTGGTATACCATTTTAAAGTACAAAACGGTATTGAGAGCTACCCATACAAAGCTGTTAAAAGCTATGATAAATTTGAAATCCGTCGTTATGAAGCCAGTTTATTTACTACTGTTAAATTAAATAGTAGTGATTATAAAAAAGCTTCAAGTGAAGGGTTTTCTGTTTTGGCGGGTTATATTTTTGGAGGGAATGAAACTAATGAAAAGATATCCATGACATCGCCAGTATCCATGAGTTTAGAAGATAGCACAACCATGATGTTTATGGTGCCTAAAAAGTTTAAAAAAGAAGATTTACCAAAACCAAACCAATCCAATATTGAATTTAAAGAAGAACCTGCAAAAACGGTTGCAGCAATTAGCTTTGGTGGTTGGGCTAATTCCAAGAAAATTGAGTCTTACAAAAATAAATTAAAAACGGTTTTAGATAACGAGGGTATTGCTCATACTAATAAATTTTACTTTTTTGGATATAACGCCCCTTTTGAAATTATAAAAAGGCGAAATGAAATTATTTTAGAACTACAATAGTATTATTATTTATCCGCTATTAAAGCGCTTAAAGTAGCACCTAGAATAATAGATAGTCTTTTGATTAATGAAATTATATGAGTATTTCAAAGACGAATTTTTTTACAGATATAAATATTTTTATGGTACATTTAGAACTTAATTTAAATGAAGGTTTATGAAATTTGCTGTCTCCATTTCGTTTTTTGTTTTTGGATTATTTGGTGCTTTTGCTCAAATAAGCAACGTGACAGAAGAATTTCCATTACCCGCTTCTTTAAGTGAATCGTCTGGGATAATTTATTTTAATGGTAAGCTTATTACACATAATGATTCTGGAGGAAATAATGAATTGTATGAAGTTGATTTAGGAACTAAAGTAGTAATAAGAACAGTTACCATTTCAAACGCTCAAAATGTAGATTGGGAAGATATAACTCAAGACGAAACCAGCATATATATTGGAGATATTGGTAATAATATTAGCGGAAACAGAACTGATTTAAAGATTTATAAAATTAATAAAACTGATTATTTAAGTATGGATACGGTTACCGCCGAAACCATATCATTTAGTTATTCTGACCAGACAGATTTGACAGCTACGAGTGCTAACAATACAGAATGGGATGCTGAAGCTTTGGTTTCCTATGATGCGTCAAATTTAATTGTATTCACTAAAAACTGGATAAATGGAATAACAAAAGGCTATTTGGTTTCAAAAACACCCGGGACGTATTTATTAAGTCCATTAACCACAACATTAAACAGTAATGGGTTAATTACAGGTGGAACATATAACCCGTTAACTGCTAAATTATATTTAGTAGGTTATAACAATATTTTACAACCTTTTGTTTGGGAGTGCGAAAACTTTACTGGCAGCGATGTTTTTTTCGGGTCTACTAATCGAACCGATTTATCCTCTTTATCATTTGAACAGGTAGAGGCTATTACTTTTGTGGACGAAAATAGTTATTATATTACCTCTGAGGCCTTTGACCAAGGCATAACAGATTATGCAAAGTTGATATCATTTTCAACAAATGATGTAGCACTTTCAATGGATGCTGAATATAAAACGAATAATTTAGCCTTATTCCCAAATCCAGTGGAAGACGTTTTACACATTAAAGGTTCAGAAATAGCAAGTGTTCAAGTCTATGACACCAAACAGGTGAAACTATATGATGGCAATAATTTTTTAATTGATATGTCTCCATTAAGTTTGGGAATATATTTTGTCAATGTCCGTTTTAATAATCACACTTCTGTTATTAAAAAAATCATCAAGAAGTAGTTTACACAACGCTATTTGATGTAAGTTTTAAAACCTTATTTTAATTTGATAAAAGGACTTAATTCTTTGCCAACATTTCTAAAACCATAACAACCCGTTTAGTTGCGCTCACAATTTTAAAAAAGATGCTGAGGTTGCAGAACGTTTATAGATACAGGCCCAAATAGGATCTGCATTTATTTTATAAAAACGAATAATTAAATTCCTAAAATTTTAGCATCAACAGCAAAAACACTTTTTATGGTGATGCTAATTTGTTCAGAGGTTGTTTCGTCTGCAACAGCTACAACTCGCAATGTAAACTGATCTTCTTTAACATAGTCTTCAAGCTCTTTATTCAAGATTTTTAAGTCAAGTACTCGTGAATTTGAATTTTCAATATCTATTAAATTAGCTATTTCCGTTTCCTCGACATTTTCAGTTTTAATGTATATCCGAATGTCTTTTAAAAAATTGAAATGGGCAGTCTCTGGGTCGGTGATGTTCAGCGTCAAACTTTTTAAACGAATACTTTTTATTGAGTTTTTGTTGGTGTTGTTATTTTCAAAAGTGGTTTCATTTTCAGTTTCAATATCAGGAGTATTTAAGCTAATAGGAATGTTTATGATGCTTACAGGAGGAATCGTGTATTCGATTTCATAATCAATATCAAACTTTGTTAGTTCATCTACCACACTGCAATTAAGAAGGAGTAAACACAGTATACATAATAGGTGTATATTCTTTTTCATGTTTAAAAAATTCAAAATCTAATATACATATTTCAATTTAAGTTGCGCCTGCTTTTTATTTTCATGTAACTAGTAAGTAAAGAAATAATAAATACTTTATTTTTGTTTAAATTTTAAATATTTGGTAAAAATAGACAACATAGAACTTCCTGATTTTCCATTGCTTTTGGCGCCAATGGAAGATGTTAGCGACCCTCCGTTTCGTGCTTTATGCAAGGAGCAAGGCGCCGATGTGGTGTATACCGAGTTTGTATCTAGCGAAGGTTTAATTCGTAACGCTGCAAAAAGCGTTATGAAGTTAGATATTTATGAAAAGGAACGACCAGTAGGTATTCAAATATTTGGAGCAAATCTCGATAGTATGTTGCAAACTATTGATATTGTTTCGGCATCTAAACCAGATATAATCGATATTAATTTTGGGTGCCCTGTAAAAAAAGTAGTAAGTAAAGGTGCGGGAGCAGGTATTTTAAAAGATGTGTGTCTAATGGAGCGACTTACTGCCGAAATGGTAAAACGCACCAATATACCTATTACCGTAAAAACACGGTTGGGATGGGATCACGATTCTATTCGTATTGTTGAGGTAGCAGAACGCTTGCAAGATGTAGGCTGTAAAGCCATCGCTATTCATGGGCGTACTAGAGCACAAATGTATAAAGGTGATGCTGATTGGAAACCGATTGCAGATGTAAAAAACAACGCACGTATGCACATTCCTGTATTTGGAAATGGGGATATAACCAGTCCTGAGCGTGCTATGGAAATGCGAGATGAGTATGGATTAGATGGCGCCATGATTGGGCGTGCTTCTATTGGAAATCCATGGTTTTTTAAACAGGTAAAACACTTTTTTAATACAGGCGAACATTTAGATCCTATTTCTTTGGAAGAACGTGTTGAGGCAGCGCGTAGACATTTACAGATGGCTATTGATTGGAAAGGGGAGATTTTAGGTGTTTTTGAAACCCGCCGTCACTACACCAACTACTTTAAGGGCATTCCGCATTTTAAAGAATACCGCATGAAAATGGTAACTTCTGATCATTCTCAAGATGTTTTTGCAGCCTTTGAAGAGGTGTTGGAGAAATTTGCAGGACATCAGTTTACAGAGTAAATTAATAATGTTGCACCATAGATTTTGTTATACGTACTGATGCAATTTTAGATGCAATTATTCCTAAAATGGAGATGGTTAAAAAGACGATAAAGAAGTTTTCTATCTTAAGGGTTACTGGGTAAGCCAGCGTTGGGGTTATCATGACCAAACTAAATGCTTTTTGGAGCGCTATTATAACAAGTGCAACTCCTAGCCCAATGAGACCGCCAACAACACCAATTAAAGTGCCTTGGTAAAAAAATATTTTCCGAATGTCTTTTACGGTGGCACCAATGTTGAATAGTGTGTTTAAGCTTCGTTTTTTGTCAAGCATCATCATAATTAACGAACCAACAACATTAAAAAATGCAATGATTAATACGAGAGTAAAGATGAGGTATACCGCTAAGTTTTCGGTGTTTAGCATTTTGTAAAGCGCGTCGTTCAGTTGCGCTCTATTTTTTAATATCACTTTATCGCCTAAAATAGCTTGAATATTGTCTTTGGCTTGAGTTTCATCCGCCTCATTTTTAAGTCTAAATTCTATGGACGAGATTTGGTTGGGTTCGTAATTAAGAAGGTGTTTGGATAAATCTATAGGAGCATAAACGTAGGTGTCGTTTAGGTTTTCGTTAATATAAAACACACCAACACTTATTGTGTTTACACTGTTAAATGCATTTTTTGTGCTTGTTATTTGTCCTTTTCCAGGTTTTGGAACATAAACGGTTATGGGTTTTGTAAAATCTAAAACCCCAAGTGACAAGCTATTTGAAATGCCCCATCCAATTACGAGTTGATTGGATTTTTGTTCTAACCAATTCCCATGATCTAAAGTAGAATCAATAGTCACTACATTTTGAAAATGTTCGTCAACACCTTTTATAACAGCGAGTGTGTTTTTATCTCCAGAAGCTAAAAAAACACGTTCTTCTACAACTTTAGAATAATAAGCAATATCCTTTAAATTATTGAGTTTATTTATTTCGTCGTCGGTTAGGATAAACGATTTTCCAATGGCTGTTTCGGCTTTTAAATCCGGATCAACCTGACTTGTAAATTGAAGTGTAAAATCTTTTAAACCTGCAAAACCAGAAAGCACAATAAATAGTGATGCTGAACCTAAAATAACGCCAATTATAGCAATATAGGTTATAAAATTTATAGCGTTGTTAGTACTCTTAGAGCGTAAATAACGTTTTGCTATGTATAGAGAGAAACTCAATTAGAAAATTAAGATTTTTTTCTTTTGTCTAGAATTGTTGGGTCTTTTATTGGATTTTCTTTGCCTTTTAAAGATTTTTCTATTTGGTCAATATACTCTAAAGAATCGTCTATAAAAAACTCTAAATTAGGCATACGGCGGAGTTGGTGTCTGGTACGCTGCGCTAATTCATGTCGAATTACGGGTGTGTTAGATTTTATACCTTCAAGAAGTTCTTTAGCCTTATCATTAGGAAAAATACTTAAATAGACCTTAGCAACGCCTAAATCTACAGTCACTTTTACTTTAGAAACCGATATTAAAACACCACGCATACCGCCTTGAGTGGCAGCACCTTGAAGCACTTCTACTAAATCCTGTTGTAAAACGGTTCCTATTCTTTTTTGTCTTTGACTCTCCTCTATATCACTCATGTGTTATTACCTATTAAAGGTTTAGTATGCAAAAATAGCGGATATTTAAAGATTATGTTACTTTTAGGGTGCTATTTTCATATCTTGATATGGAATTTGAGAGATTTCCGCTTTCTTAGAAATGAAAAAACTAAATATTTTGATGAATAAAATTGAACATATTGGTATTGCAGTAAAAAACCTTAAAGACTCTAATGAATTATTTTTTAAACTTTTTGGAGAACCTCATTATAAAACAGAAGAAGTAAAAAGCGAAGGCGTTAACACCTCTTTTTTTAAAGTTGGTGATAATAAAATTGAATTGTTAGAAGCTACAAAAGAAAATAGTCCGATCAATAAATTTATAGAAAAAAAGGGGGAAGGGATTCATCACATAGCCTTTGATGTTGATGATATAGTAGGTGAAATTAAGAGACTTAAGAAAGAGGGTTTCAAGGTATTAAATGAAACACCTAAAAAAGGCGCCGATAATAAGTTGGTAGCTTTTTTACATCCAAAATCATCAAACGGTGTTTTAATTGAGTTGTGCCAAGATATAAAGGGATAATTTTTCTTGCTAACAATTAAAATAAGTAGTAATATTGCACTCCAATTTCGGTCCTATAGCTCAGTTGGTTAGAGCACCTGACTCATAATCAGGTGGTCCATGGTTCGAGTCCATGTGGGACCACTAGTAAAATAAATGGTTTGCGACGTTTTAACGTTTCGAACCTTTTTTATTTGCAAAAAATTTGCAGAAAAAAACACGTCATTTGTCATTAATATTAATTTTTGCTAACGTGGCTGTGTATGATTTGGCAAGTTTGGTGTGTCAAATCGGTTTCAGTTTATCTTGAAGTTTACAAGTAGCAAAATTTGCGTAATTACTGATTCAGCTTGCTGAAACATACACGTTGTTACCATTAGTTATTTTAATGCAAGAAATAAATTTTAATTTTCCCTTGATATGAAATTATATATATTCGTGGAATAAAATAAAATTGAGAGATTAATTATATATGTTTCGTGGACGCGCTTTTTTTCATACTTTTGTGACCCATGTGACCCATGTGACCCAATGACCATGCAGAATAAAAGAATATTTGCCTCATTCTTATTTGTATTAATAAGTTTTGTGTGTGTAGCTCAGACACCACCACCACCGCCTGCTCTACCACCACCACCACCAGGTTTACCTATTGATGGAGGTTTGCTTTATGGTATGGCTTTCGCCTTATTTTATGGGGTTAAAAAGTTATTACTTAAACGAAATAACTAAAATTAGTTGTTT
>NZ_CAJQQI010000143.1 GCF_905480415.1 uncultured Algibacter sp. | reverse complement strand
TAAATGAGGTATGAGCAGACTACCAGTTGAAGTACCCAAATATAGATCGTAATCTCTACCCTCTTTCTTAATCAAATACTCAGCCACACCACCAGCGTATGCGCCTTTACTGCCTCCTCCAGAAATTACTAATGCTTTCATTTTTTTTATATTGTAATTAAGTATAATTTAATTATCAATCAATAAAGACTTTGCGAACTTCCTAAATCGCCAGTTATGATGTGTAATAGCTTGTTTTAAGTTATCTATACAATCCTCTTCACAAGCTTGAATTTGGTTTAAATATTGAAACGCATTTTGACGAATCTCAAAACCGTATTCAGGGCTTGTATAGTCTGTTAATTCTTTAAAATATTGTTTTCTTTGTTTTAATTGATAGTCTTCAGTAATTAGAGCTAAAGTTAACCAAAGTGTTCTAACATTCTTATCACTAAACCCATGAATACCGTTAATTTTATCTAAATACTTATGTCGCTCCTTCGGAAAGTTTTGCCATAAATTGAACAAAGCAGTTTCAATAGTTGTATATGACTTATCATAGAGTAGTGTTTCATAGGTATCTTGTAATTCTGATGGAATTTCAGGTAAATTATTGGCTAAATAGTTTCTAAATTTAACATTTTTAGTTTTAAATGTTTTAGGTTTAATTGGATAATTAATTTGATTTATAAGTGATATTTTAATTCTATAATCTGTATTTCTTCTTTCAATAATTTGCTCACAGTTTAATTTTTCACAATCCATAAATAATACATGACTAACTATTAAAGATTTCTTTGATATATCAGCAATCATTTCGTCATAATATATTTCTTTAGATACCAGCCAATTATTAACAAATTCTATCAAATTTTTTCCACTCGCCATTTCGATTTCATTTATAAAATCATTTGTTTCAACATTACCAAACTGATACTTTTCTAAATAATTTTTTACTGCAATCTTAAAAGCCCTATTCCCTACTTTTTCTCTTAACATATGTAAGACCCAAGCTCCTTTTTTATAAAACGTAGTACTACTAGATTTTGGATCTAACAGCGATGTGCTTTGGCCTGCTTCATCTTGCTCTAATAATTCTTGAGAATATTCATATAATCTCCAATAGTAATATTCATCTCCAAAAATATCGCGTTCTGCCAACAAGGCGTAATAGGTGGCAAAACCTTCTTGCAACCAATGGTGGATTCCAGATGACTCAGTAACCAAATCTCCGAACCATTGATGAGCCAATTCATGTGCATTAACATTTACATAGTTTTTATCCACAAATGCTATAGAATCGATTACAAAACTATCCGAAAAAATCGTTGCACTTGTATTTTCCATACCAGCATACAAAAAGTCTTTAACAGGAACTTGCTTATAATTTTGCCAAGGATATGACACCCCTATTTCTTCCTCAAGAAAATCAAACATCTCCCGAGTATAACGATAGGTTGGCTCAAATTTTAACGAATCTTCTGGATAATAATACATTTCCAAAGGAATGCCACTTTTTGAATATTCTACTTTTTTATCATATTTTCCTATAACCAAAGCCACTAAATAGCTAGACATTGGGTTTTGCATATCAAATTCCCATAAATTATAAGTCGGTGTTTCTCTTTTAGAAAGCATTTTACCATTAGAAATAACCTGATAATCTTTAGGAGCAACGAACGACAAATCAAACTCTATTTTTTCATTCATATCGTCTATGGATGGAAGCCAATGACTTGTATATTTCCCTTGTCCCTGAGTCCATATTTGCTTTTTCGACCCATTATCCCATCCCACAAAGTACATGGCTTTTTTTGGTGATGCAAAAAAGAGAAAGTTTAGCGTATAATCAGTTGAAGCTTCAAACTTGTTATAGATGATAAGCTTTTTACCATCATTCTTATACGTTATTGGCTTTTCATTTAATGCAACATTTAGAAATCGCATATTGATAGCGTCTAAATAGACAGAATCGATGTTCTTTAAAATACTAAACTTGACTTGATAAGAATTAAAAACAGTACTATCGACGTTAATTTGATTAAAAAGGATGACAGATTCTACTTTTTTAAAGTCAACAGAATCGGTTTGTTGACCCCATAAAAAATTTACACAAAAACATAAAGTAACGAATAATCGATTCATGATTTTAAATATATCAAAGATTAACCCAAAATCACAAAAAAGGCATTAAAAACTATGAAACTCAATTAAATTAGCCTCATAATATTGATCGCCTAGTTTTGACAACAGATTTCTAATCACGTTACTATCGCCATCAATGGCCAAAGCAGAATATCCAACATCATTCAATTTACCTAAACGCAAATCTTTAATATTTATGTGCTTTGAACCCAAGGCAGACAACAATATGAGCAGGACTCCAGGTGCATTATGATGTTTTGTTAAAATAACTTTATCACTTAAAGCCAAGTTTAAACCTACGCCATCCACCTCAAGCAAATACACGCCTGCTCTATAATAATTTGGCAAAACAGCATTTTCTTGATAGGTTAAATCTTTAAAAAGGCCCGTATCCGTACCGTTAATAAAATCGATAGCGCTCTGCACTTTTCCATTTTTATTATCTATTGATAAAAACGCAACTGCTGTACCATCATTATTTGTTTTTAGACGTGCTGTTTCTACATTAATTCCTTCAGAAGCTAAGGTGTTAAACAATGAAGAAATCACTCCAGGTTCATCTAAATGTTCAGAAAACAAACCATTAACTATTCTTTGGCTGTTTTTAGGAATTTCGTTTGTTACCGTTATTGATTTACCCCATTTACGAATTCTAATTGCGTTATAATCACCCATACCAGTGGCACTTCTATATATATCTACAAATTCAGAAAACGAACCACCAAAAGAATAATCAGGAATAATTCGTCTTTGATTATCATCCAGTCTTTGATTTAATAACTCAATGCCTTTATTTAAAACAGTATATTTTACTTTTAAATCGTGGTCATCATAAATCGTGCGATTCTCTGGGATTAATTTTGAATAGCTCACATAACTTTCGTAACCGGCTTCTTGAATATATTCTAAGCTTTCCTTGTAGTTTAATCCGTAGTAACGCACATGATGGGTATCTGTACCTACACAAACAGGGATTTCAAGTTCGTTTGCTCGTCTTAAAATACTTTGAACTGGGTACACTCCAACACCCTTAAACTTTCCAGCCATATTTACATCTAAAGATAAGTTTCTATCGGCTATAAGCTCTAAAAGCGTTCTAAATTTATTAGCCAATGGATGAGAACTCGTTTCAAAATTCACCAAAGCTTCGGGCATATCAACATTCAATTTTGGTAAATCAATATGTCCGATAATCTGAATCATATCTCCAAAACATTCTATCATTTGAATCATTTCATTGAAATATCCATCCCAATACGCTTCCAAACTCCCTCTTAATTTCAACAATTCAAAAGCTTCTTCTTTTGAACCATCATAGGGTAAACCTTCAGGTGCAAAATGCACAGAACCAATCACATAATCAGCATCTTCAGCTTGAAATATCTTTGACCTACTCCATTGTAAACCTAAATCAGGTCCCATCCATTCTAGCTCAATACCATACTTGATATTGATTTGTCCTTCATATTTTTCACGAAGATTAGCAATACGTTTTGGATAATTTAAATACGATTTATTCCCTCTAATAAACTTCACATTCGTATCTCTTTCAGCGGTATAGCGAAAGTTTGTTAATCGAGGTGAATGTATTATAAAGGTTATACTTGGGTTACCAGCTTCAATAGCTTTATCAACAATATCTTCTAATTTATCAATACCATGTTTTACATGATCTTGCTCAGTACCTGCATGAATGCCATGTGTTTCCCAAATAAATTCGTTGAGTTTTCTCATCAATCAATATCCTTTAAATTATATTTTAAGAATACCAAATTTAACCATTGAAATAGAAATACAGTCTATTATTTAATTTTTTCAATATATTTTAAAAAGAAAACAGTTATACCTATAAAAATATCTCAAATTCGACTTGATATTAAGAATTTAATAAGACATAATTTTAATTGATTTCCTTAAATTCGCTTATATGTCTGTTAACCTTCAAACCCCCATAGATTATTTAAAAGGTGTTGGTCCAAATCGTGCCGATTTGCTGCGTAAGGAGTTAGGTGTACATACCTATCAGGATTTAATCAACTTATTTCCAAACAGATACATAGACAGAACACAATATTATAAAATCAACCAATTACAACGCAACAATGCCGATGTGCAAGTAATTGGAAAGATAACAGGGTTTAAAGAAGTTGCTCAAAAGCGAGGAAAACGATTAGTTGGCACATTTCAAGACGATACTGGCACCATGGAGCTCGTTTGGTTTCGAGGACAAAAGTGGATTAGAGAAAATTTAAAGTTAAACACGACCTATGTCGCTTTTGGGAAAACCAATTGGTTCAGTGGTAAATTCAGTATGGCACATCCTGAACTAGAATTACTTGATGAGCATGAACAAAATATGCGTTCTGCGATGCAACCCGTTTACCCTTCCACAGAAAAATTATCAAATAGAGGTATCACAAATCGAATGATGAGTAAAATCATGCAACAGCTTTTTATTGAAACTAAAGGGAGATTTACCGAAACACTATCAGATAATTTGCGTTCAGAATTAAAATTAATTAACAAAGATTCAGCACTTTTTAATGTGCATTTTCCGAAGACTCAAGACCTTCTTTCTAGAGCTCAATTCCGATTAAAATTTGAAGAATTATTCTATATCCAACTGCAATTAATTATCAAAAATTTAATTCATAAGTCAAAAATTAAAGGCTTTCCTTTTGACCAAGTTGGAACCCATTTTAATTCATTCTTCAAAGACCATTTACCTTTCGAATTAACCAATGCACAGAAACGAGTTTTAAAAGAGGTTCGAGCTGATTTAGGGAGTAATGCACAAATGAACCGGCTTTTACAAGGTGATGTAGGTTCTGGAAAGACCATAGTTGCATTCATGTCAATACTCATGGCACTTGACAATGATTTTCAAGCATGCCTAATGGCGCCGACTGAAATTTTGTCAGTCCAACACTTTAATGGATTACAAGAATGGTGTAACAAATTGAATATCAATATTAAACTATTGACTGGTTCAACTAAAACTTCAGAAAGAAGAATAATTCACGAAGCTTTAGAAAATGGCGAATTACACCTATTAATTGGCACGCATGCCCTACTTGAAGATAAAGTGAAATTCAAAAATTTAGGACTCGCTGTAATTGACGAACAGCATCGATTTGGAGTTGCCCAAAGAAGTAAATTGTGGCACAAAAATACATCTCCCCCGCATGTTTTAGTAATGACTGCTACACCAATTCCTAGAACTTTAGCCATGTCTGTTTATGGTGATTTAGACATTTCAATTATTGACGAATTACCCCCTGGAAGAAAGGCTATAAAAACGGTTCATAGATTTGATAAAAATCGATTAAAAGTATTTCGATTTATTCGTGATGAAATTGATAAAGGGAGACAAATTTATATAGTATATCCATTAATTCAAGAAAACGAAAAAATGGATTATAAAGATTTGATGGATGGCTATGAAAGCATCTCTAGAGATTTCCCAATGCCTAAATACCAAACGTCAATAGTCCACGGAAAAATGAAACCAGCTGACAAAGAATACGAGATGCAACGGTTTATTAAAGGTGAAACTCAAATAATGGTAGCAACAACGGTTATTGAGGTAGGTGTAAACGTACCTAATGCTTCGGTAATGATTGTTGAAAGTGCAGAACGTTTTGGATTATCGCAATTACACCAATTACGTGGTCGTGTTGGTCGAGGTGCAGAACAGAGTTATTGCATTTTAATGACGAGTCACAAACTAAGTAGTAATAGCAAAACCCGTTTAGAGACTATGGTAGGAACCAATGATGGTTTTGAAATTGCTGAAGTTGATTTACGTTTGCGTGGTCCTGGAGATATTATGGGCACACAGCAAAGTGGCGTTTTAAACTTAAAAATTGCTGATATTATTAAGGACAATGATATTTTACAATTGGCTAGACATCATGCTAAATCTATTTTAAAAATTGACCCTTCGCTAACGCTTTCAGAAAACCAAGTGTTTCTTCACACCTACAAACAACTTGGTAAGTATAAAAATATCTGGAATTATATTAGTTAGTCTTTTTCTGCTTCAATCTTATAACTACTTTTACAAAAACGAAAAAATATGCTTGGTTTAAAATTAGCAACAGACCCGCGCTGGGTAAACATCGTAGAGTCTAATATTGAAGAAATATTAACCGACCATGCCTGGTGTGAGCAAAAAGCTGCCACTAATGCTATAACCATTATCACGCTTAATTCTGAATACACCGATTTAGTTACTGATTTACTCGAATTAGCTAAAGAAGAATTAGAACACTTTCAAATGGTTCATGACATCATAAAAGAACGCGGTTATAAACTCGGCAGAGAGCGCAAAGACAGCTATGTGAATGAGCTTTACAAGTTTATGAATAAAGGTGGGAGTAGACTACAATCTATGGTAGATAGATTATTGTTTTCGGCCATGATAGAAGCAAGAAGTTGCGAACGTTTTAAGCTACTTTCAAAGGAAATTAAAGACCCCGAACTTTCTAAATTCTACCATGATTTAATGATTAGCGAAGCAGGGCACTATACTATTTTTATTGGGTTTGCTCGTAAATACGGACAGGATATTGATGTTGATAAACGCTGGCAAGAACTTATAGATTTTGAAGCTGAAGTGATACAAAATTATGGCAAATCTGAAACCATTCACGGCTAAAAGCGCACCCAAATTTTTGATTAAACTTTTAATATCGGATTGCAATTTGATAGATTACCCAATGCATTTATGCAGAAATTGAAACGACAACAGGCATCTTTTTTCTAAACAATTCTTCTAAAGTGTTAATTAATATACTATTAAGAAGCTATCTCACATAAAAATCATCTCGCATAGATTGTTTAACTTTGCGTTTCTTTATTTTTAGAGTCTATACTTAGGAATGATACACATCCACGAAAAAACATTACAAGATTTAGAATTTCAAACGGTTTTACAACAAGTTAGCGAACTCTGTGTTACTCCTCTTGGAAATGAAAAGGCTTTGCAGATTTCGCCTTATAAAACATATGAAAAATTGCTGGTTGCTCTACAGATAACTAATGAGTATGTATCATCACTTTATAACGATAATCGAATACCTAATCATGGATTCGACACGATTACTAAAGAGATACAACTCCTTAATATTGAAAACACTTATTTAGAGGTTCATGGTTTAAAGAAAATAGTAGGGATGTCTATTACCGTGAATGCTCTAATAACCTTTTTAAACAAATTTGAAGAGTATTACCCAAATTTAAATCAGTTTGCATCACATATTGAAGTGACTAAAATTCTAATTGAAAAAGTTGATGGTATTGTTGACCGATTTGGGGATATAAAAGACAACGCCTCTAATTTACTTTTTGATTTACGACAATCAATAAACAAGATAAAAGGAAAAATAAACTCAAGTTTTGGCAGTGCTTTAAGCACCTATCATAATCTTGAATATTTAGATGATATTCGAGAATCTGTAGTAGAAAACAAACGTGTATTAGCTGTAAAAGCGATGTACAGGCGTAAAGTCAAGGGTGCTATAATGGGCGGTAGTAAAACCGGCAGCATTGTATACATAGAACCAGAAACCACTTTACAATACAGCAGAGAACTTAATAATTTAGAGTACGAAGAAGGTGAAGAAGTTGTTCGAATATTAAAAGATGTAACGGATTTTATGCGCCCGTTTTTAACATTATTACAAGATTATCAAACTTTTTTAATTAATATAGATGTCATTTCGGCGAAAGCAAAATACGCGAAATCTATGAATGCGATTCTTCCTGAATTTTCAGAAGATAAAAGCATGTATTTGCGAGATGCTTACCATCCACTACTCTATTTAAATAACTTAGAGAAGAAAGAAAAGACGTTTCCGCAAAGTATCGAATTAAAACAAGACAGCCGGATTATTGTTATTTCTGGTCCTAATGCTGGCGGTAAAAGCATCACGCTTAAAACAGTTGGCTTATTACAAGTTATGATTCAAAGCGGTATGCTTATTCCTGTACATGAACGTAGTAAAGTATTTCTATTCGATAGAATTTTGAGCGATATTGGAGATAATCAATCTATTGAAAATCATTTAAGCACCTATAGTTATCGCTTAAAACAGATGAATTATTTCTTGAAGAAGTGTAACAAAAACACACTCTTTCTAATTGATGAATTTGGAACGGGAAGTGACCCTGAACTAGGTGGTGCTTTAGCTGAAACATTTTTGGAAGAGTTTTACCATCGTGAAGCTTATGGAATTATTACAACACATTACTCGAACTTAAAAATATTAGCAAACGAGTTACCATTTATGTTAAACGCGAACATGCTATTTGATGAGCGCTCACTAGAACCACTTTATAAACTAGTTATCGGTCAAGCTGGAAGTAGCTTTACATTTGAAGTCGCTCAGAAAAATGGCATTCCATACAGTTTAATTAATCGTGCTAAAAAGAAAATTGAGCGTAGTAAAGTACGTTTTGATGCTACTATTGCTAAACTTCAAAAAGAACGCTCTAGACTTGAAAAAACAGGTCAATCATTAAAAGAAAATGAAAAGAAAAAACTTGAAGAGGCTGATAAGCTCGAAGGGATAAATGTGAAAATTCAGAAAAAACTTGAGAGCTATCAAGAATTATATGATAGTAATCAACGTTTAATTTACTTAGGTCAAAAAGTAAATGATATTGCTGAAAAATACTTTGATAACAAGCAAAAGAAAGCATTAATGGGAGAACTTTTTAAAGTTGTTCAGATTGAGAACTCTAAACGTGAAAAGGTATCAGCTAAGCAAAAGAAGTCCATAAAAGCTAAAGTGCAGCAAGTTAAACAAGAAGCCAAAAAGAAAGTAGACGTTATTCGCAAAAATAAAAAAATAGCTAAACAAAAAGCTATTGAACAACCTAAACCAAAAGAAATTATTAGAATTGGCGATCGTGTTAGAATGGAAGATGGCAGAGCTGTTGGCACTATTGACAAAATTGAAAAAAACAAAGCGGTTGTTAATTACGGGATGTTTACAACCAATGTTAGCTTAGACCAATTAGTACTGGTTGAGTCCGTAAAAAAATAACTACTAGTTCCAAGAGTTGTTCATTCCTAACTTTTAAGAATACAATATTATAGTGCTATCTTTACATCATGAATTTTGGAGTACCCGCTAATAAAAAATTAATACTGTTTGATGGTGTTTGCAACCTCTGCAATTCTTCGGTGCAATATGCTATAAGACATGATAAAAACAATTTGTTTTTATTTACAGCATTACAAAGTAATATTGGGCAAAACATTATTGAGCACTACAATATTGATACTTCTAAAATAGATTCTATTCTTTTATATACTCCTGAAAAAGGCATTCAATATAAATCTACTGCAGCTTTAAAAGTAGCGTGGCAATTGAGGTTTCCAATAAATTTATTGGCTATATTTCTAATTGTTCCAAACTTTATACGCAATTGGGTTTACGATTTTATTGCTAAAAATCGTTACAAATGGTATGGCAGAAAAGAATCTTGTATGGTTCCTACGCTTGAATTAAAAAGTAAGTTTTTGGATTAACGATTGTCATTTTTAAATGAGGCACGATTGAGAAATCAGATCATTTATAAGATTTAAAATGACATTCTTTAATAATATTCTCCTATCAATAGAAATAACTTTAAATATTTTCATCTCCTTTGTTTATAACTTTTTTGTATATATTATATTACATATTGATCTTTTGATTTTAAAAATATAAATTCGCATATCCACTGATATATGTCCTTAATACAGCACCGTATCAATAAAACTGATATGTACTTACAAATTAATATTTCATGAATATTACCGACTTCCTCATAACATTTGTGCCATTCTCTCACGATGAACTAAATGACATACTCCCTTGTTTTGAAAAAGAAAACGTCCAAAAAAATCAGGTCTTAATTAAAGAAGGTCAGGTTTGCAATAAATTATATTTTATAGAACAGGGGTTAGGCAGAAGTTATTATCTTAAAGAAGATGGAAAGGAAGTAACGCAATGGTTCTCTGGAGCTGGTAAATTTATGGCCAGTGTGGATAGTTACTTTAATCAAAGCCCTAGTTTATATTATTTAGAGGTTTTAGAAGATTCAGTTCTGTATAGTATATCCTATGAAAACATGGACTTATTATTAGTCAAATACCACAAAATGGAAAAATTTATTAGATTATTATCCTTAGAAATGTTTACAAAAATCATTTATAAATTAAATGCTATTCAATTTCATACTGCTAGAGAACGCTATGATTATATGATCTCTGAATTTCCAAATATAGCACATCGTGTCCCCTTAAGCCAAATTGCCTCTTTCCTTGGGATGACCCAGGAAACTCTCAGTCGCATTAGAAGAAATGAGGTTTAAATGAAATTAATCTTCACTTTTTGATATAGGTCAAATGAAAATTATGAGATCGTTATGATATTTGCATTGCAATATTAAAATCATTTGCAATGCACAAAAACACATCAAGACTAAATATCCTTTTAATTGTTTTTACATGCTTCGTTCCATGGGTCTCTATGGCTCAACAATTGAATCCAGATCTAAAGGATCTGATAAGCAAAGGATTGAAAAAAAGTCATACCGTCAATATTCTAAGTTTTAATACTGAACAGTCAAAAATTGATCAAAAATTGGCGAAGGCTGTTTTTCTGCCCAAATTGACTTTCAATGCGAATTACATGCGATTGAATGATGACTTAACTTTCGACGATGACACGCAAAATTTATTAATTGCAACCCAAAAATTGCTCATCAAAGAAGCCGTTGGCATTCCTTTTAATGATCCTTTTCCTGAAAATATTCCTTTAACAGAAATCACTAATCTACAAGACAAAAATATCTTAAAATCATCAGTAGATTTAGACTGGGTGCTCTTTAGCGGACTTGAAGCTACCAATGCCATTAAAGCCAGCAAACATAAAGAAGCGTCGTTAAATTATGTTGGGATTGCCGAAAAGGAAAAAATAGCCTTAAAAATAATTGAGGCTTACGATAAACTGGCGTTGGTATATGCCTCTAAACGTGTTCTAAATACTTCTGAAACATACTTAGATGAGCAAGAATACTACGTAAAAAAAGCCATTGAAAATGGTTTGGCAACTCCTATTGGTCGCAAAAAAATTGAGTTAGCACAACAACAATTAACAGCGAAACAATTGGATTTTAATCATAATAAAACCTTATTAGTCGAGGTGCTCCATCAACTAACAGGTGAAAACAGGGGGAGTTTATACCTACTGAATCCAATATTGCATTCATTTTCAATAGACTCTTTATCCAGTACTGAAAAACGAAATGAAGTCAAAGCTTTAGAAGAGGCGAAAAAAGCGACACTA
>NZ_CAJQQI010000142.1 GCF_905480415.1 uncultured Algibacter sp. | reverse complement strand
ATTTTAGAAGCATTTGGTAATTATTCTACAGAGACTTAAAGGTGTATCTATATCCGTATAAAAATCATGAAACAGAAGAATTATATACAAGTGAAAACTTAAAAGTACACCCTCGTATGAAAGAATTATATAAATTCTTTTAATACAATGGGAAAATGCTCGACATAAAAGATTTCAATCCAGATATTATGGATATTTTATCGAGAGAGGTTCTAAAAATGATTAATGATGGGGAAAAAGGATGGGAAGAGATGCTTCCAGAAGGTATTCCCGATATCATAAAGGATCAGCGACTATTTGGATATTCTAGAAGAAATAAATTAAAATAAATTTAATTTATTTCTTCTAGAATTTGAGCGGCGTGTTCTTTCGTTTTTACCTTCGCTATAACACGCTCAACCAAGCCATTTTCATCTATTAAAAAAGTCATTCTGTGAATGCCGTCATAGTCTCTGCCCATAAACTTTTTTGGGCCCCAAACACCAAACGCATTAATAACCGTTTTGTCTTCATCGGCTAAAAGTGGAAAAGGAAATTCGTATTTGTTTTTAAAATTAGCTTGTCGCTTTGCAGAATCAGCACTAACACCCAATAGGTCATAGCCTTGCGCTTGCAACGTTTTATAATTGTCTCTTAAATTACAAGCTTCCACGGTACACCCAGGAGTACTTGCTTTTGGATAAAAAAATACAATCAGCTTTTTTCCTCTGTAGTCACTTAATGAAATTGTATTTCCTTGTTCATCTTTAGCCGTAAAATCAGGAACGGCATCACCTTGTTTTAGTGTGTTCATAGTCTTAACTTTGAATTTCTAACAAAAATACGTTTTATGACTAAGAAAGAGAAAATTAACTTTGTTATTAATACACTTTACACACTTTATCCTGAAATCCCTATTCCTTTAGATCATAAAGACCCATATACCTTATTAATAGCCGTATTGCTATCTGCGCAAAGTACTGACGTTCGTGTTAATAAAATTACGCCTCTTTTATTCGAAAGAGCAGATAATCCGTATGATATGATTAAGCTTTCTGTTGAAGATATTCGTGAGATTATTAAACCTGTCGGCTTATCACCTATGAAAAGTAAAGGTATTCATGGATTATCAAAAATTCTTATTGACAAACATAATGGAGAGGTCCCACAGAGTTTTGAGTTTTTAGAAGAATTGCCCGCCGTTGGACATAAAACCGCGAGTGTAGTAATGTCTCAAGCTTTTGGTGTTCCTGCATTTCCTGTTGACACGCATATTCACAGATTACTATATCGTTGGAATTTAACCACTGGTAAAAATGTAGTTCAAACTGAAAAAGATGCTAAACGTTTGTTTCCAATGGAATTATGGAATGAGTTACACCTCCAAATAATTTGGTATGGGCGACAATATTCACCTGCAAGAGGCTGGGATCTAGATAAAGATATTATTACTAAAACGATAGGAAGACAATCTGTACTTCAACACTATTATAAAAATAAAAAGGCCTAATAACTTTTAGTTTATTAGGCCTTTTAAGATACTTAATTTAAAAGTGCTTCAAACTTTAATTTATTATAATTTATAACACTTAAAGCCTTAGAATAATTTAAAAGAAAATTAACCGTTTCTTCTTTCGGTTCAAGATTTTCTATGTTTTTAATAGAATTTTCAGAGTAAATTTTTGCCATTTTTTAAAGTTAAGGGATTATTTATACCAATAACGTAGCAAAATACTCTTTATTGTATCAATTCGTCAAAACGATATTGTGTTTATCAATAATCTTACGTAAATTAATTAAGGCATAACGCATTCTTCCCAATGCTGTATTAATACTAACACCTGTTCTGTCTGATATTTCTTTAAAACTCATATCATTATAAATACGCATCATTAATACTTCTTTTTGATCAACTGGAAGCTCATCTAATAAACGTCTTACGTCATTTTCAACCTGTTCTTTGATAATGGTTTTTTCAGCATTTAAACTGCTATCACTTAACACTGAAAAAATATTAAAATCACCTGCATTGTCAAATTTTGGCATTCTGTTATTTTTTCTAAAGAAATCAATCACCAAGTTATGAGAAATACGCATCACCCATGGTAAAATTTACCTTCTTCATTATAAGCGCCGCGTCTTAGCGTACGTATCACTTTAATAAAGGTATCCTGAAAAATATCTTCAGCAACATCTCTGTCGTATACTTTTGAATAAATAAAACTGTAAATTTTCTGTTTGTGCCTTTTAATTAGAATTTCTATGGATTTTTCGTCTCCATTAATATAGTTACTAACTAATGAGGCGTCCGTAATAAGTTGTTGTCGCATAATATTTACTTTTAATGCACGAAATAGATTTTCGTTGCTTGGGGTTATTAAGTTTAAAAGTAATTTTATACTATAGAAGTGTGTTTTTGAAGTTATTATACAATCAAAGATAAGAACATTCCTTCCTAAAAACAATAAATCACATTTTTTTTAACAATATATTCGATAAACGGTAATTTTTTATGCTCGCTTACTTGTAGTATCTTTACGGAATTATTCTCTTGAAAAACCTATGAACACTGCTATTTCCGAAGTAAATCCAAAAGAAAACATCATTATAAAAGGTGCACGATTACATAACCTTAAAAATATTGATGTTGTTATTCCCAGAAATAAATTAGTTGTAATAACGGGTTTGTCAGGTTCCGGAAAGTCTAGTTTAGCGTTTGATACACTTTATGCAGAAGGACAACGACGTTATGTAGAAAGCTTATCGAGTTATGCGCGTCAGTTCTTAGGGAGATTAAATAAACCCAAAGTAGATTATATAAAAGGTATTGCACCTGCAATTGCCATTGAACAAAAAGTAAATTCTACCAATCCGCGTTCAACTGTTGGTACCACTACAGAAATTTATGATTATTTAAAATTATTATTTGCCCGAATAGGTAAAACCTACTCGCCTATTTCTGGTTTAGAAGTTAAAAAGGATACCGTTTCAGATGTTATAAGTTATATAAAAACATTTTCAGAAGGTGAAAAACTTCTCCTCCTCGCTCCTATTTATTTAGAAGAAGGACGCAGTATAGAACACAAACTTAAAACGTTGCAACAACAAGGTTATGCTAGAATACAAGTAAATAACTCCGTTTTAAGGATTGATGAGGTAAACACGCTAACTAAAAAGGACAGTGTTTTATTGGTTGTAGATAGAGTTATTACAAAAGATGATGAAGATTTTTTAAACCGCCTAGCTGATGCCATACAAACCTCTTTTTTTGAAGGAAAAGGTCAATGCATCATAGAAACATTAAGCGATAGCAAACAACGCGCTTTCAGTAATAAGTTTGATTTGGATGGCATCAGCTTCTTAGAGCCTAATGTTCATTTATTTAGTTTTAACAACCCTTATGGCGCATGCCCTAAGTGTGAAGGCTATGGAGATATTATTGGTATTGATGATGATTTAGTAATTCCAAATACGGCACTCTCAGTTTATGAAAGTGCTATTTTCCCATGGCGTGGAGAAAGCATGAGCTGGTATAAAGACCAATTAGTTAATAATTCGCATAAGTTCGATTTTCCCATTCATAAGCCTTATTTTGAATTGACAGATGCTCAGAAGAAATTAATTTGGACTGGCAATCAATATTTTGAAGGTTTAAATTCGTTCTTTGCGGAATTAGAATCTAAAGCTTATAAAATTCAAAACCGGGTGATGTTATCTCGTTACCGCGGAAAAACAAAATGTAAAACCTGTAATGGCAAGCGTTTACGCGTTGAGGCTAATTATGTAAAAATTATAGGTGCTACGATTACCGATTTGGTGGAAATGCCTTTAGATAAACTCACCACCTTCTTTAAACAATTAGAATTAAACGATCACGACACACATATCGCTAATAGATTATTAAAAGAAATTAATAACCGATTAGCATTTCTAGCCAATGTAGGTTTAGATTATTTAACGCTGAATAGAAAATCTAATACCCTTTCAGGTGGTGAAAGTCAGCGTATAAATCTTGCAACATCATTAGGGAGTAGTTTGGTAGGCTCCATGTATATTCTGGATGAACCTAGTATCGGTCTGCATCCAAAAGACACAGAGCGTTTAATTTCTGTTTTAAAATCGTTACGCGATTTAGGGAATACGGTTATTGTGGTTGAGCATGATGAAGATATTATGAAAGCTGCAGACTACATTATAGATATCGGCCCAGAGGCTGGAACCTTAGGAGGTCATGTCGTGGCCGAAGGTAATTATAAGGATATTTTAGCTTCAGACTCGTTAACGGCTAAATATCTAAATGAAGATCTAAAAATTGAAGTTCCAAAAACTAGAAGAACGTCAAAATATCATATTGATATTGTTGGAGCTAGAGAGAACAACCTTAAAAATATAGATGTTAGCTTTCCGTTAGGCATGCTTACGGTTATTACCGGTGTTTCTGGAAGTGGAAAAAGCACCTTAGTTAAAAAAATATTATTCCCTGCACTTCAAAAAAAATTAACTGATTTTGGTAATAAACCGGGACAATTTACGGCTTTAGAAGGTGATTTTAGCAACATAAGTCATATTGAATTTGTTGACCAAAACCCAATAGGAAGGTCGTCTAGATCAAATCCTGTGACTTATATAAAGGCCTATGATGATATTCGTGCTTTGTACTCTAAACAGAAACTAAGTACTATTAGAAATTATCAAGCAAAACATTTTTCTTTTAATGTAGATGGCGGACGCTGTGAGACTTGTAAAGGTGAAGGTGAAGTGACTATTGAAATGCAATTTATGGCCGATGTGCATTTAGAATGTGAAACTTGTAAAGGAAAACGCTTTAAAAAAGAAGTTCTTGAAGTCACTTTTGGGGATAAGAATATTGACGATATCCTTAATCTAACTATTGATGATGCCATAGCCTTTTTTGAATCTACTGAGCAAACTAAAATAAAAAACAAACTACAACCGCTGCAAGATGTTGGTTTAGGCTATGTGACTTTAGGCCAAAGCTCCTCTACCCTTTCTGGTGGCGAAGCACAACGTATTAAACTCGCTTCGTTTTTAGGTAAAGGAAGCAAAAAAGATAATACGCTTTTTATTTTCGATGAACCAACAACTGGACTTCATTTTCATGATATTCAAAAACTTTTAAA
>NZ_CAJQQI010000141.1 GCF_905480415.1 uncultured Algibacter sp. | reverse complement strand
AAATATAAATAGCGAGCGTTTAATAACGATGCTGAATGTAGTTGATGATGAACTTGTTGTTGAGGAAAAAGGCATATATAGTGTTGAGAAATTTATTATAGCTAGACGCTTAATGTACTGGCAAGTGTATTTGCATAAAACAGGTTTAGTTGCAGAACAGTTGCTCATTAGAGTATTGAAACGCGCAAAAGAATTGCATGATTTAGGACATAAATTACAAGCAAGTGATGCTCTTATGTATTTTTTGAAAAATAAAATATCTATTATCAATTTCAAAAATGACACGCTTGAAGTCTTTTCACAATTGGATGATTATGATATTATATCGGCAATGAAACAATGGCAGCATCATGACGATTTTGTACTAAGTAATTTAAGTGAGATGATAATTAATAGAAACTTACTTAAAATCAAACTAAAAAATAAAAAAATTAAAGAACGTAGTTTGAAGAAGCATATTGAAACTATAATGACTAAGTATCAGATTTCAGAAGATGAGGCAAGATATTTTGTATTCACAGGAAATATTTCGAATCAAGCGTACCAACTAAGTGCTAAACGCATAAACATATTACATAAGTCTGGAAAAATTCAAGATATTGTAAAAGCATCAGACCAATTGAATCTTAAGGCGTTATCAACACCAGTTACAAAATATTATATATGTTACCCTAAGGTTTAACTTTAACTAACATGGCACATTAGATGGTTATTATGAAGTTTAAGACTACAATAAAATATGGCTTTTAAAGTTTTAGCTTACGCTTATTACGGTTCAATTTTTAAAAGCAGCGAAGCATTATATTTTGAAGTAATTTTAAGATGTAATAGATTTTCTAATGCGTAATGCGGGTTTAGTACATTTTTCCTATTTTTGCGTCAATCAAACAAAAAACAAAATCTAACTTTCAAAGTGTGAAATTTACAGCACAGCAAATAGCAGGAATATTAGAAGGCGATGTCGTTGGAAATCCTGATATTGAAGTATCAAAACTTGCTAAAATTGAAGAAGGCTTTGAAGGTGCTCTAACTTTTTTAGCAAATCCTAAGTATACACCTCATATTTATACTACAGAAGCTTCTATTACTATTGTAAATAAAACTTTTGAACCTGAGAATGGCTTAAAAACTACGCTAATAAAAGTTGATGATGCTTATTTAGCGTTTTCAAAAATTCTAGAATATTACGATTCAGTTAAAGGTAATAAGGTTGGAGTAGAACAACCTTCATTTATTTCTGATTCTTCAAAATATGGTGAGGACGTATATATTGGAGCATTTAGCTATATAGGAGAGCATGTTGTTATAGGTAAAAATGTTAAAATATTTCCAAACGCTTATGTAGGAGATAATACTACAATAGATGATAATACCATAGTTTTTTCTGGTGCTAAGATTTATTCTGAAACTATAATAGGTAAAAATTGTGTTATTAATGCAGGAGCTATTATAGGAGCTGATGGTTTTGGTTTTGCTCCTAATGAAGATGGGAGCTACAGTAAAATACCTCAAATTGGTAATGTCATTATTGAAGACTTTGTTGATGTAGGTGCTGCCACAACTATTGATCGAGCTACTCTAGGATCTACCATTATTAGAGCCGGTGTAAAACTCGATAACCAAATACAAATAGCACATAACGTAGAAATTGGAAATAATACGGTGATAGCCGCACAAACTGGTGTTGCCGGCTCAACTAAAATTGGAAAAAATTGCCAGATAGGTGGTCAAGTTGGTATTGCTGGACATATAACAATTGGGAATAATGTTAGAATACAAGCACAATCAGGCATTGGTAGAAATGTGAAAGACAACGAAATCTTACAAGGGTCTCCAGCTATAAAATTAAGCGACTACAATAAGGCGTATGTTCATTTTAAAAACTTGCCGACTATTGTTAAAAATATTAATGACTTAGAGAAGTAATACATGGGAATAGTTAAAACGGATATCAAACAAAAAACTATAAAAGAGGAAATTTCTTTAACAGGAGTAGGTTTACATACAGGTAAAGACGTAACCTTAACTTTTAAGCCTTCGGCTAGTAATTCTGGATTTTCTTTTAAAAGAGTAGATTTAGAAGGAGAGCCTGTAATAGAAGCTGATGCAAATTATGTTACAAACACACAGCGAGGTACTTGTTTAGAAAAAAATGGAGTAACTATTCAAACATCTGAGCATGTACTTGCAGCATTGGTTGGATTAGGTATTGATAATGCTGTAATAGAACTTAATGCCGCTGAACCTCCTATAATGGATGGGTCTTCTAAGTTTTTTGTTGAAGCTATTGAAAAAGCAGGAGTTGTAGAACTTGATGCTTTTAGGGAAGAGTTTGTTATTACGGATATTGTATCTTATGTGGATGAAGAAACTGGAAGTGAAATTCTTGTAATGCCTTCTAAAGAGTACCAAATTACTACTATGGTAGATTTTGGAACTAAAGTTTTAGGAACACAAAATGCGACGCTAAATAAAATTTCAGATTTTAAAAAGAATATTTCAGATTCACGTACATTTAGTTTTTTACATGAAATTGAAATGTTATTAGAACATGGTTTAATAAAAGGTGGAGATTTAAATAATGCTATTGTTTATGTTGATAAGGCATTGTCTTCTCAAACCATGGAAAAGCTTAAAGTAGCTTTCAAAAAAGATTCTATTGCAGTTAAGCCAAATGGTATTTTAGACAATTTAACGTTGCATCATCCTAATGAAGCCGCAAGACATAAACTATTAGATGTTTTAGGCGATTTAGCACTTGTTGGAACTAGAATTAGAGGAAAGGTTATTGCAAATAAACCTGGCCATTTTGTGAATACACAATTTGCAAAAAAATTATCAAAAATAATAAAGAACGATCGTCGTAATAATGTCCCTAACATAGATTTAAACCAACCTCCTTTAATGGATGTTATGCAAATCATGGCTATGTTACCGCACAGGCAGCCGTTCTTGTTAATAGACAAAGTTTATGAGCTTACCGAAAATCATGTCATAGCTACAAAAAATGTGACTATGAATGAAGAGTTTTTTAAAGGTCATTTCCCAGGAGCTCCAGTAATGCCAGGAGTTTTAATTGTTGAAGCTATGGCGCAAACGGGCGGGGTTTTAGTTTTAAATACCGTTCCAGATCCAGAAAACTATTTAACATTTTTCATGAAAATGGATAAGGTTAAATTTAAGCAAAAAGTAATGCCTGGTGATACTTTAATATTTAAGTGTTCTTTAATTACTCCAATTCGTCGGGGTATATGTCATATGCAGGGTTATGCTTATACTAATGGAAAATTATGTGCCGAAGCTGAATTAATGGCTCAAATCTCAAAAGTAAAATAAATATGAACCAACCACTAGCTTATGTACATCCTGGTGCAAAAATCGCGAAAAATGTTGTTATTGAACCGTTTACAACCATTCATAACAATGTAAAAATTGGTGAAGGCACATGGATTGGCAGCAACGTTACTATCATGGAAGGTGCTCGAATTGGTAAGAATTGTAATATTTTTCCAGGTTCAGTTATTTCCGCTGTTCCACAGGATTTAAAATATAATGATGAAGATACAACTGTAGAAATAGGTGATAATGTCACGATAAGAGAATGTGTTACGATCAATAGAGGTACAACTGATAGAATGAAAACTATTATTGGCGATAATTGTCTAATTATGGCTTATTGCCACATTGCACACGATTGTATAGTAGGTAAAAATTGTATTTTTTCTAATAACAGCACGTTAGCCGGTCACATTACTGTTGGCGATTATGTTGTTTTAGCAGGTATGACTGCGGTTCATCAATTTGTTTCAATAGGAAATCATGCTTTTGTAACTGGAGGTTCTTTAGTTCGAAAGGATGTACCACCATTTGTAAAAGCAGCTCGTGAACCTTTAAGTTACGTTGGAATTAATTCAGTAGGACTTAGACGTAGAGGGTTTTCAACAGAAAAAATTAGAGAAATTCAAGATATATACAGAATACTGTATCAAAAAAATTATAATAATACACAAGCTGCAGAAATTATTGAAGCTGAAATGCAGGCTACTCCAGAGCGTGATGAAATTCTTCAGTTTATTAAAAATTCTCATCGAGGTATTATGAAAGGATATTTCAAATCAAATTAATTATATGGCAACGACAAGCGACATTAGAAATGGATTATGCATACGGTACAACAATGATATTTACAAAGTAATAGAATTTTTACACGTCAAACCAGGTAAAGGACCTGCATTTGTGAGAACAAAAATGAAAAGTGTAACTAGTGGAAAAGTACTAGATAATACGTTTTCTGCAGGACATAAATTGGAGGATGTACGTGTAGAAACGCATAAATTTCAATATTTATATAATGATGGAGAGTTTTATCATTTTATGAATGAAGCTGATTATTCTCAAATCCGTTTGCTAGAAGCGGCTTTAGATAATCCTAAATTAATGAAAGAAGGTGAAGTCGTAACGGTTTTAATAAACACTGAAGATAATTCACCATTATCTGTTGATTTGCCAGCTAGTGTTATTTTAGAGGTAACGCATACTGAACCTGGCGTAAAAGGAAATACAGCCACAAATGCCACGAAACCTGCAACTATGGAAACAGGTGCAGAGGTTAATGTACCGTTATTTATAAATGAAGGTGATAAAATTAAAATCGAAACAGCAAAAGGAACTTATAAAGAACGTGTTAAATAGTCATTTTTGAAGTTCCCTAAACCACATACTTTAAAGCAAATAGCAGACTTAGTAGATTGTAAGTTTGTTGGTGCTTCTGATTTTCAGGTTTTAGGCATGAACGAAATTCATGTTGTAGAACCAGGAGATATTGTTTTTGTTGATCATCCGAAATACTATGGAAAAGCTTTAGATTCCGCTGCTACCATTGTTCTTATAAATAAAGAAGTAGAATGTCCAGTGGGTAAAGCGTTACTTATTAGTGAAGATCCTTTTAGAGATTTCAATAA
>NZ_CAJQQI010000140.1 GCF_905480415.1 uncultured Algibacter sp. | reverse complement strand
TCCTTACATGGAAGATGCACTTGCATTAAGTATTACTATTGAACCTAAAGGCGGAAATGTTATTGCATCAATGCAAAATTCTGTAGCACAAATTAGTTTACAATAAGATTTTATCAATAAAACAAAAAGCCTCATTTTATTCAGTAAATTGAGGCTTTTCTAATTATATTAAACAGTAACTATTCTTTATCAAATAAGGTTTTGTGGATAAATCCAGCAACTATAGCACCAGCAATTGGAGCAACCCAAAACAACCATAATTGTCCCGTAAATTCACCTCCAGCGAATAATGCTTGACTAGTTGAACGCGCAGGGTTAACAGACGTATTTGTTATTGGAATACTTATTAGGTGTATTAAAGTTAAACCTAAACCAATAGCAATAGGTGCAAAACCTTTAGGTGCTCTTGAATTCGTGCTACCTAATATTATTAACAAGAAAAACATAGTTAACAAAAACTCTGCAATTAAAGCGGCAGTCATAGAATATCCATCTGGTGACAAATCTCCATATCCATTTGCAGCAAAACCGCTAATAGTAACAAAATCAGATTTATTCGTTAAAATCAAATATAAAGCTCCTGCAGCCGCCACAGCTCCTACTAATTGAGCGATAATATAACCTACTAAATTTTTAGCTTCAAACTTTCCACCGGCCCATAAACCTAATGAAACAGCTGGGTTAAAATGACCTCCAGAAATATGACCAACAGCGTAAGCCATAGTTAAAACCGTTAGACCAAAGGCTAATGCCACGCCTACAAGCCAATTCCTAAATCTGGATAACCGGCTGCAAAAACAGCACTACCACAACCCCCAAAAACAAGCCAAAAGGTTCCAAAAAACTCTGCGAATAATTTTTTCATAATTAAATAATTTTAATTGATTAGAATAATAAACATATAGATAATTAACTTTTTAGACCCTAAAAAGTTAAATAGTCACATAAGTTTACGTAGTGTTTCTTCTAAATTTTAGTAACTAAAATCATATCTTTGCATAAATAATTACAAACTCTAGATGAAACTTTTTTTAATAACCATAGTGCTTTTAGGATTAGGTATAGCAGGGATTGCTATTAAAATTTGGGCAAAAAAAGACGGTAAATTTGCAGGAACTTGTGCAAGTCAAAACCCCATGATTAATAAAGATGGTGAAACTTGTGGTTTTTGTGGAAAAACTCCAGATCAATTTAGTGATTGTAACGAACCAAAACATTCATAACACTATATGGGTTTTCTTGATTTTTTATTCTACGGATTTATAGCTGTAGTTATTATTCAAGTTTTATTTTATGTTTTTTTGTTCGGGAAATTTGCTTTTTCAAGGCAGAAAAAGGTGGCTTCAAAAAATATTGCTATTTCTGTTATTATTTGTGCTAAAAACGAAGCCGAAAATTTAAAAAAATTCCTAACTGCAATCATAGAGCAAGAGTATCCGGATTTTGAAATTGTTGTGATTAATGATTCTTCAAAAGATGATACTTTAGATATTATTCATCATTTTTCAAAATTACAGAATAATATAAAGATTGTAGATGTTAAAAGTAATGAAGCTTTTTGGGGAAACAAAAAATATGCACTAACGCTTGGGATAAAAGCCGCAAAAAACGACTTTCTTTTATTTACTGATGCTGATTGCAAACCTGTATCTAAATATTGGATAAAAGAAATGAGCGCCAATTTTAGTAATTCAAAATCTATTGTTTTGGGTTATGGCGCCTATTCAAAAATTAAAAATTCTATTTTAAACAAATTGGTTCGTTTTGAAACTCTGCTAACTGCTGTAAATTATTTTTCATTTGCTAAATCAGGCCTACCATATATGGGAGTTGGACGAAATCTGGCTTATACCAAAAAAGAATTCTTTGATGCCAATGGATTTATTAACCATATAAAAGTACGTTCAGGGGATGATGATTTATTTATAAATCAAATAGCTACTAAAAATAACACGACTATATGTTTTTCAAAAGACAGTTTTACAGAATCTACTCCAAAAACAACATTTAAAGCATGGTTTAAGCAAAAAAGACGTCACATTTCAACAGCGAAACATTATAAGATTAGGCATAAAGTCCTGCTAACACTTTTATACATTTCGAATCTATTGTTTTGGTTATTTGCATTAATACTTTTTGCATCATTATTCAACTGGCAACTGGTTTTAGGCTTATTCATTTTTCGAATTGTTTTACAGTATACAATATTTGGAGTTTCTTCAAAAAAGCTAGGTGAAACAGATTTATTAGTCTTCCTTCCTTTCCTTGAAATTTTTCTAATTATTTTACAATTAACTATCTTTATAAACAATCTTATCTCAAAACCTAACCATTGGAAATAGAGGAAGCGATTTCGCGTGCAAAAAAAAATGACCAAAAAGCATTTAATTATTTATTAGATGTTTTCTGGGATAATGTTTATGGTTTTCAGTTAAAACGTACTCATAATGAAAATGATGCGGAAGATATCACCATTCAAACATTCTCAAAAGCATTTGATAAAATTGAAACCTTTGATGAAAAGTACACGTTCAAAACTTGGCTAATTACTATTTCAAAAAACATTCATATTGATTTATTGCGGAAAGAAAAAAATTCAATTATTCAAGTTATTTCAAAAAATGACCGAGACATGTTTCAGGTTTTAGATGAATCGCCTTCACCCGAAGACAAGCTGATTACTGAGCAACATTTAGCCAAACTACTTCGCGATATTAAAAAACTAAAACCTCATTATCAAGAGGTTATAAACTTACGCTATTTTCAAGAGTTTAGTTATAAAGAAATTTCCAAAGAACTAAAAGAACCAATAAATAACGTTAAAGTAAAATTACTTAGAGCAAAAAAATTATTAGCTGAAATTATTAGAGAAAAGTAAATGATTACTAAACTTAAAAACTTTGGTCCAGGATTATTATTTGCCGGTGCAGCTATAGGAGTTTCACACCTCGTGCAATCTACACGTGCGGGGGCTGATTTTGGTTTAGGTATAATATGGGCATTACTCTTAGTAAACTTATTTAAATATCCATTTTTTCAATTCGGCCCTCGTTATGCTACTGCTACAGGAGAAAGTTTATTGGAAGGTTATTTAAAACTAGGAAAAGGTGTCTTAACGGTTTATTTCATTATAAGTTTAGCGACTATATTCACTATTCAAACAGCCGTAACTATAGTTACGGCAGGTTTAGCATCATCGCTATTTGGAGATTTTATTAGTATTAGATTATGGACAGTTATTATTCTGGCTATATGCTTAAGTCTATTGATTTTTGGGAAGTATAAACTATTAGATAGGTTGATAAAAATAATTATCATCACGCTAACTATTAGCACTTTAGCAGCAGTAAGTATGGCTTTATTTAATAATACTAACACACTATCTTTTAAACAGGTGCTACCTGAAAATAGTTTAGAAATCGCCTTTTTAATTGCATTTATGGGCTGGATGCCGGCACCTTTAGACATTGCAGTATGGCAGTCTCTATGGTCTATTGAAAAAAATAACGAAACCAAATCATACACGACTAAGTCAGCACTATTTGATTTTAACGTGGGCTATATTGGAACCATAATTTTAGGTATTGGATTTGTACTTTTAGGAACTTTAGTCATGTTTAATAGTGGAGAAACCTTCAGTAATAAAGCTGGTGTTTTTTCTGGGCAATTAATTAAAATGTATACCACGAGCCTTGGAGATTGGGCTTACATAATAATTGGTATTGCAGCATTCACTACCATGTTTAGTACCACTTTAACCACATTAGACGCTTCACCTAGAGCCATGGCGAAAACAACACAATTACTTTTTAATAAAGCGACAAAATTCAATTATATATTTTGGATTGCGGTGCTTACTTTAGGTACCATTTGTATCTTTTTCTTGCTAGAGTCAGAAATGGGATTACTAATTAAAATAGCCACAATTTTATCATTTATAACAGCTCCTTTTTATGCTATTATTAATTATAAATTAATTTCGAGCAAACACACTCCTAAAGAATGGCAACCATCGAAATCGCTGCATGTTTTAAGTATATTAGGTATTGCTTTTTTAATAGGATTTAGTATTTGGTACCTCACTACACTTTAAGGTTATTTAAAAGAATACTTCGTATCTTTGCAACCTATATTTTAGATCTATGAATACCGAAACTGCTTCAAATATATTACCAGAACGCGCACCTAAACCAAAATGGCTACGTGTTAAACTTCCAACAGGAAAAAAATACACAGAACTTAGAGGTTTAGTTGACAAATACAATCTAAATACTATTTGTACTTCTGGAAGTTGCCCTAATATGGGAGAATGTTGGGGAGAAGGCACCGCTACATTTATGATTCTTGGTAATGTTTGCACGCGCTCTTGCGGATTTTGTGGTGTAAAAACTGGGCGACCAGAAACGGTAGATTGGGATGAGCCCGAAAAAGTAGGACGATCTATAAAAATCATGCAAATTAAACATGCGGTTTTAACTAGTGTTGATCGAGATGACTTAAAAGATATGGGAAGCATTATGTGGGCAGAAACTGTTAAAGCTGTTAGAAGAATGAATCCTGAAACAACTCTTGAGACCCTTATTCCAGATTTTCAAGGCATTGAAAAACATATAGATAGAATTATTGATGTGGCTCCAGAAGTCGTATCACACAATATTGAAACCGTACGTCGTTTAACTCGTGAAGTTAGAATTCAAGCGCAATATGACAGAAGCATGGGCGTTTTAAAACACCTAAAACAACAAGGACAAAGACGAACGAAATCAGGAATTATGCTTGGCTTAGGAGAAACCAGAAAAGAAGTTATCGAAACACTTCACGATTTAAAAGCTAATGATGTTGATGTCGTTACTATTGGACAATACCTTCAACCAAGTAAAAAACACTTACCAGTGAAACATTTTATAAATCCAGACCAATTTAAAGAATATGAAGAAATTGGTTTAGAATTAGGATTTCGTCATGTAGAAAGTAGTGCATTAGTAAGGTCCTCTTATAAAGCACAAAAACATATAAACTAATCATGATCAATGTTGCTATCAATGGTTTTGGTAGAATAGGCAGACGTGTTTTTAGATTACTTCAAAACCATAAAAACATTCAAGTTGTTGCTATCAATGATTTAGCAGATGCTAAAACTTTGAGTCATTTACTCAAATATGATAGTGTACATGGCATTTTCAATGGAGAAGTATCGCATACCGAAAATCATATTATTGTTAACAAAAGAAGTATTCAGCTCTTAAATCAAAAACATCCAAAAGATATAAACTGGACACCTTTTAACATTGATTTTGTTATTGAATCTACTGGGAAATTCAAATTATCTTCAGAATTACAACATCATATAAATAATGGAGCGAAACAAGTTATATTAAGCGTTCCTGCTCTTGAAGATGATATTAAAACGATAGTTTTAGGCGTTAATGATGATAGTCTTGATGGAACAGAAACTATAATTTCTAATGCGTCGTGTACCACGAATAATGCGGCACCAATGATTAAGATCATTAACGAGCTTTGTGGTATTAATCAAGCATATATTACCACTGTTCACTCCTATACTACCGACCAAAGTTTACATGATCAACCACATCGCGATTTACGAAGGTCTAGAGCAGCAAGTCAATCTATAGTCCCAACAACTACTGGGGCCGCAAAAGCACTTACTAAAATTTTTCCAGAACTTGAAGAAGTGATTGGTGGTTGCGGCATTAGAGTGCCCGTTATAAACGGCTCTTTAACTGATATTACTTTAAATGTAAAAAAAACGGTTTCGATAGAAGAAATTAATAATGCATTTAAAAAAGCTTCTCAGAGCAATTATAAGGGTGTTCTAGAATATACTGATGACCCAATTGTTTCTATAGATATTGTTGGAAACCCGCATTCTTGTATTTTCGATTCACAAATGACATCTGTAATTGGAAATATGGTAAAAATTATAGGTTGGTATGATAACGAAACAGGCTATTCACAAAGAATAATTGACTTATTATGTTATTTGTCGGAAAAAAAGTGTCTTTTATCGATAAAATAATTATATTTGTCAGCAAGAATAAATGACAATGTCCCAAATTAAGAACTTCATATTTATTGTTTTTATACTAATCAGTATCACTGCTTTTGCTCAGAAAGCTATTGATGAAGATCCTGAATTAGTACAAAATAATATAAACTACCGTATTGCTCAATCGCAAACGGAGTTAGAAAACTTCAATTATTATAAAGCTAAAGTAAACCTTGACGAAGCTCTAGAGATTGCTGACAAGGCAGATAACAAAAAAATTCTGGGTATTATCTATGCTAAAAAAGGAAGATTAGAGCTTATTTTTGAAGAGTTAGACAAAGCCATTAAATCTTTAAACAAAGCAATAGAAATTCAACGTATTATAAACGACAATGTTAACCTAGGAAGCTCTTACAAAACCTTTGGAGATATTTATTTAGCTAAAGAAGATTATTATTCAGCTCTAGATTCTTATACCGCAGCTAAATCTAAATTTGAAGAAGAAGATTTAAATGAAGAATTAGCTGAAACATTATTATGTGAAGGTAAAACTTGTTACCAGTTAAAAAATTACAAAAAAGCCAGAGATGTTGTCGAGCAATCTCTAGCTATTGCTAAGAAATATGATTATTTAAAAATACAGAGTGATGCTTTAATAAATCATGCTAAAATTTATGATAAACTAAGAAACAAAGAAAAAGCCTTAGAGGTGGCTCTTAGTGGATTACAAATAGCAAGAACTAATAGTTTTACAAACATTCTTAATGAAGGGTATGAAGTTACAAGTAATTTATACTTTGGTTTAGAGGAACATAAACTTTCTAGAAATTATTTAAATGCTCACTTAAAGCTTTCTGATTCAATACGAGGTTTAACTCGGATTAATTCTTCAAGAAATCAAGACACTCAATTTCGATTAAATGAAGAAATTGAGAAAAACAAAGAGGTTGTTCAAAAATTAGAAAAAGCTGAAGACGATAAAAATTTAGGCACATTAATATCAATTTTAAGTGTGGCTTTAATTACTATTTTATCGCTTTTAACTTTATCGCTTTATAAAAACAATAACATTAGGCTAAAGACTAATAATATGCTTCATAAAAAGAATGGAGAGCTTATTATTGCCAAAGAGAAAGCAGAATTAGCATCGAAAACTAAAGCTAATTTCTTATCAACAGTAACACACGAATTACGGACACCCCTATATGCGGTAACGGGTATAAGCAATATGCTATTAGATGAAAACCCAAAACCAGAGCAAGTTCAACATTTAAAATCGCTTAAGTTTTCAGGAGATTACCTTTTAACTTTTATAAATGATATTCTTCAAATAAATAAAATTGAAGCCAACAAAGTTGATATTGAACCAGAGTCTTTCAACTTAAAAAAGAAAATAAACAATATTGTTTTAGCACTTGCTAATTCAGCTCAAGATAACAACGTCAAAATTCACTTTGAATTTGATAAAGATTTACCACAAAATTTTATTGCTGACCAGTTGAAGATTTCTCAAATTCTTATTAATTTAATTGGTAACTCAATTAAATTTACTAAAGATGGAGATATTTGGATACGTGTTTATAAAATTGAAGAAGAAGGTAAAACATACACTTTACGTTTTGAGGTTGAAGATAATGGTATTGGTATTAGCCAAGAGAAACAAGACCACATGTTTGAAAGTTTCTCTCAAGGATCTATTCAAATTAACCGTAAATATGGCGGCACTGGTTTAGGGCTATCTATTGTAAAAGGATTAATCGATATTTTAAAAGGAAAAATTTACGTAAAAAGTGAATTAGAAAAAGGTACTGCCTTCTATTTTGAAATACCTTTAGAATACACAAACATAAAAGAAGCCGAGGAGAAAAAAGTCACTTATTTCGAGGGTAATGCTAGTGATCTAGATTTATCTCAAGTTAAAATCTTGATTGTTGAAGACAACAAAATCAACCAAATGATTACCAAAAAGATTTTAACTAAAATGAATCTTAAGTGTGATATCGTTGATAATGGCGAAGACGCTGTTGAATTGATAAAAAACAATAATTACAATATTATATTGATGGATATTCACATGCCAGGAATAAGCGGTATTGAAGCCACAAAAATAATAAGATCGTTTGATAAAAAACTGACTATTTTTGCACTTACTGCGGTTACTATTGAAGATAAAATGCATGAGTTTGAAGAGGCTGGTTTTACAGATATTATTCCAAAACCATTCAAGCAAGAGGAGTTTGAGAAAAAACTTTATAATGCATTAGCTGGTAAAAGTCAATCGTCCTAAGCTAGGAGTTTACAAAATCTTTTATTAGTTGATTCATTTTTGAAGCTTCATCAATGATTACTGTAATTGGTAAATAAAAAAGTTTACCCTTTAATGATTCGTATTGTTTCAACCTCATAAAGTCTTTTTCAGTAGTAACGATTAATTCCTTTTTTTCTAAAGTAGATATATCTTCTTCAGTAAAATCATGATGATCTTTAAAATTTAAATGTTCGAAATTTAGGTTTTCACTCCTTAAAAAATCAACCAACGGCTTTGAGTTTGCTATTCCTGTAACTAAAGTAAACGATTCTAATTTATCAATTGCTTTAGTTTCTTCAGCAGAACATAAACTATCTGAATACGCTATGGAACTAAAAAAAACATGTTGATGTTTTTCTGGATGAATTCGTTTTATATACTTACTTTTTTCATTATCACTTAAATCGTTTGGGCACTTCGTTACCATAATAATATTGGCACGAATAGCACCGCCTTTAGGTTCTCTTAAATTACCTGTTGGCAAAACCAAATCATTAAAATATGGATTATTATAGGTCGTCAATAAAATATTAAAACCTGCTTTTACTTTTCTATGCTGATACGCATCATCCAACAGAATAACTTCTGGATTTTCATGTAGTAAACTTTGAATGCCGTCGCACCTATTTGCATCAACGGCTACTAAAATTTCATTTCTAAATTTAGAATAGAACTGAAAAGGCTCATCCCCAATTGTTTCAGCAGTAGCGTTTTTATCTGCCAACTGAAAACCTTTTGTTTTTCTTTTATAACCTCTACTCAATGTGGCTACTTTATAATCAGCTTTTAAAAGATGAATTAAGTATTCAATCATAGGGGTTTTTCCGGTACCACCCGTACTTAAGTTACCAACACAAATCACAGGAAAACCATAAGAAACAGATTTCTTAATACCCAAATCGTATAACTTATTTCGTGACCAAGTAACAAAATAATAAATGGGCATAATTGGAAATAACATGAATCTAAATATTTTCATCATAGCGAAAGTATAATATTTTATCTTTGAAGCAAACAAATATAAGTATGATTGTACAAGACGTCATAAATCATTTAGAAGAACTGGCTCCTTTAGCTTATGCCGAAGATTTTGATAATGTTGGTTTGTTAGTTGGTAATAAGTCTCAGCAAGTCACAGGTGTTTTAGTCACTCTAGATACGCTTGAAGCTGTTGTTGACGAAGCTATTAAAGAAAACTGTAACCTAATTGTAAGCTTCCATCCTATCATTTTCAAAGGGTTGAAAAAACTAACTGGCAAAAATTATGTTGAGCGTGTGGTCATGAAAGCCATTAAACATGATATAGCTATTTTTAGTATCCATACTGCACTTGATAATGCGTTGCAAGGCGTAAACAATATGATTTGCAACCAACTAGAATTAAAAAATAAAACTATTTTAATTCCGCAAAGTGAAACCATAAAAAAGTTAACCACATATGTACCAAAAAATGAAGCAAAGGCATTACGAACAGCATTATTTAAAATTGGTGCAGGTAGCATAGGGAATTATTCAGATTGTAGTTTTAATGTTGAGGGCTATGGCACCTTTAAAGGTAACGAAGATTCCAACCCAACAAAAGGTCAAAAAGGCAAAACACATACTGAAAATGAAACAAAAATTACAGTTACCTACGCCAAACATATAGAATCGCAGGTACTTAAAACACTTTTCAATACGCATTCTTACGAAGAAGTCGCTTATGAAGTGACTACCCTAGAAAATAAAAATCAAAATATTGGCTTGGGCATGATTGGCGAATTTGAAGACGTCATGGATGAATCTAGCTTTTTAAATCACCTAAAAACTAAAATGAATACAGAATGCATAAGACACTCTTCATTTTTAAATAAAAACATAAAAAAAGTTGCTGTTTTAGGAGGTTCAGGTAGTTTTGCAATTCAGGCTGCTAAAGCTTCTGGTGCTGATGCTTTTGTTACTGCCGATTTAAAATATCACGATTTTTTCACTTCGGAAAACAGCATCCTCTTAGCAGATATTGGTCATTATGAAAGTGAGCAATTCACAAAAAACCTTTTAGTAGCATATCTTACAAAAAAAATTACTAATTTTGCAGTCATTTTATCAAAGATAAATACCAATCCTGTTAAGTATTTTTAAAATATGGCTAAAAAGAAAGAAGTAACTGTTGAAGATCGCCTAAGAGCATTATACGATTTACAACTCATCGATTCTCGTATAGATGAAATTAGAAATGTTCGTGGAGAACTTCCTTTAGAAGTTCGTGATTTAGAAGATGAAGTTGCTGGATTAAATATAAGATTAGAAAAACTTGTTTCTAACTTAGAAGTAATTGATAACGATATTACTAGCAAAAAGAATTTGATTGAAGAATCAAAATCTTTAATGAAAAAATATGCTGAGCAACAAAAGAATGTTAGAAATAACAGAGAATTTGATTCTTTAACAAAGGAAGTTGAATTTCAAGAGTTAGAAATTGAATTAGCTGATAAGCATATCAAAGAATTTAAAGTTCAAATTGAGCAGAAAAAAGAAGTGGTTGCTGAAACTAAAGAACGTTTAAAAGAACGTGAAACACATTTAAAACACAAAAAAAGTGAATTAGATGCTATTTTAGCTGAAACTGAAAAAGAGGAACAAGCCTTAATAGGGAAATCTGATGAATATAAAAAGCAAATTGAAGCTCGTTTAGTTGCTGCTTACACAAGAATTAGAACTAACGTAAAAAACGGTTTAGCGGTTGTACCAATTGAAAGAGGTGCTGCTGGTGGTTCTTTCTTTACTATCCCACCACAAGTTCAAGTTGAAATTGCTTCTCGTAAAAAAGTTATTACCGATGAACATAGTGGTAGAATTTTAGTTGATGCTGCTTTAGCAGAGGAACAAAGAACAAAAATAGAAAAAATGTTTTCTAAACTATAGATTATTTTTCATCATAAATTTAAGAGCCTTCATTTTTTTGAAGGCTTTTTTTTTATACTAAATAATCTAAGCATTACACTATTATGGGAATACACACCCGTTAAAACATAAATCAAAATCGTTATCAAACAAAACCTATCAAAAAATTACATCCTAATTTCCGAAAGTATCGAAATGGTCCATCAGCAAAAATAAAAAGCGGAGGAATAGATTCGCAAAGCACAGCTTTAAACGAGAAATTTAGAAAGCGAATGATCCTTTAGTAATTTCCTCTGATCGATATGATCTTTTGGTTCGTTTTGCATAAAGACAAAACATGTGTTTTAATTTAAAGTTTCGTATTTTTAAACGTCTATAGTAAAAAGAAAAATACAAACACATGAAACGTATCATCCCTTTATTAGCATTAGCCCTATTTTTTAGTTGCCAAAATTCCGCACAAACAAAAAAAGAACAAGAAGCCGTAATAAATTCTGAACCCATTGAAGTTCCAATAAAAAACGGAAAAGCAAGAGCCTATTTTGCAAGTGGTTGTTTTTGGTGTGTTGAAGCCGTTTATGAAAGCCTGAAAGGTGTAGAGGAATCTATTTCGGGATATTCTGGCGGACATACAGAAAACCCAACTTACGCATCAAGTAATACAGGTAGAACAGGTCACGCAGAAGCTGTAGAAATTATTTATGACCCTAAAATGGTGAGTTTTGAAACCTTGATTGATGTGTATTTTGCATCACAGGATGTGACACAAGTAAACGGACAAGGAAACGATAGAGGCTCGCAATACCGTTCAATTATTTTTTACCAAAATGAGGAACAGAAACAAATTATTTTAAAGAAAAAAACAGCTTTAGCCAAAAAACTAGGAGTCAAAATCTCAGCTGAAGTCTATCCGTTTCAAAAATTCTGGGTTGCTGAATATTATCATCAAGATTATGAAAAACTACACCCAAATAATAGCTACATAAGAGCAGTATCAATTCCTAGATTGAATCGATTTAAATCGAAATTCCCTAAGGAATTATTGAAAGAAACACACTAACTTATGGCGCAATCATGCTCGTCTTGTTTCAAAAATTAGCTAACCATTCCAAAACAAAAAAACGCTATTAATACAAAAACTTCGAAGCCTTCAAGGTAAAAATTAAAGGATACAATTTTTCTTCTGTTGTAAACATTTCAGAATCTGTTTTAACTAAATTTGGTAGAACATCATAGGGACTTTCATCAAATTCTTTAAGATACTCTATATGCAATCCAGCTTCAATTAAGGCGTTAACAACTTCACTTATACCATGATTCCAGCCATATTCTTTACTTAACATTTTTGATGTTTCATCAGCATAAGTGCCTTCGTACTCTTCATAAATAACTTCGTCTTGCATATAACCATATTTCATAATAGGTTTATCGTCTAAATAATCAAACATCCATACTATGGGATGAAATTCAGCCATAAAAAATGTTCCTCCTTTTTTTAATCGCTCTGCAATCATTTTACCCCACGGTTTTAAATCTGGCAACCAACCAATAACTCCGTAGCTTGTAAAGACAATATCAAAAGTATCTTTAACATATTTAGACGTATCTAACACATTACAGCAAATAAACTCAGCGTCAAGTTTTAATTCGTCATTTAAATTCTGGGCGAGTTTAATCCCTTCATCACTTAAATCGATTCCAGTACATTTGGCTCCCATCCTACTCCAGCTCAACGTATCTTGTCCAAAATGACATTGTAAATGCAATAACGACTTCCCAGAAACATCTACTAAAGCTTCTAATTCATAGGACATTAAAGACGATTTACCAGTTTTAAACGCTTCCAAATCATACATATCACTTTTAGCATGTACTTTTACTTTGTCGTTCCAAGTGGCTTTATTTATATCAAAATAATTATCATTGTTAATCATCTTCAAATTATATCTTTGTGAAAATCTAAATTATGAAAAACTTCATTTATATCAGTTTTATAGGATTACTTTTATTTAACTGCAAACAAAAATCTGAAACAAAACAGCCAGAAAAAGAGATTTCAATAGCAGAAAAAATAGCCAACGCTCACGGTTTTGAAAACTGGAAACAGGTTTCTGAAATTCAATTTACTTTTAATGTTGATGAAGATAGTAGCCATTTTGAACGTTCATGGGTTTGGAAACCAAAAGCCAATGAAGTCATGGCTTTAAGTAAAAAAGATACCATAAACTACAACCGAAGTATCATAGATTCTACACTCACAAAAACTGATAGTGGTTTTATAAATGATAAATATTGGTTATTAGTTCCTTTTCAGTTAATTTGGGATGAAAGCATAACAATTTCTGAAGGCATCAAGGAGGAAGCTCCTGTTAGTAAAACTCAACTCCATAGAATCACTGTTACATACCCTAATGAAGGTGGTTATACCCCTGGTGATGCTTATGATATTTATTACGATAATGATTTTTTAATTAAAGAATGGATTTTTAGAAAAGCAAATCAAAAAGAACCTTCAGTGATTACAACTTTTGAGAATTATCAAGATTTTAATGGTGTTAAAATAGCCTTAGATCATAAAAAGGCTAAAGGAAACTGGAATTTAAATTTTACTAATGTAAAAATCAAATAAAGCATTCATGCAATAACGCAACGCACCAGACGCGCATTATTTAACTTGTTTTTTAGCCGTATCTATTTCAATCTACGGTTTCAAACTGGGTCGAAATACCCCTGTTAATCCTTTAGCACAAATTGCAGAATGAGTACACTCTTCAGCCCCCTAAACTACCTTCGTTTCTCCGCTTGAATATTCTTTTATTTCAACCATATCCTTAACTTTATTTTAAATTCACTAAAAAATAGACGCCTTTTAAACTTCTGTTCTTAGTGTTCATTACTAACTTTATAATTCTTATTTTTGTTAGAAACCGAAAACTAACTCACCTTGTCCGACTATAAATTAGGTCTAGAATATGCTTTACAAGAAGACCAAAATGATGAACTAAAAACTTACCGAAGTCAGTTTCACATTCCAAAAGACAAACAAGGAAATCCGTGGATTTATATGACTGGTAATTCACTTGGACTACAACCTAAGCAAACTAAAGCTTATGTGAATCAAGAGCTTGAAGATTGGGCCAATTTTGGTGTAGAAGGTCATTTGGAAGCAAAAAACCCTTGGTTAACTTATCATGAGTTTTTAACTGAAAGCATGGCAAAAGTAGTAGGTGCAAAACCTATTGAAGTGATCGTTATGAATACGCTCACTGCAAATTTGCACTTCATGATGGTATCATTTTACAAACCCACCAAAACACGATACAAGATACTTATTGAAAGTGATGCTTTTCCATCTGACAAATATGCTGTTGAATCGCAACTAAGGCATCATGGATTTGATGACAAGGAAGGATTAGTTCTTTGGAAACCTAGAAAAGGAAAAGAGTTATTGAATTATGAAGATTTAGAATCTATTCTCGAAGAACACGGCAATGACATCGCACTCATTATGATTGGTGGTGTTAATTATTATACAGGTCAGTTTTTTGATTTAAAACGTATCACAGAATTAGGACATAAACATGGATGTAACGTAGGTTTTGATTGTGCTCATGGTGCAGGAAATGTTGCATTAAATTTACATGATTCCGGAGCAGATTTTGCTGTTTGGTGCACCTATAAATATTTAAATTCCGGCCCTGGAAGTTTAGCTGGTTGTTTCATACATGAACGGCATGCACATAATAAAGATTTAAACCGATTTACAGGATGGTGGAGCCATAACAAACAAACCCGCTTTAATATGCGTGATGAGTTCGACCAACTGCCAGGAGCAGAAGGTTGGCAATTAAGTAATCCGCCTATTTTATCTATGGCCGCCATAAAAGCTTCTTTAGATATGTTTAATGAAGTTGGTATTGATAAACTAATCACTAAATCAAAAAAACTAACAGGCTATTTTGAGTTTTTACTAAACCAATTAGGAGAAGACTCGATTAAAATTATCACACCAATTAACCCTAATGAACGCGGTTGCCAGTTATCTATACAAGTTAAAAACGCTGATAAAACATTACACAATAAATTAACTGAAATTGGAATAATTAGTGATTGGCGCGAACCGGATGTTATACGATGTGCTCCTGTTCCCCTTTATAATTCTTTTGAAGATGTATTTAGGTTAGTTGAAAAATTGAAAGCTATTTTGAATGGATAAACAACAAAACATACTTATTATTGGAGCAGGGCTTTGCGGGTCTTTACTAGCGTTACGATTAGGGCAAAGAGGCTACAACGTTTCGGTTTACGAAATGCGTCCAGATTTACGAAAAGTAGACATTAGTGCAGGTCGTTCTATAAACTTAGCATTCTCAAATCGAGGTAACAAAGCCATAAAATTAGTCGGTTTAGAAGACAAAGTAGAAGCACTATGCATACCTATGAATGGTAGAATGATTCATGATGCACATGGCAATACTTTTCAATCAAATTATAGTGGCAGAGATCAAGAATATATTAATTCTATTTCACGTGGTGAACTCAACGCCTTACTTTTAGATGAAGCTGAGAAACACAAAAACGTAAGTCTATATTTCAATAAAAAATGCAAATCGGTTGATTTTGAAAAAACTACAGCATTATTCAAAGAGTACGACACCGAAGATGAGTTTATTGAAGATGCAGATGTTATTATAGCTACAGATGGTGCGGGTTCTGCAATGCGAAAAAGTTATTATTTAGGCAAGAAGTTCTTATTTAGTTTTTCTCAAGAGTATTTAACTCATGGTTATAAAGAACTTAGTATTTTACCTAAAGAAAATGGAGATTATAAAGCATCTAAAAACGCACTGCATATTTGGCCTCGTGGTAATTTTATGCTGATAGCATTACCAAATTTAGATGGTAGTTTTACTGTTACACTTTTTTTAAGTTATGATGAAGGTGAATACAATTTTAATAATTTAAAAACTGAAGATAATGTCATGAAGTTCTTCAAAAAAGAATTTCCCGATGCTTTAGAACTCATGCCAAATCTTACAGGTGACTTTTTCCAAAACCCAACAGCACCATTAGGTACAGTAAAATGTTCGCCTTGGCATTATAAAGGCAATACCCTTTTAATGGGAGACGCAGCACATGCTATTGTTCCGTTTTACGGACAAGGTATGAATGCTTCATTTGAAGATGTTGTTGAGTTTGACGCTATTTTAGATCAAAACTTAGGCGATTGGGAAACTATCCTTAAGGCTTATGAAAAAACACGTAAAAAAGATACCGATGCGATAGCCGATTTGGCTATTGATAATTTTCATGAAATGAAAGGTCATGTAAATCAAACAATCTTCCAAGAAAAACGTAAATTGGAAATGGCTTTAGAAAAAGAGTTTCCAGATGACTATTCTTCAAAATATTCGTTAGTAACTTTTAATGAAAATATCGGTTATAGAGCAGCCATGTTAAGAGGTCGCGCACAAGACAAAGCCATTTTAAATATGCTTACAGATAAAAAAATTAATGTAAACGGAGATTTAAAAGAAATTTTAGATAAAGTAAAACAGGAAACCGAAGCTATTCTTGAAGATGACAGAATTGCTGGATTAAAATAACAATTATGAGTAACAAAGTAACACCAAGAGGAGCCTACCCACATTCCAAACGTGTTGGCGATTTTATATTTATATCTGGCACCAGCTCTCGAAGAGCAGACAATACTATTGCTGGTGTTGATATTATTGACAACATGGGTACTAAGTATTTGAACATTGAAGTTCAAACTCGTGAGGTTATATTGAATATTAAAAAAAACTTAGCTAATGAAGGCGCTACTCTAGAAGATGTCGTAGATGTGACATCGTTTTTAGTAAATATGAATGATTTTGCAGGTTACAATAGAGCATATGCAGAGTTTTTTGATAAGGAAACAGGACCAACACGAACCACCGTAGCCGTGCATCAATTACCGCACCCAGATTTGGTGGTTGAGATTAAGGTAATGGCTTATAAAAAGTTATAAATGAATATCCAAAACTTCATCAATGGAAAATTTGAAAACCCAATAAGTAATGATTGGGTAGACAATTATTGCCCAGCAATTGGAGAAGTTTACGGGCAAATCCCAAACTCTTCAAAAGCAGATGTAGAACACGCATATCAAGCTGCAAAAGATGCTTTTCATAATTGGTCACAAACCACTTTAGAAGTACGAAGTAGAATCTTAATTAAAATTTCAGAATTATTAGAAGTCAACTTACTGCGCTTAGCTGAAGCTGAAAGTAAAGACAACGGCAAGCCCGTTAATCTAGCAAAAGCTATAGATATACCTAGAGCAGCAAGCAATTTTCGCTTCTTTGGAAATGCCATCACCCAATTTGCTAGTGAAAGTCATGAAAGCGTTGGTCAAAATGCCATAAATTATACCTTACGACAACCTGTTGGAGTTGTAGGCTGTATTTCACCTTGGAATCTCCCTCTCTATTTATTTACTTGGAAAATTGCTCCGGCTATTGCAGCTGGTAATTGTGTGGTTGCCAAACCGAGTGAAGTTACACCTATGACGGCCCATTTACTTGGAGAAATTTGTAACGAAGCAGGTTTACCTAAAGGAGTTTTAAATATTGTTCATGGATTAGGCACAACTACTGGACAAGCCATAGTTGAGCATCCTGAAATTAAAGCAATCTCGTTTACAGGAGGCACATCAACAGGGGCACATATAGCCAGAGTGGCTGCGCCCATGTTTAAAAAACTATCTCTAGAATTAGGCGGGAAAAACCCAAACATCATTTTTGCAGATTGTGATTATGATGATATGTTAGAAACTACTGTGCGATCATCGTTTGCAAATCAAGGACAGATTTGTTTATGTGGTAGTCGCATTTTTGTTGAAGCATCTATTTTTGAAAAGTTTAAAGTTGACTTTGTTAAGAAAGTAAAACAACTTAAAGTTGGTCATCCATCGGAGTCCACAACAGATATTGGTGCTTTAGTTTCCAAATCACATTTAGAAAAGGTTTTAAGTTATATTGATATAGCTAAAGATGAAGGTGGGGAAATTCTTTGTGGCGGAAATCGTGTAACCTTATTAGGCTTTGAAAATGGTTACTATTTAGAGCCTACAATTATTGAAGTTGAAACAGATGAATGCCGAGTAAATCAAGAAGAAATATTTGGCCCCGTAGTAACCATAATGCCTTTTGAAACTGAAGCTGACGTTTTACAAATGTCAAACAAAGTTAAATATGGTTTAGCAGCAACATTATGGACTAACAACCTTAAGCGGACTATGCGGTTGAGTAATCAATTACAAGCAGGTATTGTTTGGGTAAATACTTGGATGTTACGCGATTTACGAACGCCTTTTGGTGGTGTAAAAGCATCAGGAGTTGGACGTGAAGGTGGTTTTGAAGCGTTACGCTTTTTTACTGAAGCTAAAAATGTATGTATAAAATATTGACCGTTTACTGTAATGCTGAACTTGATTTAGCATATCTTTAATACAAAACGAATAATGATAGAAGTAAAAAAAGACATATTCTTTTCATCAGATTTTAACGATATGGATTTAAAACTGATTTATTCGTTTGTTAAAAACTCTTATTGGGGAAATACTAGAACTTTTGAAGAACAGAAAACAGCATCAAATAACACTATTAATTTTGGTTTGTTTCATAACGGAAGTCAAATTGCTTACGCTAGAGTGATGACAGATAAAATTTTTTTCGCTTATCTTTTAGATGTTTTTGTTATTGAAGGTTACCAAGGCAAAGGATACTCAAAATTATTAATTAATAACATACTAAATTTCCCAGAGTTAAAAAATATTGATAAATGGATGTTGGCGACTAAAGATGCTCAACAACTTTACAAAAGGTTTGGTTTTGCAGCTATTAAAAGTCCTGAGAAGTTGATGGAAAAATTAAGCCCTCGTGCTAAAATAATATACGAATAATATGGATTTAAAATTAAATAATAAAAACGCCTTAGTTTGTGGCAGTACACAAGGTATAGGAAGAGCAACCGCCATAGCATTGGCTGCCGAGGGTGTAAACGTAACCCTTGTTGCCAGAAATAGAGAGAAACTTAAAGAAGTTTTATCCGAATTACCTGAACACAGAAATCATAGTTATATTGTCGCTGATTTTTCTAAACCACGAGACTTACAAGAGCAATTGATTAAATTTATTGAAAAAGAACATGGATTTCATATTGTGGTAAACAACACTGGAGGACCAAGAAGTGGAGGGATATTAACAGCGAGCTTAGAAGCTTTTGAAAATGCTTTTACTATGCATTTAAAATGTAATCACCTAATAGCACAAGCTACAATTCCGTTTATGAAAGAATCTGGTTTTGGCAGAATTATTAACGTTATTTCAACTTCAGTAAAAGAACCCATCCCTGGATTAGGCGTTAGTAATACTATAAGAGGCGCTGTTGGCAATTGGAGTAAAACGCTATCTATAGAAGTTGCGGAATTTGGGATAACAGTTAATAATGTGCTTCCCGGATTTACAGATACTGAACGTTTAACTGAAATTATTAAAATTAAGGCGAACATCGAGGATAGGTCTATAGAAGAAATGAGGGAAATTATGAAAAATTATGCGCCTGCAAAACGTTTTGCACAACCAGAAGAAACGGCCAATGTTATTACATTTTTAGCGAGTGAAGCTGCAGGGTATGTTAACGGTATTAATGTTCCGGTAGATGGTGGTCGCACCAAATCTTTATAATAATTTAACTTCGATAACTTTAATAAAATTTAAGCTGTTTGTATATTAGTAACTAATTTGCGTTAAGGATAGAAGCGACATCCTTTTTTGTGAACTCTAAAGTACCACTTTGAATGTTAATTTATTATAATTCAGCGTTCTTGATTAGATACTGAAAAAAGTAGAGCACAAAAAAGATATAGCGGATAGCCTGACCCTCGTGGTAACGCCAAAACCATTAAACTATGAGCAATTTAACATCTCCAATAAACTTTAAAGCTTGGATTGAAGAAAATAGACATCTTTTAAAACCGCCTGTAGGGAATAAAGTGGTTTGGAAAGATGGTGACTTTATTGTGATGGTTGTTGGTGGACCGAATAGTAGAAAGGATTATCATTACAATGAAACGCCTGAATTTTTCTATCAGGTTGAAGGGGATATTATTTTAAAAATAATTGATAAAGGCACGCCAAAAGATGTGCATATTAGAGAAGGTGATATTTATTTATTACCTCCTAAAGTGCCACATTCCCCCCAAAGAGGCGCCAATACTGTTGGGTTAGTTATAGAATATAAAAGACCTGAAGGCACTCGCGATGCACTACTTTGGTTTTGTGAAAATTGTGTAACTAAACTTTATGAAGAAGATTTTACTTTAGATAATATTGAAACAGATATGCCAAAAATATTTGATAAATATTATAACGATAAAGACAAACGGAGCTGCCCTAATTGTGGGGAAGTTATGCAACCACCAAAAAAAGTACAAATAGATTAAATATAACTTAAAGATTCCTGACCTCTCAGGACTTCAACATGAAACGTAAACTTAGAATTAACGGTCATTCTCACTTACTTCCTTATCCTGAAGACATCCCAGAATTCATGCAAGAAAAAGGTATTTTTTGGGTTGATAAAGACCGAAAATTCATGCTTCAAAAAGATTGGAAACGTCCAGTTACGGACTCTAGCTTTTTTTTAGATGAAAAACTAGAATGGATGGAACGCAACAAACTAGATCATGCTGTGGTTTTAAATTTATCGCAATTATATGGGAATGGTTTGCGTGTTGACGAAATGAAGAAAGCACTGCGTTTTCAAAATGATTTTAACGCTAAGGTTCAGCATGCTCACCCTAGTAAATTTACTTGCGGTTTTGTAGTGCACCCTGCGTTTATAAGAAGCGCCTGTTGGGAAATAGAACGTTGTGTTGAAAATCATGGTATGCAATTATTGTGCTTACCCACCCATTACATGGATACCATAGGAACATGGCGTTGTATTTTTGATGAAGAGAATGAGCCTATTTTTGAGTTGGCTAATAAATACAATTTAGCTGTAGAAATTCACCCGTATGATGGTGAAAAATTTATAAAATTAGAAAACATCTCATGGCGTTTTCATTTAATTTGGATGTTAGCCCAATGCGGAGATGCTTATCATTTTTTAACATTGAATGGTTACCAAGATAAATTTCCAAATATGCGAACCTGTTTTGCTCACGGTGGACAGTTAGCACAAATTAACTTAGGACGACGCATTCAAGGTTTTGATGGTAGACCTGATTTGTTTGAAGGTAAACATCACCCTAGAGAAGCCGTAGGACATAAAAACATCTTTTTTGATACCTTAGTTCATGATACAGGAGGATTGGAGTTATTAATACGAAATCATGGCTCTAAACAGGTTATTATGGGTCTAGATGACCCTTACCCTCTAGGTGAGATGGAAAGTGACAAACAATCATCTTATCCTGGGAAAATTTTAGACCTTGCTATGGAAAGGGAAATCATTAATAAAAAGGAATATGATGATATTTGGGAGCATAATGTAATTCAGTGGTTATGTGGGGAAGATGAAACGGCAAAAAAAAAGTTGATTAATAGAATTTTAAATTAACAAAGATTTAAACTTACTAGGTCTCCACGGGAATTAAACAGACGAACGATAATCAATCATTATATTGACAATGCATTTTATACCAGAAAATTTAGATGATTATGTGGTGTCTCACTCTGAAAATGAGCCTGAATTACTGCAAGAATTAAATAGAGAAACCTATCAAAAAATTTTGCAACCACGTATGCTTAGTGGCCAATATCAAGGTAGAATTTTAAGTATGTTTTCTAAGCTAGTTAATCCAAAAAACATATTAGAAATTGGCACATATACTGGTTATTCTGCATTGTGCTTAGCAGAAGGCATGCAAAGTAATGGAGTATTACATACTATTGATGTTAATGAAGAATTAGTTGATTTTCAGCGTAAATACTTTGACAAATCTGGTTATGGAAAACAAATTCATCAATATTTAGGTAATGCTTTGGAAATCATCCCAAAACTTGATACTACTTTTGATTTAGTTTTTATTGATGCCGATAAAGAAAATTATTCCAATTATTTTAACGTCATTATTGATAAATTAAATACTGGTGGTATTATTATATCTGATAATGTTTTATGGAGTGGTAAAGTTTTAGAAACTACGTTTAAAAAATATGACACTTCTACGCCTGCCCTGATTGAATATAATGCACTTTTAAAGAAAGATAAACGTATTGAAACAGTTGTTTTACCTATTCGTGATGGCTTAACAATTAGCAGGAAAATCTAATGAATTGAAAAAATACAACCTGTTTAATATACAAACAACTAAAATTTCCGTTTTACTGAACCCTTAAATTCCTCGATTTCATCTTTTACTTTATTGAGTTCCTTTTTTACATCTTTAGTAATGCTTGTGTCTAATCCGTTTTTTTCGGCAGTTTTTGTGATTTCGTGTTTGATATCATTAGTGGCGTCTTTAAGTGTACGCATGCCTTTACCTAAACCTCTTGCAATTTCTGGTAGTTTATCTGCACCAAAGACCATGATGGCAATAAATAGTATAAATGCAATTTCTCCACCGCTTATAAATAAGAATATTGTTTGTTGTATCACAATACAAATATAGTGAGTTGTTTTTATTATTCCATTTACCAATTAAAATTATTGAAATAAAAAAGCCGATTATACAATCGGCTCTTTATGAAATATTTGGTTTTTATTACCCTTTTACCTTTTGTTTAAATTTATCAAAACTGTTGACCTCAACTTTCTTAGGCCATGCATTATTTGAAGTATCAACATCGGCAGTTTCAAACTCTGGATCGATAGTAAAACCTGTTATAGCCTTATCTGTTCTAAACACCTTTTTGACTTCCTTTTCATTATATCTCCATATTTGAGCTGGGAATGTTTTTCTTTCTTTAGTACCATCTTCATAAGCTATTTCCAGTATTATAGGCATGACTAATCCACCTGGTTTTTCAAAAGTAACTTCGTAGAAATATTTAGGCGCATCTTTTAATCGTGCTTTTTCTTCTTCAGGAAGTTCCTCGATATAATCAGTTAAAAATTTAAAATCTGAAACACTCTTTGCATTTTCTGGCTTTTTACCTTCCTCAATTTCTGCGTAGTACACCAATTTATCCTTGTATGTAGCTAAATCCATATTATACCTTTTTGCAGTTTTTTTTGCTGCTTCTGTAGGCTGATCTGTTAAATAGTATTGTTTAACACCTTTAACACCAATATCCGTATAATCTGTTGTGTAAAACCATCCCCTCCAGAACCAATCTAAGTCCATTGCTGAAGCATCTTCCATTGTTCTGAAAAAATCAGCAGGTGTTGGATGTTTAAACATCCAACGTTGTGAGTATGTTCTAAATGCATAATCAAACAGCTCTCGCCCCATAATGGTTTCTCTTAGCATATATAATGCGGCTGCTGGTTTTGTATATGCATTAGGTCCAAATTTGTGAACATAATCACCTTGAGACATGATTGGTGAAATAAAATTTTGATCACCACCCATATAAGGAACAATATCTTTTGGAAGGTTTCCTGTAATAAAATTAGGATCATAGTCCAACTCCGCTATAATTTCAACAAAAGAGTTTAATCCTTCATCCATCCATGTCCATTGACGTTCATCGCTATTTATAATCATTGGGAAAAAGTTATGCCCAACCTCATGAGTAATTACCCCAATCATACCTCTTTTTAATCTTTCTGAATAAGTTCCATCTGGATTAGGACGACCATAGTTGAAACATATCATAGGATATTCCATTCCCATTTGTGCATGTACAGAAATGGCTTTGCTGTATGGATAATCAAAAGTTAATTTTGAGTATTCTTCAAGTGTATTTGCAACAACTCTTGTTGAGTGCTCTTCCCATAAAGGATTACCTTCTTTCGAATATAATGAAATGGCCATTACTGATCTTCCGTTAATATCAACCGCCATAGCGTCATATATAAACTTTCTTGAAGTAGCAAATGCATAATCTCTCACGTTTTTAGCTTTAAAATGCCAGGTTTTTTGTTTTGTGCTTTTTGTTGTTTCAGCTTTTTCAGCTTCTTCTTGCGATACTATAAAAACAGGGTCTTTAAATGATTTTGTTGCTTTTTCGTAACGCTTCATTTGTTCTTTAGTAAAACATTCTTTTCTGTTTTGCAAAACTCCTGTTGCTTCCAATAAATGATCAGCAGGAACCGTAATCTTTACATCAAAATCACCAAATTCTAAGGCAAATTCACTTCTTCCCCAGAATTGCATATTTTGCCATCCTTCAACATTATCATAAACACAAAGTCTTGGGTAAAACTGAGCTATTACATAGGTATTGTTTCCATCAGGGAAAGCCTCATATCCAGATCTTCCTCCATCTAGGATGTGATTATTAACATTGTACCACCATTTTATTTGAAATTTAAATGTTTCACCTGGCGCTAATGGTTTGGCCAAATTTACTCGCATCATGGTACGATTTATCATAAAAGATAAATCTGAACCATCTTCATTTTTAACATATTCTATATTGAAACCACCATCAAATTTTTCTTTCAAATTCGCCTTTGCAAATGAACCAGCACTATTAAAAGCGGCATTAAAACTTTCAGAATTAATATCTGGCGATTTAGAATCTTTTGCACGCATATTTTGGTCTAATTGAATCCATAAGTATTCCAAATAATCTTTTGAATTATTATGATACGTTATTTTCTCATCACCAAAAATTTGACTCTTATTTTCATCTAAACGAAGGTTCATTACATAATCTACCTGCTGTTGTGTGTAGGCATGCCCGGGAGCACCTGAAGCCGTTCTAGTTTCGTTTGGTGTCGCCAAAACGTCTTTCATTTGTCTAAACTTGTTCTGATCAGTATGACCTTGTGGCTTTTCAGTAGCTTTATCTTGAGCAAAAGCGCAAGAAAAAAGAAATACTAGTGATAAGAATAGATAAGTGTGTTTTCTCATAGTTGTTTTATATTGTTTTATAAAAAAAAGTGTTTTTTACAATTTTCGTTAGAAGATTGTTACAAAATGTGACCGAAAGTACTCAATTACGTATCCAACTTGCTTCATTTTAATTAAATTTTAACAAAGCATTAGGATTATCGTAAGTTAAGATGACACTTTTATTTTTAGAATTTATATTCGTTTTCACTATATTTTGTTGATCCTTCTGTAAATCGAACAAAACGCTGTTAGTAATCAAGAAAGATTCTATACTTTTTACATGTTCAACTTCTAGGTAACACCTCACTATATCACCTTCATATTCTTTCCCAATAAAATTGAATGTAACGGCTTTATTATTAATCCTTAACTTGATTTTATCTTGCAAGTATCTTTGCATGTAAGTATCAATTATTTTAGCCTCATCCTTTTCAGCAAGAATAATATTTTCATCATAATTTGTTTTTAAAGCGTTTTCAAAATCATCAATAAATAGTCTAGAAGTAATTTGAACCGATTCCTTTTCCTTTACATAATTAATTTGAGTAACACTTATATAATACTTATGCATTGATGTAAATGCAAACAGAGGTATAATAAAAATAATTATCAAAAATTTAAAAACCTTCATTGTTATGATTTAAGAGTGACTAAATTACTTCTTTGATATTCAAAAAGCATTCCAAACCTTATTATTTTTTAATTGAATTAATATTGTCTAAATACTTTTTGTATTTCATTCTTAAAAAAATCAAAATTTTAAAGTCACTTTGATTTTTGGAATGTTTTACAAAATTTTCATCATCTGAACAGAAATAAAAGAAGTCCATTTTTAATTCTTCTTTTAAGGGGTTATAAACAAAAAAGTCTTTAGAAAGTTTTGATTTAATAGATTGTAAAAGCATTTCTTTTTCTTCAATTTCAACTCTATTCTTTAGCCTTTTAGTTCTGCCACTAAGTCCATTTAAAATAGGATTTAACGGGAGGCCGCCGCCTAAAAGACCCAATAACATTTTGGGTTTAAACTCACCTGCTTCACTTAAACGTCGTTCACTTTGTGTAGCTGGTTTCCCTGTATAACCAGGAATACCAACATCATAGAAATTAATTGGTGGTTCTCCCTCTGTATTTTTAATATCAGACAGTAAATCTCCCGTTAATACTTTACCAACAAACACTTCATCTAGCTCATTAACTTGTTCAGTCAATTTTACAAAAATAGCTTTGGTTAAAATAATTTCATTTGAAATGATGACTTCCTTTAATTTATGTTGAACAGATGAAAATTTTAAAGTATCATTTAATTTTGCAGTAATGGTAAAAAGCCCTTTTTTATCAGTTATAGTATAAACTTGCGCGGTTATATTTATAACGTGAATATTTTCGATATTCGTTTTACTCTCTACTCTTCCAAATATTTCAGCAGGCTGACTATATACAGAAAACGATAAGAAAAATACTACTATAAATAATGTGCGACCCAAATTGGTTAAATTAGAGTATTAATAACGTATTTCAAATCTTAAAGAAAATATAAATAGCCTTTAAGGTTTTGTTAAAAGCCCTGAAGAACACGTGCTTTTATTATTTTGTTTTCAAGAACTCAACACTTTTTGCATTCAGAAGTTCAAGAAATTCCATTTCTTTTCCATAATTCAGTAGTGAAAAATCAAAATTGCCACTTTGAACAAATCCAATAAATTCTTGAACTCGATGTTCAGGAATATTAAAATTATCAACTAGAAATTCTGAACCAAAATAATATTTAATAGATTCAATTGGAACATCAGGCACACCTGCTTTCCTCTTGTCTTTTACTCTTGATCTGAATAAAGGAAGTAATAACTGATCAACTACATTAACAATGTTAAGGCCATTTACCATAGTTTGGTGTTGCCTATCAACAGTAATATTTTTTACTTCTGACTTATAATCTTTTTCAAAATCGTACTCCTTGCTGCGCTTAACTCCAAAATAAAGAGCATCTAACTGAGGCTTAAAAGGTGTCGTAGCTTCTAAATCTGTATTTAAATTTCCCGACAGTCCTTTTGTAAATACTATAATTTCATCGAGCCTATTAATCTCTTCAATTAAAAAAAGCTTCATTTTCTTAGACTTGATGATGGCTGCATTAACTTCAAAACTTATATTTTGATATTGAAGTGCACTAACTTCAATGTTATCTTTTAAAGATACTTTTAATTTAAACTCTCCGTTTTCGTCAGTAATTGTTCCGGTATTTGAAGACGTATTAAATATGGTAATACCCAAAACATCATTGCCTTCAACTATAATTTTTCCAGACACTTCAATCCTATTGATGTTTTGAGAAACAGCATTTAGAGAGATTAAAAGAGCTAAAAGGAGAATACATTTTTTCATGAGTTATTTCTTATGAAAATACCACTTTAATTTCAAATTGTAAAGTAAAATTTACGAATTCTTTGCTAAATACATTTTTTGATTAGCTTTACAAATAAAACTATTTTTTTATGCGAAATATTATTATTGCTAGCACTTCAACAATTCACGGTAGTGGATATTTAGAATATATTTTAGATGATTTAAAGGTGTTTTTTAAAAATGCTAATACCATTCTTTTTATCCCATATGCAAGACCTGGTGGCCTATCGCATAATGATTATACTGAAATTGCAAATAACGCTTTTAATAAAATTAACAAAAAAGTAAAAGGCATTCATGAATTTGAAAACCCTAATGAAGCCATTAAAAACGCAGAGGGTATATTTATTGGCGGCGGTAATACCTTTGTTTTATTAAATCAATTATATAAAAACAACGTCATTGATACTTTAAAACAAACTGTACAAAATGGCACTCCTTATTTAGGAACCAGTGCTGGCAGTAACATTTGTGGTCTAACTATTAAAACTACTAATGATATGCCCATTGTTTATCCACCAAGTTTTAATGCCATAGGATTAGTTCCTTTTAATATAAATCCGCATTATTTAGACCCAAGTTCGAATAGTAAACACATGGGAGAAACTAGAGAAACCAGAATTAAAGAATTCCATTCCTATAATACACAACCCGTTATAGGTTTAAGAGAAGGCAGTTGGCTACATGTAAATCATGATTCCATAATATTAAAAGGTGAATTAACCGCTAGAGTTTTTGAATACAATAAAGCGCCTTATGAAGTTGATTCTGGCACAGAATTAAATCAATTAAAATAAAAACAATTTGGGCGTGTCCCAAAAAAACGGGGTCGGGCTATCCACTACAAGTTCTCGATCGTACCTCACTGTGGGCTATTCGTTACTATCCCTCACGCAAGCCTATGAGTCAACACCAAGACCTCAACATAATCAAAACTAATCCGCATAAAAAAAGCTCCATATTTCTATGAAGCTTTTAGAGCGAGAGACCAGGTTCGAACTGGCGACATTCAGCTTGGAAGGCTGACGCTCTACCAACTGAGCTACTCTCGCATTAGCGCTTGCAAATATATAAACTGTTTCTTCTTCTGCAAGAAAAATCAAAGCTTTTTTAAAAAATGATACCCTAAAAT
>NZ_CAJQQI010000139.1 GCF_905480415.1 uncultured Algibacter sp. | reverse complement strand
GTTTTTGTATTCAGTAACGTGGTCAAAACAGCCGTCCCAAGCTGTGTAAGTGTAAGTTCCGTTTTCGTAGTATTTGTACTCAAAATATTTTGGAAACTCTCCGTTTTCCGTCTTTATTAGTTTTTTTTCTTCTTTTTTGTCAGTCAGTTTTCCCAAGAGGTTTATATAAGTTTGACCGTATTTACTTTTTCCAATTTCCACATTCTTTTCGGATAAGTCAGAACTGAAGACAAATCCGCTAATATTCATTGGCTTAATCCAATTCCCACTCAATGAGAATCCATTTCCGATTTCAATTTGTTCCTCCGTTTGGATTATTTTCTCAATAATTATAGTTTTTCCAACTTTTAATTCGGTCAGCATTTTTGATTGGAATGTTGGCTTTTCATAAACTTTAGCACCCAACATATTTATTACACACAATTCAGTTTTATTTTCAGGGTTTTGTCCAAAAATTGAATTGATAAATAGTATCGTGAATATTAATGTTAAGCAGTTTTTCATAATTGTGGGCAACTTAATTATATGAATTATAAATCAATTGGTTTTATGCCGAATTGGCGGGATATAGATGATTTTATTGTCGTTAAAATAATCATATCCTTTTTTAGATTTAAAATTAATAAGCTAATCTAGTAAATTTTTCTTACAAATTATCAAAAGGGTTTTTAATATCTTTTAAATTTGTGGTTGAAACGTGGGTGTAAATCATTGTGGTTTTTGGGCTGCTATGTCCTAATAATTCTTGAATATACCTAATATCTGTTCCGCTTTCCAATAAATGGGTGGCAAAACTATGTCTTAAAGTGTGCAAAGTGGCATACTTTTTTATACCAGCATTTGATAAAGATTTTTTCAATACTTGCCTCGCGCTTACTTGGGTGTATGGTGCTTCAAACCGACCTTCAAATAAAAATACTTTAGGGTTATAGTGGTTTATGTAAGTTTGTAATAGCGGAATTAAGCCTTGTGATAATAAAGTGTATCTATCCTTTTTTCCTTTGGCAGCTTTAATATGTATTAATCCGCGTTCAAAATCTATATCTCTTGGTTTTATACTTAAGGTTTCGCCAATGCGCAATCCAGCGGAATAGGTTAAGCTCAATAGCACTTTGTGTTTTAAGTTTTTTGTGGCTTCAAATAAGGCTTTTACTTCTTGTTTGCTTAAAATATTTGGTAATTTTTTATCCTTATTTGGGCGTTGGATGTTTAGAGTGTCGATAGCCAAACCTTTAAAATTTATAAGGTGTTTTATCCCGCTAATACACTGATTTTGATAGGAGACTGATTTTTTGGGGCTAAAAATAAAATCGTAATTAAACCGTTCAATAGTTCTTGCCGTTATTTCGGTAAGGTTTTTTAAATTCATGTAACGTAAGAAGAATGCGGTAACTTCCACATAAGTGTTTACAGTATTGGAGCTAAAACGTTTTTGTTCTAACCATTTTTTAAACTTTAAAAGTTCATGGGTTTGTTCATCTTTTAGTAAAGGAAGCTTAATCTGCTTGGTCGGAACAACCTTGGTCGCAGGTTTATTATTTTTAAAGGCTTCATAGTTTACGTACCATTTTTTTTGTCTAAAATAATTGAAAAGCTCATTGAGCCGAGTTTTGTGATATGGTGTGTAAAATGTATTGTGTGTACTGCTCCATTTAGTTTCAGGGAAATTTTTGATGTATTCTTTTACTGATTCATCATATTTGAAATTTATGGCAATTTGTTTAGTTTGGTTATGCCAAAGTGGGAGTAATGTTATAGTTGGTAAGTCTGCCAATATATTCTTTTGAGTATCAAAATACGAAATAAATTCTTACTTACAGATGATTTGTTTTTTGAAATTTGAATCGAAAGGAATTTCCCGAGGCAAAGTCTCAGAGTTTCCACAGAAATTGTTATTCCTACAAAATCAAAGAATTACCAATACATCTTTATTTTTTCATCACCTTTACATTCATTTCTTCTACCTTTTTATTGGATAGGAGAGAAGGTGCACCAAACAATAAATCTTCACTAGTTCCAGTTTTAGGGAATGCCATCACTTCTCTAATAGATGCTTTTTTCTCTAAAATCATCATTAATCTATCCACGCCCCAAGCAATGCCTCCGTGCGGTGGCGCGCCATAATGGAACGCTTTATACATGGTGCCAACGCTCTTCATCATCTCATCTTTATTATAGCCCATATTTTTATAGGTGGCTTCTAAAATTTCAGGTTTATGAGCACGCACAGAACCACCACCAATTTCATAACCATTTAAGATTAAATCGTATTGTTGCGCGATGATAGTTCCAATCTCGTCTTCCTTACCATTTATGTGCTTTTCAATATCATAAATAGCAGGCATAGAAAATGGATTGTGTGTAAATGTCCAACGGCCTTCGTCTGTTTTTTCAAACATCGGGAAATCGATCACCCACGCAGGTCTTAATTCCTTCGGATTGATTAATCGAAGCATTTTACCTAATTCTTGACGAACCGCATCTAAGGCTTTATTTGCTGTTGCATAATCCGCAGCAGAGAAAAATACAATATCTCCAACTTGCGCATTGGTCGTATTGATGATTCCTGCAGCAATGTCTTCGCCTAAAAACTTAATAATAGGGGATTGTAAATCGTTTTCATTCACAATAATATATGCTAAACCACCTAAACCGTGTTGTTGTGCTATGGCGGTTAGTTTTTCAATCTGACCTTTAGATAAACGTTTGTTGCCTTGCTCTTTAGCAGATACCTTAATGCACTTTACAATTCCGCCTTCTTCAATAGGTTTACTAAACACTTGGAAGGTGGTATCTTTTACAATACCTGTAATGTCTTGTAGTTTTAAGCCGAAGCGTAAATCTGGACGGTCACAGCCATAATAGTCCATAGCGTCTTTATAGGTTATGACTTCAAACGGATGTAAAATCCATTTTTTGCCATATATTTTTTCAACAATACCATTGAACATTTGCGTATTCAAATCGATAATTTGTTGCATACTGGCATAGGCCATTTCAATATCTAACTGCGTGAATTCAGGTTGACGATCCCCACGAGAATCTTCATCTCTAAAACAACGTGCTATCTGGAAATATTTTTCATAACCAGATACCATCAACATTTGCTTGAATTGCTGAGGTGCTTGAGGTAGGGTATAGAACAAACCGGCTTGCTTACGTGTTGGTACAATAAATTCGCGAGCACCTTCATCGGTTCCAGCACTTAAAATTGGTGTTTCAATTTCAAGAAACTCTTGGGCGTCTAAAATATCACGCATCATTTTGATGACTTTATGGCGATTTACAATCACACGTCGGACATCATCATTTCGGTGGTCTAAATATTTATATTGGAAACGAACATTTTCATTGGTTTTAGTTGCTCGTTTTATTTCAAAAGGAAGCGTTTTAGAAAGGTTTAAGATTTCTAAATCTTTGGCTTCTAATTCAATTTTACCAGTTCTTAAAGCGAGGTTATAATCATCTTCTTTACGCTGAACAATGGTTCCGGAAACCATAATAACCGATTCTGGTTTTAATTTTACTAGCTCATCTAAATTAGCAAACGATTCTCTGCTTAATCGCACTTGGAACACTTGTGCACTTGAATCACGTAAATCGATAAATATTAATTCGCCATGGTCACGCACACTAGACACCCATCCTGAGAAGGTTACTTTTTCGTTGATGCTTTCATCTGAAATATCTGAAATGACATGAGTTCTGTATTCCTCTTTTATAATTAAGGGAATCTCTGCTAAGACTTCTTCTTCCTTGGCTTCTGGCTTTTGGCTTTTGGCTTTTGGCACATCACTTATTGCTTCATGCTTTGTACTTCCCGCTTTTCCAGAAAGGGCATCCAAAATACCTTCACGAATCACTTTTCCTGAAGCACCTTTTCCAATAATCCCAATGACTTTTCCAACTAGAATACCAGCTTTTCCTTGGTTTCCAGATTGAATGTCAATGGCGATGGCTTGGTGTTCTAAAATTACTTTAGCAATAGCGTCTTTAATTTGAGATTCTGAAATCGTATTGTCTTTAAAATAGGTGTTATAATCAAAGCTTCGGTCTTTTAAATAAGACGTTATGGCGTTTTGCACTAATACTGATGTGATTTTTTCGTCTTTAAAAAGTTGAAAAATTTCAGTTAAATGTTCTATTCTGTGAATATCTGCATACTCATCTGCAGCAATATTATTTACTAATGTTTTTGCAACAAAAGAAGGGTCTTTAATGACGTTGTTAATGGCGATAAACGTTTCAGAGCGCAAGGAGTCTGCTGTAAAGAACTTAGCGTCTTGAGGTAAAACACCGCCTTTTATTAAAATGGATTCAACAGCAAAAGGCAATGTGCTTAAATCGACATCAATAGATTCAACTACATTTTTTATGCTAACAAAAGGTAAGTCTGGTTCAGAAATAAAACGGTAATCTGCTTCAAATTCCTTTTTACGCATAGTTTTGGTTTGCTTCAATTCAGCATCCCATAACACCGTGGTTTGGTCTGGTCTAAATGCACCATGTTCTAAGAAATAGCTGAGTTGTTTTTCAACTTCTTCCTTTAAGGCGTCTACCATAAACTTAAACGAGTTCAAGTTTTTTATTTCGGTACGTGGATTTAAATTATAATCGCGTTTTTTACGAAGTGATACAGAAACATCCGATTTGAATTCCCCTTTTTCAAGGTTAGCTTCAGAGATGCCAATGTTCTGAACAATACGGTGAATGTATTGCGCATATGTTGAAGCATCCTCTATATGACGAATACAAGGTTCGGTGACAATTTCAATAAGTGGAACGCCTGCTTTGTTAAAATCGACTAAAGAGATTTTTTTCTCATGCATCAATTTAGCAGCATCTTCTTCAATATGTACTTGCGTTAAATTAACCGTGAATTGTGAGCCATCATTTCGGAAACAAGAGACTTGTCCGTCAGGAATCACAGGGTTATGAAACTGTGTAATCTGAATATTTTTTGGATTATCAGGATATTCATAATGCTTTCTATCCCAAGAAATCACTTCGTTTCCAAAAGTTGATTTCACAGCTTTCCCAAAGTAAATAGCCTTTTTAATAGCTTCTTTGTTAATAGCTGGTAGAACGCCCATTTGTCCCGTACAAACCGAACAGATATTTTGGTTAGGGGTTTCTATTTCTTGATTTGCACAAGAGCAAAATAACTTTGATTTAGTATTTAATCGAACGTGTGTTTCCAGACCGATTACTAACTCTAATTCATGCTTTTTTAAAAGCTCATTTAGTTGATCTAATTCCATTATATCGTATCTTTTAAGAAGTTAGCAAACTTCAAAACGAGTTCGTCATTATTTTTTGCAGCCGTAATTTGTAAGCCTGTTGCTGTACCTTTGGGAACAGTTAGCGTTGGTAATTGCCCTAAGCTAAATCCAACCGTATAGGCATCAGATAAATACATCGCCAAAGGGTCTTTTAAGCTTTCGCCAATTTTAGGTGGGGTATTAGGGGTGACAGGGGATATGATAATATCCACTTCTTTAAAATCATTTTCGAAGTTTTCAGAGATTTGATCTCTTAATTTTAGTCCCTTTAAATAAATTTCATCTGAAAACCCTTGTGATAACAATTGGTTTCCACCAACAATTCTTCGTTTTGTTTCTTCTGAAAAATTCTCGGAACGGGTTACTGCGTAGGTGTCTTTTAAGTTGTCGCCTTCAATACGATTGCCGTAATTGGTGCCATCTAAACGTGATAAGTTAGAGGCTGTTTCAGCCATAGCTAAAGTATAGTATGTGGACACTAAAGTTTCAGACTCAAAGAAATCTAATGCTTTCACTTGAATGCCTTTGGCTTTTATTTTTTCGATAGCTGCTAAAAAATCAGATTTTATTTGAGAATCAATAGCATCAGTTTCAATAAAGTTTTTAAAGTATCCTACGGTTTTTATATCTTCCGAAGTTAAAATACCATTCTGAGGTATTTCCGCAGAAGCATACGTGGTTTGATCTTTTCCATCTTTTCCACTCATCACATTTAAAACAATGCGAATATCTTCAATAGATTTTGCGATAGGTCCAACACAGTCTGTAGAGGATGCGTAAGCCATTAATCCGAAACGTGAAATACGTCCGTAAGTGGGTTTTAAACCATACACATTATTATAACCTGCAGGCTGACGCACAGAACCTCCTGTATCACCTCCAACGGAGAATACCGTATAATCTTTCGCAACGTTAACCGCAGAGCCTCCACTAGAACCTCCAGCAACCAAATTTGAATTTACAGCGTTTTTAACCGCGCCAAAAATGGTGTTCTCACTAGACGATCCATGTCCAAAACTATCGCAGTTTTCTTTTACTAAAGGTATCGCGCCAGCATCCAATAATTTTCGAATGGCTGTTGCGGTATATGCGGATTTGTAGTTTTTTAGTAAATCTGAACTCGCCGTTGTATAAGTCCCTTGCACCATATAAACATCCTTTATTCCAAATGGAATGCCTTCTAACAAGCCTATAGAGTCACCATTTGCAATTTTAGCATCCACTTTTGCTGCTAAATCTAGTGCAGATGTATCCAATAAAGAATTTACGGTGTTGTTCGTGTTTTGCTTTAAAGCGTCTAGTCTTTCTTGTACGAGGTCTGTACAAGTGATTTCTTTGTTAACCAGTTGGTGATGAATTTTGCGTATTTGAGAGTCCATAATTATTCTTCTATTACTTTAGAAACAACCAGAAAACCATTCTTTTCTTTCGGAAAGTTTTCAATAATGATTTGCTTTTCAATTTGTGGGCTATCTATTACCACATCATCTCTCAAATGATCTAAAGACACTGCATGATCATGATTATGATTAAAAGTATTATTATTTGTTGTGTTTGCGTTTTTAATCACCTCAAATAATTTGTTTACAGCCTCTGACGGCTGCGCTCCTTTAATACTCGACAAGATGTCGACGGTCATAATTTTACTCATGTCTCAATTTTTAGATTATAAAAAAAGCCTTCCAAATTTGGAAGGCTTTATATATTTATTAAACAATAACCTTCCTGTCCTATAAATTAGGATTATTGAAATTATTATTGTTATTATTTTTCATTGTTGTTTTATTGTGTTCAAATATATATAGAATAAATATACTACACACTATTTTTAGGGATATCCTATTGGGTATTGTCAAATTATTAATAAACCCAAAGTTAATTTGTAGGTTCTTTAACCTATCTGCCATAATTGCAAATTTATGTTTATTTCGTGTTAGATAAAAACAGTACTTTATTTTAAAAAGCGAACATTTTATAAGTAAAATACTTTAAAAAAGAATTCCAAATATTGATTCTAAGCCATTTTGTATATTAAGCGATTTCAAAGTCGTAATAAAAAAATGGAATTCAATTTTAAGGGTATTTTAAGCCGATTTAAGCCGTTTTCAAGTAATTAACAAATGTTGATAATTTTATGAATGAGACCGCGAAATGCTTTCTCATGGGGTTAATATTTTGTATATTTGATTGTATTCAGAAGGATGCTTTTTAGGCATCTTTTTTTGTGATATAAAACGATATTAAAATTAAGATAAAACATAAAATATGAGCGAACCAAAAGAAGAGTTTAACAAGCATAATTATTCCGCGGATAGTATTCAGGCTTTAGAAGGTATGGAGCATGTGCGTATGCGTCCATCGATGTATATTGGTGATGTAGGTACAAGAGGTTTACACCATTTAGTATATGAGGTTGTCGATAACTCTATTGATGAAGCTTTAGCAGGACATTGTAATAATATTACTGTAATTATAAATGAGGATAACTCTATTACTACGGAAGATGATGGTCGTGGTATTCCTGTAGATCTACACAAGAAAGAAGGTGTTTCTGCACTTGAGGTTGTCATGACTAAAATTGGGGCAGGAGGTAAGTTTGATAAAGATTCTTATAAAGTATCTGGTGGATTGCACGGTGTTGGTGTAAGTTGTGTAAATGCCTTGTCTGAGCATTTAAGAGCTACCGTTTACCGCGATGGAAAAGTTTATGAGCAAGAGTATGAACGTGGTAAATCGTTATATCCTGTTAAGCAGATTGGTGAAACTGATAAACGCGGAACAACAGTTACTTTTAAACCAGATTCAACCATATTTACGCTAACCTTAGAATATAGTTATGATACTTTGGCAAGTCGATTACGTGAATTGGCTTATTTGAATAAGGGGATTACTATTCATTTAGTTGATAAGAGAAATATAAAGGAAGATGGTGAATTTGAAGGTGAAACATTCCATTCTACTGAAGGATTAAAAGAATTTATCACGTATTTAGATGCCACTCGCGAGCCTTTAATGAAAGATGTCATTGCTTTTGAAGGGGAAAAGAATGGTGTGCCGGTTGAGGTTGCAATGATCTATAACACCTCTTATGCCGAAAATTTACACTCTTATGTAAATAATATTAATACGCATGAAGGTGGAACACATTTATCTGGTTTTCGTCGTGGTTTAACACATACCCTTAAAAAATATGCTGATGAATCAGGGTTATTAAAAAACTTAAAATTTGATATTTCTGGTGATGATTTCCGTGAAGGATTGACAGCAATTATATCTGTGAAAGTTCAAGAACCTCAATTTGAAGGGCAAACTAAAACGAAGTTAGGTAATAGAGAGGTTTCTGCAGCGGTAAGTCAATCTGTTTCAGAAATGCTTACTGATTATTTAGAAGAACATCCAGATGATGCTAAAATTATAGTTCAGAAAGTAATACTGGCAGCTCAAGCACGTCACGCAGCTCAAAAAGCTCGTGAAATGGTTCAGCGTAAAACGGTAATGAGTATTGGAGGTTTACCAGGAAAATTAAGTGACTGTTCCGAGCAAGATCCAGCAAAATGCGAAATATATTTAGTTGAGGGAGATTCGGCAGGTGGAACTGCAAAACAAGGTCGTGATAGAGCATTTCAGGCTATTTTACCATTACGTGGTAAAATATTGAATGTTGAAAAAGCAATGACTCATAAGGTTTTTGAAAATGAAGAGATTAAAAATATTTTCACAGCACTTGGTGTAACTATTGGTACAGAAGAAGATAGTAAAGCACTTAACCTTTCAAAATTAAGATACCACAAAATTGTAATCATGTGTGATGCCGATATTGATGGTTCGCATATTGAAACTTTAATTCTAACCTTCTTTTTTAGATACATGAAAGAATTAATAGAAAACGGTCATATTTACATAGCTACTCCACCTTTATTTTTAGTTAAAAAAGGAGCTAAAAAACAGTATGCTTGGGATGATGAGGAACGTTTAGCGTTAATGGAACAATATGGAGATGGTACAAAAATTCAGCGTTATAAAGGTCTTGGGGAAATGAATGCATCTCAGCTTTGGGATACAACTATGAACCCGCAATTTAGAACTTTACGCCAAATATATGTAGAAAATGGAGCAGAAGCAGATAGAGTGTTCTCTATGTTAATGGGAGATGAGGTTCCACCTCGTAGAGATTTTATTGAGAAAAATGCTATTTATGCAAATATTGATGCTTAGATAAAAGATTAATAGGTTTAAAGGCCCTAATATATTTATATGTTAGGGCTTTTTCTTTGCTTTAAAACGAAATAAAGCCGATAAAACGCATTTTTTTACGATAAAATGTATTTTTGTGTAATTTTTTTTCTATGTTTGTGAAACCAAATTTAAAATATGAAAAAGTTAACCCTACTTGTGTTACTTGGTTTAGTAACCATAACTTCAAAAGCTCAAGACTTAGAAAGTATTCTACTCGCATCAGGAGATGCTGAAAATTTAACCAATGCTTATATTAATCCAGCAATGAAAGGATTAATTTATGGTATGAATAGTGGCTGGTATCATACAGCTAAGGTTCATAAAAAGCTTGGATTTGATATTTCAATCGGACTTAATGCTTCAGTTGTACCTTCTAAAGATGAACTTATTAATTTATCAAGTTTAGGATTATCAAATAATATAGGATTTACCCCAGGAGCAACAACACCAACGGTAGCAGGCACTGGAGATGGCGCTAATTTAACGGTTAATACAACGGTTGATGGTAATGATGTAAGTGCTTCGTTTAGAATGCCTTCAGGAATTAATGATGATTTACCGCTAGGAGCAGTTCCTACGCCATCTGTTCAGGTAAGTTTAGGATTGCCTTATAAATTTGATGTAATGGTGCGCTTAGTACCTGAAGTAGGCAGCGATGACGTTAAAGGAGAGTTATTAGGTTTAGGTCTTAAAAAAGAAATAACAAGTTTATTTGGACCACTAGATAAGTTGCCATTGCATGTTTCTGTATTAGCAGCATATACATCTATGAAAGTAGATTATGCAATTGATGGTAGTACAATTCCAGGACAGAATCAGAGTGCCGCATTTAAATTGAATGCATTTACAGTGCAGGCCATTGGCTCTTTAAACTTCCCTATTATAAATATTTATGGAGGTTTTGGTTATACAGGAGGTAGTTCCACATTAAAAATGCTAGGGACTTACGACTTAGAATATAGTAATGGTGGAGCAACAGTTACAGAGACTGTCACTAACCCTTTAAATTTAGATTTTGACGCAAGTGGTTTTAGAACGACAATAGGAGCTAGATTAAGTTTAGGATTCTTCAAAATTTTTGGAGATTACACAATACAAGAATACAATACATTTTCTACTGGAATAGCGTTTAGTTTTAGATAGAATAACATAAGAATAATAATTGTTTAGTTATATTTAGTTTTAGTTTAAATAGCACAGGATTTTGTCCTGTGCTTTTTTTATTTACAGTGTTTTAATTCGTAATTTTGCATGACTTAAATCATAAAATTGATGGTTTAAAATGCTGAATTTTGCATAGTAAATATAGATAACAAATAATTAAATAATAAATCAAATGAAAGTAACAGTTGTAGGAGCGGGAGCAGTAGGTGCTAGTTGTGCAGAGTATATTGCTATAAAAGACTTCGCTTCAGAAGTTGTATTGTTAGACATTAAAGAAGGTTATGCCGAAGGAAAAGCCATGGATTTAATGCAATGTGCATCATTAAATGGTTTTGATACTAAAATTACTGGTGTAACAAACGATTATAGTAAAACAGCAAATAGTGATATCTGTGTTATAACTTCTGGTATTCCTCGTAAACCAGGTATGACACGTGAAGAATTAATTGGTATTAATGCGGGCATAGTAAAGACAGTCTCTTCAAGCTTAATAGAACATTCACCTAATACTGTTTTAATTGTTGTAAGTAATCCTATGGATACGATGACATATTTAGTACACAAATCAACTAATCTACCAAAAAATAGAATTATTGGTATGGGAGGAGCTTTAGATTCTGCTCGTTTTAAATTTAGATTAGCAGAAGCTTTAGGTGCGCCTATTAGTGATGTTGATGGAATGGTAGTTGGTGGACACAGTGATACGGGTATGGTGCCATTAATAAGTCAAGCTACTAGAAATAGTATTAAAGTTTCAGAGTTTTTAAGCGAAGAACGTTTAGAACAAGTCGCTGCAGATACTAAAGTTGGAGGCGCTACACTTACCAAATTATTAGGAACTTCTGCGTGGTATGCTCCAGGAGCTGCAGTAAGTGCTTTAGTTCAGTCAATTGCTTGCGACCAAAATAAAATGTTCCCTTGTTCTACATTCTTAGAAGGTGAATATGGATTAAATGATATTTGTATTGGTGTGCCGGTAATTTTAGGAAAAAACGGTATTGAAAAAATAGTTGATATTCCTTTAAGTACTGCTGAAAAAGCACACATGCAAGCTAGTGCAGAAGGTGTTAAAAAGACTAATGCATTATTAGAATTATAATATTAATAGTATAAATTCATAATTATATAAAGACTGTAGTAATACAGTCTTTATTTTTTTATATTTGACGCATGATGGCAAGATGGTGCATTAGTGTTTTAATTTTTAGCCTTACCTTATTTGGTGTTGTTTCTCAACAACAAATTTTGGTGCCTAATCAAGAAATTGTATTGCAGTTTGAAGATGTTGACTTAACATCTAAGCAAGCTGAAAATACAGTAGCCATTGTAAAACAGCAATTGCAAGATTTAGGCGCTGAAAACATTCAAGTATTTTCATTAGAAAACGGAAAATTAAAAATCACATATTTCAGTGATTCTGAAGTTGCCAGTATTAAAGAAACGTTTTCAGAAGAAAGCAATTTAACACTTCATCTAACATCTCAAATTCAAGATGAAGACGCATCACGTTTTCCGTTTGAAGAGTCAAATATTAGTTATAATCTTGATGTCTACGAAATACAAAACGGATTTGAGTATGGATGGGGTTTTGATGGCGCAATTGGTTTAGAGTTTGAACCAAAAAGCGATCGATTTTTAGATCCAAATGATCTATCTCATGAATATATTGGATATCAATATGAAGATTACTTAATACAGGTTGCTTATAAAATTCGTAGAGAAATCACGATACAAATAAGTGAACCACTACACATAATACCAGAAGTTAGGGCAGGCCCCATTTGCGAGAGGGTTGCTTAGCTTGTTTTTTGATGTAAATATGGTGAATTCAAAAAAACATGGCTATTTTAAAACATCCCAAACACTTTCATAGTTCTATTTTAGATCTCATCAATAATGAAGAATCTATAAAAATCATATTTAAAAAATAAAAATTGTCAAATCATACGGTAAATTCTATATTTGCTCGTTTTAAAAATTTGACTAAAAAAAGTATAACATGCAAAACAAAGGATTAGTAAAACTATTTGCTATTTTGTTTGGTTTGGTAAGTCTTTACCAATTATCATTCACATTCACAGCAAATTCAGTTGAAAACGAGGCGGAAGAATTCGCGATTAATAAAATCTCTGAATCAGAAGAGAATTATCGTGGACTTCGAAGTCAAGAAGAAGCTAACTATCTTCAAGAGAAAGGTACCGATACGGTTTATAATATTGGTATAGCAAAATTCACTTATAACGAAGTGAAGCAAAAAGCAATGAACCTTGGGCTTGATTTAAAAGGTGGTATTAACGTAATTCTTCAAGTATCTGTAAAAGATATCTTAAAAGGATTAGCAAATAATACTAGCGACCCAGTCTTTAATAAAGCTTTAGAAGATGCTTCAGAGATTCAAAAAAATAGTCAAAACACATATTTAGAAGATTTCTTTATAGCTTTTGATGAGATTAAAGGTGATACTAAATTAGCATCTCCAGATATATTTTACACCAGAGAACTTGATGGTGAGATTGATGGTAGTATGACTGATGATGATGTAAAAAGCATTATTGAAACTAAAATAGACGAATCAATCGTTTCGGCTTTTGAAGTATTACGTAAGCGTATTGATGAGTTTGGTGTAACATCACCAAATATTCAGCGTTTAGGAAGCTCTGGTCGTATTTTAGTGGAGTTACCAGGTGTTAAAGATGTTGAGCGTGCTACAAGTTTATTGCAAAGTACGGCGCAATTAGAATTTTGGGATGCTTATAAGGGAGAGCAATTCTTTCAGTTTTTAGGACAAGCCAATGAAGTTTTAAGAGACATTGTTGATACAAACATTGATGCAGGTGTTGAGCCTCAAGATGAAGAAAATGCTCAAGATTCTCAAATTGATGATTTATTAGGCGATGCAGAAACAGATTCTACGGCGGTTGCAACAGTAAACCCCATTTTTGATTTGTTAAAAGGACAAGGATACCAAGGCGGCCCAATCATTGCTAAGTTTGCAATTAAAGATAAAGAAACAGTTTTAGATTATTTAAGCAGACCAGAAGTTAGAGCATTACTTCCTGCGGAGCAACGTTATGCAAAGTTTGTTTTTGGTAAGCCAGAAAAAGATAGCGAAGTAGTAGATTTATACGCTTTAATAGGTAATAGAGAAAACGTTCCTGAATTAAGTGGTGCGGTAGTAACTGATGCTAGAAACCAATTCGGTCCAACAGGAAAGTCTGAAGTGTCTATGCAGATGAATGCTAAAGGTGCTAAGATTTGGGAAGAAATGACAGGTAAAGCATACGCTCAAAGTAGTCAAATTGCTATTGTTTTAGACAATGTTGTGTATTCTGCTCCTGGCGTAACAACAGGTCCAATTGCAGGGGGTAACTCTTCAATTTCTGGAAACTTCTCATTAAATGAAGCAATAGATTTAGCAAATGTATTACGTGCTGGTAAATTACCTGCATCTGCAGATATTATACAAAGTGAGGTTGTAGGACCATCTTTAGGTAAAGAAGCTATTGAAAGTGGTACTATGTCATTCCTAATTGCATTAGTATTAGTATTGCTATGGATGATTTTTTACTACGGAAAAGCTGGTGCTTTTGCGGATATTGCCATGTTATTAAACCTTATGTTAATCTTCGGTATTTTATCAGGATTAGGCGCGGTGTTAACTTTGCCTGGTATTGCAGGTATCGTATTGACCATTGGTATGTCTGTAGATGCTAACGTACTTATCTTTGAGCGTATTCGAGAAGAATTGGCCAAAGGAAAAGGACAGATTGAAGCTATTAAAGACGGATTTAGTAATGCCTTATCATCTATTTTAGATGCCAACGTTACTACAGGTTTAACAGCGTTAATTTTATTCATTTTTGGAACAGGCCCAATTAAAGGTTTCGCAACTACTTTATTAATTGGTATTGCAACTTCTTTATTTACAGCTATTTTCATCACCAGATTATTAATTGATTGGTATGCTAACCGTGGCGGAAAATTAGAGTTCTCTACAGGGATCACAAAAAATTTATTTAGAAACATCAGTATTGAGTTTTTAAAGAAACGTAAAGTAGCATATATCATTTCTGGTACATTAATACTTTTAAGTTTAGGCTCGTTATTTACAAACGGATTAAACCAAGGTGTCGATTTTGTTGGAGGAAGAACCTATCAAGTGCGTTTTGCACAAGATATTAGTGCTTCTGAAATTACAGACCTATTATCAAAACCAGAAGTTTTTGGTAGTGCAGATGCTAAAACCTTCGGAGATGCTAACCAGTTAAAAATTACAACTAAGTATAAAGTAAATGAGTCTGGAGCAGAGATAGATGAAGAAATTAGAAAATCACTATACGAAGCTTTAGTACCGCATTTAGAGGGAACAACTTATGAGCAATTCATCGATTTAAATGATGAAAACAAACAAGTTGGTTTACTCGAATCATACAAAGTAACACCAACCATTGCCGATGATATTAAACAAGCATCATTCTGGGCAATTTTAGGCTCATTAATTGTAGTATTCCTATATATCTTAATTCGTTTTAAGAAGTGGCAATACTCATTAGGTGCAGTTGCGGCGGTATTCCACGATGTTTTAATCGTATTAGGAGTGTTCTCTTTAACGTACAAGTTTATGCCATTCAATATGGAAGTAAATCAAGCGTTCATCGCAGCAATACTAACAGTTATTGGTTACTCATTGAATGATACGGTGGTCGTATTCGATAGAATTCGTGAATTCTTTAACGAGCACACCTCTTGGAAGTTCGATAAAGTAGTAAACGCATCATTAAGCAGTACATTAAGTAGAACCTTAAATACCTCATTAACAACATTAGTTGTGTTGCTAGCCATCTTCATTTTTGGTGGCGATTCAATCAGAGGCTTTATGTTTGCTTTAATAATAGGTGTTATAGTAGGTACCTATTCATCATTATTTATTGCAACACCAATAATGTATGATAGCGTAAAAAAATTAGAAGACGAGAAGAAAGACTAACTCAAATTTTTCTAAGTAAAAGAGCCTATTAACTTATGTTGATAGGCTTTTTTTATTGAATATCTCATTGCGAAGGAGTTTGGAATATGGCGCTCTCTTTAATTCTTTTTTAGGCGTTACCACTAGGGTCGGGCTTTTCGTTACAAGTCCTCGCTTTGTCGGATAATTATCGGAGCTCGCTGTGGGCTTTTCACTGCAATCCCTAACGCATTATTTTTGCGTGTGTCTGCTGTTAGTTAAAACTTTCCGTTTTTTAATATCAGCCTTTTCTCTTGATAACATGGAGTTTGGCTCTGACTCAAATTAATTTATGCTTTATTGACTATCCATATGTTACCGATTAAAGCCATATGGGTATCAAGTTTTTTTTTTTGATCAAGGTTTAAACAAAAGTCAAAAAATATCCAATCATTGCACCACCCAAAACAATAAACGCACTATTAAGTTTTTTGAAAACAAAGACAACCACCAAACTTGCAAGAGCAATTACGATTGTACGCCAATCCGTTAAGGTGTCCTTCGCCATGTTTACACAAACTGCGATTATTAATGCTACTGCTGCAACATTTACTGCATCTAAAATTGCTCCTATTATATTCGACTGTCGCATTTTGGGTATCAATGGGTTTAATATCAAAACAAAAAGAAACGAAGGAAGGAAAATCCCAAGAGTTGCAGCAAGCGCTCCTGTTATTCCGTTCATTTGCCAACCAATAAAAGTTGCTGTCGACAATACTGGCCCCGGGGTTATTTGCCCCACAGCAACAGCATCAATCAATGCTTGTCTTGTTAGCCAGCCATTCGCAACTAATTCCGTGTCGAGGAAAGCAAACAAAACATAGCCACTGCCATAAAGTATGGCGCCAACTTTTAAGAAAGTTAAGAATATTTTGAGAATACCCATTTTTAAAGGATCTACTATCTGAAAAAGTAAAAGTGGGGTCAAACTATTTATATAACCTGTATTTTTTTTGAAGAAATACAGCCCCAAACCAAGTAAACCGCAGCCAAAAAGAGCAATTATTTCGTTTATTCCAAAAAGGCATGCCACTAAAGTTAGGATGCCTAGAATTGCGAGTTCTGTATTTTTTACTGCCTTTTTTCCTAGTTTGAAAGCCGCCATAATTATTATTGCTATAACTGCTGGCTTAATTCCGTAAATGAAAGGCTCAACTTTTGGTAATTCACCATACTCTTGATAGAGCCAAGCAAAGACAGAAGTTATAACGACCGCAGGAAAAATGAAGCATAAACCTGCAACAAATAGACCTTTCCAACCTGCACGTTCGTATCCGCAATGCATTGTCATTTCTGTCGAATTCGGACCCGGAATTAAATTAGTAGCGCCAACAAGGTCGAGGAAGTGTTCTTGTGTCATCCACTTTCGTTTTTTCACAACTTCGTCTTCCATCATGGCAATATGAGCGGCGGGACCACCAAAAGCTATACTCCCTAACTTGAAAAATAATTTCGCAATTTCTTTTAGTTTATTTCTTTGGGACATTTTACATGTAGTTCAAAGGTTCGATTTTAGTAGGATTTATAGCTTTTTGCTCAATGTGTTTCAGCGTGTTTTTATATTTGGTGTTGTGCTTAGTCATTTGTTCTTCTCTCAAATTTTATTTTTCTAACGCCATGATTAGTATCCCATTGTTTAACTTCTACAAAACCAAATGTCTCATATAATTTAGTAGCTGGTCCATTCTCTAGTCCAGTTTCAACAACAAATAATTTTGAATCAAAAGT
>NZ_CAJQQI010000138.1 GCF_905480415.1 uncultured Algibacter sp. | reverse complement strand
GGAGGACGGATTTATAAATGGGATTTAAATATAGTTTATGGTCGTATTATAAAGAAACTAGATGAGCTTATTACCGATATGGAAGATTTAAGAGGGTAGTTTTGAATGTGTAAAAAAAATATTTCTTTTGAATTGTGTAATATTTTTTGATTTCGAACACTAATTAAATAAAGATTAATATTATGAACATTATTCAAGCATCAGATTTTTTCGAAAAATTATTAGGAGAAACTGACAAAAGACGAGAAATAAAGATTTACAGAAACTTTATAACCATTTTATTAAATTTAAAAAGTAGAGATTTAACGGAAGATCAATTGTTATCAATAGAGAATGAACTTAAAATATTGAAATTAAGATCGTATCCTGAAAACAAAAGAAAATATTTTAGTAAAAAACTTAATGCTTTTAAAGAATATTTAAAAGAGGCGTTCTCTTTAATTTCAGAAGGCTATTATACAGCTATAGGAATGAGTTTGGGCATGTGTTTTGGAGTTGCTTTCGGAACAAGTTTTGGGTCATCAGGCACATCGATGGGTCTTGCTATAGGTATGTTAATTGGCCTTGGTATTGGCAGGGCTAAAGACTTAGAGGCTGAAAAACAAAATCGGGTATTGAAAACAAAAATTAATTAGAGTTTTTTTAAGTTAAATTAAACTTCCTCATACCTAAAACAATCCGTCACATGGTCATTCACCATGCCCGTAGCTTGCATATGTGCATAAACAACGGTTGGACCTACAAACTTAAAGCCTCGTTTTTTTAAGTCTTTACTTAAAACATCACTAATAACTGTTGTAGAAGGAACATCTTGCATACTCATGTGTTTATTTTTGATAGGCTTTCCATCAACAAAATCCCAAATATATTTACTAAAACTTCCAAATTCTACTTGAATTTTTATAAAAGATTGGGCGTTAGTAATGGTGGCCTTTATTTTTAATTTGTTACGAATAATGCCAGAATCTAGTAGTAATTCGTCAATTTTATCTTGATTGTAATTGGCTATTTTTTTATAATCGAAATTATCAAATGCTTTTCTGAAATTTTCTCGTTTCCGCAATACGGTAATCCAGCTTAAACCAGCTTGAAAAGTTTCTAGAATTAAAAATTCAAATAAAGTGGCATCATCATAAACAGGAGCTCCCCATTCATTATCGTGATAAGCTTCATAAAGAGCGTCGCCTTCACACCAACTACATTTATGCTTTTTCATTTTCTATCTAGAATTATTAAATAAAGTCTATTATTGGTATCTGTAAGGTTTAAAGTAAAAGTATGACAAAAATCATCTTAATTAAAACCTTGAGGTATTAAATTTGTCCCAGAGGATTTTGTTCTAAAAAATAAATATTATGCATCCTATTATAAAAGAAAGTATTAATGGTGGTATCTCTTATCGAGACTATAGAGAATTAGTAGAACAATTAGCTGATGAGCATTCTAATACAGGAATAGAAAAAACAGAAGCTTTAGCAAATTATACAAAGCTTAATGATAGGCGCATGAGACGGTGGGATAAAACCATAAAAATTTCTAAAGAAACGCAACAAAAAATCTCAGAATTTAATCAAAAAATGACGTTGTTGATTATTACAGAGAGTTGGTGTGGTGATGCTGCTCATGTTATACCTGCACTAAATAAAATGGCGGAATTAAATCCTAACATTGATGTTAAACTGGTGTTACGTGATGAAAATTTAGAACTTATGGATATGTTTTTAACTAAAGGAGGAAGAGCGATACCTAAAGTTATTATGATTGATGATGAAACCGGAGCGGTTTTAAGCACTTATGGACCAAGACCAAGTGAAGCCTCTAGTTATGTAAATAGGTTTGTAGCTAAAAATGGGAGTTTAACACCAGAATTTAAAGAAGATTTACAACATTGGTATAATGGAGACAAAGGTCAAAATATAATTAAAGATGTTATTGAAATACTTAGTCAATTAGAACCTATTTGCCAATAAAATAGAAAGTTATAGAGCCTAATTGGGTTGCTTTTGAAGCGTCAGCACTAAATTGCGATTGTTTAGCATAATCTATGGCATGCTCAATTAAACACTCGTTGTTTGATGTTGAAGAGGTGTTTACATAAGTATCAATGACATTGCCTCTAGGGTTAACGGTAATGTTTATAACTATTTTCCCATCAATTTCGCATAAATATACGGGAATTGGGATATGAACCTTTTTTCTGTTCGCTAATGAAAACCGGATAGAACTTTTAGAGTTCTTACCATCAGATTGTTGTTTTTTTAGCAAATCATTTACTTTACTAAACTTTGATAATTCTTCTTGATTTAATCTCGAATCTTCAGGGATATCATAAGTTTTTCTTGCTGCTGCTTGGTTTTCTGAAGTGCTATTAGATTTTGGAACATAATCTTCAGGTGGCGCTATAGTTTTAAAGGCTTGAGCAAAGTGTTCATTTTGTTCAGCTTCATTAAAAGCTTTATTGGTTTCGGCCTTAGTGTTATTTAGTTTATCTAAAGCTTCAAGAACCTTAAGCTCTTCTTGAGTGAGCTCCTCTTCTGGTTCAATTTCATAATAACTTTCAGACATAGACTCGCTCTGTTTTTTAAGGCTTAAATTAAAAACAGAGAGTACTACACTTCCAGAAATTAGAAGAGTAATAAGTAGGGCTTTATGTTGATCATTGAGACTCAATACGTTTTTTTTAAATGGGAAATCGTATTAATATGTACGGAAAAATACGTTAAAAAGATTAAAAAATCATGAATTCTAGAAAAATAGAAACGCTCGATAGACCTTCTGATGTTTTATAACCAAATCGTTTTCTTGTGAAATCAATTCCAATTAAGAAGGAATTCCTGTAATTATTATCAAATACTTGAACGCCTAAACCAAATTTATACATATTGCCTTTTTCAAAATCTTTACTTATTCCTAGCAAAGTTCCGTATCCACCTCTGACAAAAAAATTAGTATCATCTGCAATAATATTATGGTGTAAACTTAAATAGGCAGGAGCAAAGTGAAATCCTTGTTGAGAGTGCCAATTATATTCTAAGTTAGCAGCAATAGACGTGTGTTTATCAAATTGATAACCTAAAGTGTTATTTATAAAAAGGGCACTGAAATTAAAGAAGGGTTCATCATCATCTGCAAAAAGTGTGTTTTCTTCATTTGCAGTTAATGTCGTAGCTAAAGAAATTTTATAAAACAAACCATTTGTTTTTTCTGGTTTAATTTGTGAAAAAGAAGATATTGAGGAGAAAAAAAGTAAAACGAATGTGATTAAAGTTGGCTTCATAGTAGTTAGTTTTTTGAAACAAATAAGGTACCAACAATCATTCCGAACTTAAGTTTTTAATAAAATTTTCAATTGAAGTTGCGCTTGTAACATCAAAATCTCCAATTTTTGTTCTTCTTAGAGCAGATAAATGTCCCCCGGAGTTTAAAGCTTTTCCAAAATCGTTCGCTAACGAACGAATGTAAGTCCCTTTGCTACAAACTACTCTGAAATCAAGATTTAGCTTGTCTATTTTAGTGATTTCAAATTCTGAAATACTTACTGCTCTTGATGGAATATCAACATGCTCACCTGCTCTTGCAAATTCATATAATCGTTTACCATCTTTTTTTAAAGCTGAAAATACTGGAGGAAATTGCTGAATCTCACCAACAAACTGGTTGGTAGTTTTATAAATTAAATCTTCTGAGATATGGTCTGTTGGAAAGGTTTCATTAATTTCAGTTTCCAAATCAAAAGAGGGCGTTGTACTTCCTAAAACAAGAGTGCCAGTATATTCTTTTATTTGTCCTTGAAAGGTGTCAATTTGCTTAGTCATTTTACCTGTGCAAATAACTAATAAGCCTGTTGCTAAGGGGTCTAAGGTGCCTGCATGACCAACCTTTATTTTTTTTATACTCAAGGCTTGACGAATTTCCCAACGCAATTTATTAACTACTTGAAAAGACGTCCAATTAAGGGGTTTGTCAATCAGTAAAACTTGTCCGGAAAGATAATCTTCTGAAGTTTTCATCTGTTAGTTGAACATTGAAAAAATAATAGCACTCATACCCACAACAACACAGTAAATAGCGAAGTAAGTTAGTTTACTTTTTTTGACTAAAGCTATCATCCAAGTACAAGCAAATAACCCAGAAATAAAAGCAGCTACAAAACCAATAGAAAGAGATGTGAAGTTTCCGCTATCATAAGTTAAATCTCCACTTAATATGTCTTTAACTATTTTACCAAAAATTAGAGGAACCACCATTAAAAAAGAAAAACGTGCCGCTTTAGTTTTATCATTGCCTAATAAAACTGAAGTTGAAATGGTAGCTCCCGAACGAGATATTCCGGGTAACATAGCAATAGCTTGGGCAACACCTATTACTATCGCATTTTTAAAGGATACATTTTTATTGGTACTTTTGGCCTTGTCTGCTAAATATAGAAGTAGGGCTGTAATAATCAGCATAAAGCCGACAAGTTTAATATTTCCGCCAAATAGTTCAGCAAATTGTGATTCGTAAGTAAAGCCTATAACCGCTGCAGGAATCATGGAAAGGGCTATTTTAGAAATGAATTTCAAATCGTCGTTCCATTTTAATTTTAAAGCTCCTTTTATTAGACCTAGAATATCTTTTCTGAATACAACAATAGTACTTAGTGCAGTTGCAAAATGAAGGACCACAGTAAACAATAAACTTTCTTCTGGCACAGAATTATCACCAAGAATAGCCTTGCCTAATTCTAAATGCCCACTTGAAGAAACTGGTAAAAACTCAGTTAAGCCTTGAATAACACCTAAAATAATTGCATCAATAATTTCCATGTCGCAAAAGTATTAAAATTGAGTAGTTTAAAAATGAAACGAAATTTAAATTTGAAATTACTTTTTGTCTGGATTTAAAAGAATAGCATAAATTTGAATACCAAATCCAATCAATATTAATGTTGGTGCTAGTCTTATACGTCTCCAGCTAAAAATTTCAGGATTAAAAACATTAGGGTCGTCACTACCGCCACCAGACATTAAAATAAAACCTAGTGCTATAATGGCTAAACCAATAAACATGAATTTGTAATTCTTTTTACCAAATACAAAAACTGGTTTTGATGCTTCTTTTCGTTTTTTCTCTCCCATAACTATGTAAAAATCTTAGTGCAAATTAACGCATTTGTTGAAAATTGATTCTTTAATGTATATAAAAACTAATAATACAGGTCATCTGTTTTTAAATTCAAGAAACGTTGTGTGGCAAAATGTGTACTTATCCAAGTGATTATAATACCTAAAGCAAAAATTAAAATAAATAATGAAATTACCAGAACGGGGTTACTTAGTAATTCTAATTCAGTAAATGTTATATTTAGATAATACAATACAATCGCCATTCCTATTAATGCAATAACGGCACCTATCATCCCTAAACGAACACTTTTCCAGACAAAGGGGCGACGAATAAACTGTTTAGTAGCTCCCACCATTTGCATAGTTTTTATAGTGAATCGTTTAGAATAAACAGCTAATCGTATGGAGCTATTAATTAATAAAACAGCAATTAAAGTGAAAATGGCACTTATGATGAGTACCCAAAAACTAATCTTCTTAACGTTATCGTTCATCAGGTTTACCAAGTCGTTATCATAAGTCACTTCTTCCACAAAGTTTTTGCTTTTTGCTTCCGTAGAAATTTTTTCAAGATGCTCTGAGGTTACAAAATCTGCTTTTAAGTAAACATCAATGGAGTTTTGCAATGGATTGTATCCTACAAAATCCATAAAATCTTCACCATTTTCAACTTTCATAAATTCGGCAGCTTGTTCTTTTGAAACGTATTCGGTAGATTTTACATAATCTGCCATAGCTAAGCTTTTTTCAAGTTGTTTGGTTTCAACGTCTTTGGCTGTGTCTTTTAAGAAGATTGTTACCACAACTTGCTCTTTAAAATGATCAGAAACTTTTTTTGCATTTAAAATAAGCATGCCCAATAGTCCCAATAAAAACAAAACTAAAGCAATACTTAACACTACTGAAAAGTAGGAAGAAATAAGTTTACGCTTTTGATGTTTTTCAAATGATGAGCTCATGCAGTAATTGGATTAAGACGTAAAAATAATAAAGTATTTTAACAAAACTCCAAAAGGCCAAGGGTCTTTTGATTTCATTTCAAATTGTCAATCCTATAAGACCGGGAATCTCTTCAAAACATTATATTAACTAAAACATATCAACATTGTTGTGTTTAAGCTAATTTCTTTGGCGTTTTGCTAATTATATAAACACCTATAACAACCAATAAACAGCTTAAAATCTTTACGAGATTAATATCATGTGCATATTTATCTTTCATCAAAATATAAGCATATAAGCTCACCATTATAAAGCTAATTACAGGTTGTAAATATATATAACTACTCGTTACAGATGGTGTTACGTAATTAAGTGCATATACATTAAATAAGTAAGCAAAAAAGGTTGTAAAAATAACAACGTAGCCAATAACCAAATATGTATTTATGGTAAAGGTATCAAAATTTGTATTAGTAAAATCATTTAGTGTAAATGGGAAAATAAAGAGTAATCCAAATAAAAACATCCAGCTAATAACGGTTATAGCATTATATTTTTTCATTAATGTTTTTACAATAACGAGATAAAGACCATAACACGTGGCATTAAAAAGCACAAATAAATTACCCAATAAAGAACTTGTTCCAGAGGCAGTATTGCCATAAAGAATAAGAATCAAAGCGCCAACGCCTCCAATAAAAATGCCTATGAGTTTATTTTTGGTAATGCGTTCTTTAAGAATGAGAAAACTAAAAATTAGAACAATAACAGGTGTAGCCGTCATAATTATAGAGGCATCAATTGGTGATGTTAAATTAATACCATGAAAAAAAAACAACATATTAGCTGCTGCGCCAATTAACCCACAAAGTGCTAACCTCAAGAAGTCTTTACGCTCTACTTTTTCTTTGACAAATAAAAATTTAATACTCCAAAATAGTACAACACAGCACGCTAATCGAATAAAAACAAAAGCATTTGGGTTAATTTTTCCAGGCATAATGCCTTTGGCTATAATGTAGTTTGCACCGTATATTAAATTAGCGCCCAGAAGCGCAATATGAGCTTTGTAAATATTTGAATTCAATACCTTGGTTTTAAGGCATCAAAAGTAAATGTATATTATTAAA
>NZ_CAJQQI010000137.1 GCF_905480415.1 uncultured Algibacter sp. | reverse complement strand
TTCGGTTCCTTATAAATTAAATGGGTATTGGTACCTCACTAAATACGAAGCTGGAAGAGATTATCCAATTTACGTGCGGAAAAAGAAAACATTGGAAGCTGAAGAGGAATTATTATTTGACTGCAACGACATGGCAAAAGGCCTTTCGTATTTTAATTTAGGTGGGATTTCTATAAGTCCAGATAACACATTAGCGGCATTTTCAACGGACACGGTTAGCAGAAGGCAATACACTATTCAAATTAAAAATTTGATTACTGGTGAGATTTATTCAGATAAAATTTTAAATACAACGGGCAGTGCTACTTGGGCAAATGATGATAAAACGTTGTTTTATTCCATGAAGGATGAAGTAACCTTGCGTTCTCATAAAATATTTAAACACAAATTATATTCTGATTCTAAAACTGATATTGAAGTGTTTCATGAAACTGATGAAACCTTTAACACCTTCGTATATAAATCAAAATCTAAAAAATATTTAATTATTGGGTCTTCAAGTACCTTATCCTCTGAATATCGTTTTTTAGATGCTGACGCACCTGATGGCCGTTTTAATATTTTTCAAGAACGAACAAAAAAGTTAGAGTATAGTATAGCGCATTATAATGGTAGTTTTTACATCATTTCTAATAAAGATGATGCTACTAATTTTAAGATTTCAAAGACCAGCGAAAAGACTACAGGCAAAGAAAACTGGCAGGATGTTATTCCTCATAGAGCGTCTGTTTTAATTGAAGATATCGAGATTTTTAAAGATTACTTGGTAGTGAATGAACGTGAGCACGGACTTAATAAACTTAGAATAATTAGTTGGAACAAAGAAGAAGACTATTATTTACCTTTTAATTCTGAAACATACACGACGTATATTGGTAATAATCCTGATTTTGAGAGCGATATGTTGCGCTATGGATATAATTCGTTAACCTCTCCAAGTTCAGTAATTGATTATAACTTAAAAACAAAGCAGAGCGAAATAAAGAAAGAGCTGGAGGTCTTAGGCGGAACGTTTAAAAAAGAAAATTACGAATCACAACGTATTTGGGCCACAGCCAGTGATGGTGTTAAAATACCAATATCGCTAGTTTATAAAAAAGGTATGGCGTTAGATGGTTCTAATCCGTTACTCCAATACGCTTATGGGTCTTATGGTTCAACGATAGATCCTTCGTTTTCAAGTATTCGTTTAAGTTTGTTAGATAGAGGTTTTATTTATGCCATTTCGCATGTTAGAGGTAGTGAGTATTTAGGGCGCGAATGGTATGAGTGTGGAAAACTGCTTACTAAAAAGAACACGTTTACAGATTTTATTGCTTGCTCAAAGTACTTAATTCAAGAAAAATACACCTCAAACCAGCATTTATATGCTTATGGTGGATCTGCAGGAGGTTTGTTAATGGGAGCTATCATTAATATAAATCCAGAACTTTATCATGGAGTCTTAGCAGCTGTACCTTTTGTAGATGTTGTAACAACGATGCTTGATGATACCATTCCTCTAACGACTGGTGAGTATGATGAATGGGGAAATCCGAATGAATTAAAGTATTATAATTACATGAAGTCCTATTCACCTTACGACAATGTAGAAGAAAAGGATTATCCAAATATGCTTGTCACCACAGGTTTACATGATTCACAGGTGCAGTACTGGGAGCCAGCAAAATGGGTCGCTAAACTAAGAGATATGAAAACAGATTCTAATAAACTATTGTTGCATACGGATATGGATTCGGGCCATGGAGGTGCTTCTGGTCGTTTTGAAAGCCTTAAAGAAGTGGCTCTGGAGTATGCCTTTTTATTAGATTTAGAAGGAATTAATGGATAATTAAAAAAAATGTTTTATTTTTGCCAGGGTTAAACTGTATGTGTGTTTTTTGAATATAAACAGTTTAAAAAAAGCTTATATGAAACACAGAAATCAAGTATTTGATAATGTATTAGATTTAGTAGGCAACACTCCGCTTGTTAAACTTAATAAAATGGCTTCCAAGTTTAAAGGTGACTTTTATGCAAAAGTTGAATCTTTTAACCCCGGACACTCCTCAAAAGATAGAATAGCACTTTACATCATTGAAGAAGCCGAGAAGAAAGGTATTCTTACTCCTGGCGATACTATTATAGAAACTACATCTGGTAATACAGGTTTTAGTATTGCTATGGTTAGTATTATTAAGGGTTATGATTGTGTTTTAGCAGTAAGTTCTAAATCGTCTCCAGACAAAATAGATATGCTAAAAACAATGGGAGCTAAGGTATATGTTTGTCCTGCTCATGTTAGTGCAGACGATCCGAGATCTTATTATGAAGTAGCTAAGCGTTTACATGGCGAGATTAAAGGATCTGTTTATATCAATCAGTATTTTAATCAATTAAATATTGATGCACATTATAAATCTACAGGTCCAGAAATCTGGGAACAAACTGAAGGTAAAATAACACACCTATTAGCGTGTAGCGGAACAGGAGGAACTATTTCTGGTACTGCTAAATATTTAAAAGAACAAAATCCTGACATTAAAGTAATAGGTGTTGATGCTTTTGGTTCTGTTATCAAGAAATATCATGAAACTAGAGAGTTTGATGAAAAAGAAATTTATCCATATAGAATAGAAGGTTTAGGTAAAAATTTAATTCCTTCAGCTACAGATTTTGATGTTATAGATGAATTTGTTAAAGTTACAGATGAAGATAGTGCGCATACAGCAAGATTAATTGCAAAAACTGAAGGTATGTTTGTTGGATATACATCAGGAGCAGTGACACAAGCTTTAATTCAGCTAGGTGAAGAAGGTCGATTTAAGAAAGATGATTATGTAGTAGTTATTTTCCCTGATCATGGAGCTAGGTATATGAGTAAGGTATACAGTGATAAATGGATGAGCGAACAAGGCTTCTTTGATAGTGTTAATGAAGCTGCTGCAGAAAGCATACAATACATAAAATAATAAAAATATCAACCTAGAAAAAGAGATGTAGTTTTGTTAAATAAGCAAAATTTCATCTCTTTTTGCATTTTATTAATAATTGCGCATTAAAAATTATGTTCAAAGCATATAAATATTTAATTTCGCATCAACTAACTAAGAACTAAAGGCTTCTTGAATTTGTAAGTATTTTATGGTTCACATCCCTAATTTAAAGCAATTATATAGTTGTAGTTATGTCTTAATTTTAATAGCAATAAGATTTAATAAATGAAAGATTTATTCGAAAAAATTTATAAAGACAAAGGACCATTAGGAAAATGGGCAGCGCAAGCGGAAGGGTACTTTGTATTTCCTAAGTTAGAAGGAGAGATTTCTAACCGCATGAAGTTTCAAGGGAAAGATGTTATTACATGGAGTATTAACGATTATTTAGGTTTAGCAAATCATCCTGAAGTACGTAAAGTAGATGCTGAGGCAGGGACTAGATACGGTTCAGCTTATCCTATGGGAGCAAGAATGATGTCTGGTCACACAGATTTGCATGAACAGCTTCAAAATGAATTGGCTGATTTTGTTAGCAAAGAAGCGGCATATCTTTTAAATTTTGGTTACCAAGGTATTTTATCTACAATTGATGCTTTAGTTGGTAAAAATGATATTATAGTTTATGATGTTGATGCACATGCCTGTATTATTGACGGTGTGCGTTTACACATGGGAAAACGTTTTACTTATAAGCATAATGATGTTGAAAGTTTAGAAAAAAACTTAGAACGTGCCACTAAAATGGCAGAACAAACAGGCGGAGGGATTTTAGTGATTTCTGAAGGCGTTTTTGGGATGCGAGGTGAGCAAGGCCGTTTAAAAGAAATCGTTGAATTAAAGAAGAAATTTAACTTCAGATTTTTGGTTGATGATGCGCATGGTTTTGGAACATTAGGAAAAACTGGAGCTGGTGCAGGTGAGGAACAAGGTGTTCAAGATGATATTGATGTATACTTTGCAACATTTGCTAAATCGATGGCAGGTACAGGAGCTTTTATTGCTGCTGATCAAGAAATCATTGATTACTTAAAATATAATTTACGTTCTCAAATGTTTGCAAAATCTTTGCAAATGCAACTGGTTGTAGGTGCACTTAAGCGTTTAGATATGCTTAGAACTATGCCTGAATTGAAAGCTAATCTTTGGAAAATTGTTGATGCATTACAATCAGGTTTAAAAGCGCGTGGTTTTGATATTGGATCAACGCAAAGCTGCGTAACACCAGTGTATTTAAAAGGAAGTATTCCTGAAGCTATGGCTTTAGTTAGAGATTTACGTGAAAATTATGGAATCTTTTGTTCTATAGTAGTTTACCCTGTAATACCTAAAGGGTTAATTTTATTAAGAATGATTCCTACAGCAACGCATACTTTGCAGGATGTATCAGAAACATTGGATGCTTTTGATGCGATTAGAGAACGATTAGATAATGGAACTTATAGACGTTTATCTGCAGCTTTAATAGCAGCAATGGGCGAATAAATAAAATCAAATTGCATAAAAAAAGTCCGATTCATAGAATCGGACTTTTTTTATGCAATATCTTTTCTAAATGTTTTTCTACGCTTATAAACTTCAGGAGAAAAGTGCTTCCATATTTTCTGTATGGCTTCGTTATCTTCTAATTCTGGTGTTCTAAAACAGTTTTCAATACCTTTTCCCGTAAAAGTCTCATAGTATTCGTTAAATATAACAGCATGAACACCTTTATTTTGGTAATCCGGGTGAATGCCTATTAAATAAAAGATAACGTCTTTACTGTTCTTTTTTGCGTGCATAATATGTTTGAAGCCAAAAGGAAACAATTTACCATTAATTTTCATCAGCGCTTTAGCAAATGCTGGCATAACGATTGCAAAACCAACCATATTGTCATCTTTATCTACTACAAACTTTATATACTCCGGATTTACAAAACTGATAAATTTCTTTTTAAAGTATTCTTTTTGAACGTCATTAATAGCGACAAATGAAGACAAAGAGGCGTAACTTTCATTAAATAAGTCAAACATTTTATCAGCATAAGGCATAACTTCGGAAGTTTTAGTCAGCTTTAAAGCCGTTAATTTATAACGTCTTTTAATAAGCTCTTGAGCTTTTTTAAAGAATTCAGGTTTTACATTTTCAAAAGGAAATTTACTTTCAGAATACGATTTCTCTACTTTGTAATTAGCAGCTTCATAATGTTTAACATAATAAGCGTGGTTATACCATGTTATCATTGGAGCTATAGAGTCGAAGCCTTCTGTAATAACACCAACCTTATCTAGGTTCGAAAATCCAACAGGACCTTCTGTGTATTGCAGATTGTGTGCTTTCCCGATTTTTTCAACTTCATTTAAAAGGGTTTGAGACACTTCTAAATCGTCAATAAAATCAAACCAGCCAAAGCGCATTTTTTTTTGATTTTGCCCTTTAACTTCCAGCCAATTGACTATTGTTGCAATTCTTCCGACAATCTTCCCATCTTTATAGGCTAAAAACAATCTGGCATCGGCATCATTAAATACAGGATTCTCTTTTTTACTAAAAGTCTTCATTTCCTGACTTATAATGGGAGGAACCCAATATTTCGAATCTTTATAGAGCTTAAAAGGAAACTTTACAAAAGCCTTTAAGTCTTTATTAGTTTGTACTTCTTTAAGTATCGTCATAGTGTATTGATGCGAGTTGATGGTTGGTTATTCATCAAAATCTATATCTTTCTTTTTTTGTTTGTTAATGTCTTCAACAGTATTATCTTTTTTATTGCGCTTCTTTCTTTTCTTCCCTCTGCGATTAACTTTTCTTTGTCCTTTATTTTTAGCAGATATGCCATTATCAATTTCTTTGTCTTCATGGAAATCTAAACGGTACGACGCTCCAAAATTCATACTAAAAACGGAGGGTGTATCTTTCGTGTTGAACGTAACCGCAGTATCTAACTGAATATCTTTTCCCATTAAATAGGCTCCACCAAATCTAAAAAGGTTATCGGCGTAAAAATCACTTTTAATACCTTGAGTTTCGCCAAAAATAACCCATTTTTGATTGAAAGAGTGTGTTAAAGTTAATATGTATTGAAAATCAGATTGATCCGTTCCTATTCTGTCCTTAATTAAATTCATTACAAAAACCCAGCCTCCAGAAAAATTATTTTGTGTAGCAATCATAACTTTAGGACTAAAACCTTCAATTCCTGAAAAGGTATACGGATTTGGTTTTGTGTCATAATTTGCTCCTAAATAAACTGAAACGGCAGGAATTAAGGTTTTCCATTTAAACTGTTGGTTGGCTTTCCAACTATATAAGTTAGGCTTGTCTTCTTCAGCATTTTTGTAAGGATCAAATACTAAATACTTTGCACCTATTGCCAGAAATTTAAAATTAGCTCGTTTTTCTTCAGATGAAAAATTTGAAGAAAATGTTTTAGTATCATTCTGATAGGTTCCTTCAATATTCAATTCTAATTCTTCGAATAATAATCCGTACCGCGCTGCAAAATCAATTCCAAAACCAGAGACTTCATAAGTGGCTGCTGGTGTTCTTTCTTCTTTAATACTATAAGGACCTATTTCTAGTTGTGCGACATTGGTTCCAACGGAAAAAGCACTTCTGGAAACGCCTGGCCTATTAGAATTAATAACATCGGTATATTGACAAAATACTTGGGTAGTTGTTAAACAAAGTAGGAAAAACAGTTTAGATTTAAATGGGCTCATAATCATAAGTTTCATTATCTCTTTAATACAATGTATTAAAGGCTTTTTCAAATATAGATATTTTATACTTTTTTTATCATTCTTGAACGTTTTTTAAACAGATAGAATTGTATTTTTGTTTTATATTTTAATAAAATTTTAAAAATGGGTTTATTAAGAACCATACTCATAATTGCCTTAGTATATTACGGAATTAAGATTCTTTCAAGGATTTTTGCACCTTTTCTTCTTAAATATGCAGCCAAAAAAGCAGAACAACGCTTTGGAGATCAATTTGGTCAATTTCAAAAAGGACAAAAACAAGACTCTCAAAAAAAGGAAGGTGAAATAACTATTGATAAAATCCCTAATACAAAAACGTCTAATAAAGATGTTGGTGAGTATGTGGATTATGAAGATGTAGAATAAACATAGTTTTCTCATTTCTATTACAGTGAAAATCTAATTATAAAAGTTTATTAGATTCAATATTGTTACTTCTGAAAAATTATAACTATTTTTCAGAATCATTTTCTTAAAACCGTTTCATGCAATTTTCAGTCAAAAAATTACTATCTCATGTACTCGTTTTACTAGGTTTTGTTATCATTTCTCTGGCTTATTTTAGTCCTGTTTTAAAAGGAAAAGTGATATATCAAAATGATATTGTGCAGTATATAGGGATGAGTAAGCAGCAAAAGGATTTTAAGGCTCAAACAGGAGAAGAGACTTACTGGACTAATAGCGCCTTCGGTGGGATGCCAACATACCAACTAGGAGCAAGGTATCCGCATAACTATATTAAAAAGCTTGATTTAGCATTGCGATTTTTACCAAGACCGACAGATTATTTATTCCTGTATTTATTAAGTTTTTATGTGTTTTTATTAGTACTGAAAGTCGATTTTAAACTCGCTGCATTAGGAGCATTAGCCTTTGGGTTTTCAACGTATTTAATCATTATTCTTGGTGTTGGTCATAATAGTAAAGCGCATGCCATAGCTTATATGCCGTTGGTTTTAAGTGGTATTATATTAGTATTTCAAAAAAAATATATTATTGGGTTTTTACTTACGACAATAGCAATGGGCTTAGAGTTGGTGGCTAACCATTTCCAAATGACCTATTATCTTATGTTTTTGGTGATTGTTCTGGGTATCGCTTATTTAGTTGATGCTTATAAAAAACAGGTGCTTCCACATTATTTTAAATCTATTGGTGTTTTGGTTGCGGCTGTAGTATTGGCAATGGCTTTAAATGCGACCAATTTTTTGGCTACTAATCAATATGTAAAGGAAAGTAAACGTAGTAAAAGCGAGCTTACTATAAACCCAGATGGTACTCCAAAAGAAGTGACGCCGGGATTAGATCGCGATTATATTACCCAATTTAGTTACGGTATTGTTGAAACATTTAATTTGTTCATTCCTCGATTTACGGGAGGCGGTAATGCAGAAGATGTTGGAAAAGATTCCGCTACTTACGAAGCGTTTAGAAAATTAGGAGCAACGACAAGTCAAGCCACTCAAGAAGCCAAGCGCGCACCAACATACTGGGGAGATCAACCCATTGTGGAAGCGCCCGCTTATGTTGGGGCGGTCATATTGTTTTTGTTTGTTTTTGCTTTGTTTTTGGTGAAAGGACGATTGAAATGGTGGCTCGTTGGAGGCACGCTATTTTCTTTGTTATTGTCTTATGGAAAAAACTTAGGGTTTTTAACGGATTTCTTTATTGATTATGTACCGCTATATAACAAATTCAGAGCGGTAAGTTCTATTCAAGTCATTTTGGAGTTGTGTATTCCAGCGCTGGCCATTTTTGGTTTAGTAAGGCTGTTTAATGATTTTGAAAAGAAAGACGATAAGCTAAAAGCGTTGAAATATTCAGCACTCATTACTGGTGGAATAACATTAGCATTCTTGTTGTTTAAATCGTCCTTATTCGATTTTGTAGGTATGAATGATGGGTATTACCGTCAGAGTTACGGACAAAATTTTGTTGATGCTTTAAAGACCGATAGAATAGCAATGTTTACTCAAGATGGTATTCGAACCTTAATTTTGGTTTTATTATCTGCTGGAGCCATTTATTTATTTCTAAAGGAGAAATTAAAAGAAAAGTGGATTATTGTCGCTTTTTGTGGGTTAGTACTTTTTGATTTAGTTGGCGTGGATAGACGCTATGTGAATAATGACGACTTTATTTCTGGAGTAAAAATGGCAAAACCATTTGAAGCTTCCGAAGTAGATAAATATATCTTAAATGATACATCGCATTATAGAGTGTTTGATTTGGTTTCAGGAGCTTCAAAACCTTCGTATTTTCATAATTCTTTAAATGGTTACAATGCTGCGGAATTAAGACGTTACCGAGAAGTATTTGATTTTTATATAACTCAGAATAGTATTAGTGTGCTGAATATGTTGAATACAAAATATATCGTAGCACAAGATGAAGAGGGTAAAGCGTTTCCTTATGAAAATGAAGACGCTAATGGCAATGCTTGGTTTATTAAAAATTTAGAAAAGGTTGATTCTGCTAACAAAGAAATTACGAGTTTAGATAGTTTAGATAACAAAAATAAGGCTATTTATTCATCGCACAGAGCATTTGAGTCCATTCAAAACATCAAAAGTGATTTTGTAAAAGATTCTTTAGCGTCTATCAAATTATCAGAGGTCAAACCAAATTACTTAAAGTATCAATCAATTAATGAAAATGAAGGGTTTGCTGTGTTTTCAGAGATTTACTATCCTAGTGGCTGGAAAACATTTATTGATGGAAAAGAAATGAGTCATATACGTGTGAACTATATTCTAAGAGGTATGCTTATTCCGGCAGGACATCATGTTATAGAGTTCAAATTTGATCCAGACGTTGTTAAAACAGGAAGTAAAATAACATTGGCGAGTTCAATTTTACTTAGTTTATTATTGCTTGGTGGATTGTTTTATGAGTTTAAGAAAAATAAAAGTGCCTAAAAAAACACTCATCATAACGTATTATTGGCCACCAGCAGGAGGTCCTGGAGTACAGCGTTGGTTAAAATTCGTCAAGTATTTACCAGAATTTAATATCGACCCTGTGGTTTTTATTCCTGAAAACCCAAATTATCCAATCATTGATGAGAGTTTAACTTCTGAGGTTTCTAAGGATATTACCATTATTAATCATCCAATAAAAGAGCCTTATAAATGGGCAGGATTCTTTTCAAATACATCTTCAAAAACAATTAGCAAGGGCATTATTTCTGATGAAAAAGAGCAATCCTTTATTGAGAAAGCCATGCTTTATGTTAGAGGTAATTTTTTTATTCCAGATGCTAGAATAGGCTGGGTAAAGCCTTCAGTATCTTTTCTTCTAGACTATATTAAAAAAGAAGGTATTGAAACTATTATAACAACAGGGCCACCACATAGTGTGCATCTTATAGGGCTTCAGATAAAACAAAAACTAGGGGTAAAGTGGTTAGCCGATTTTAGAGATCCATGGACAACCATTGGGTATCATAAACAGTTAAGGCTAACATCGGCTTCTAAAGCAAAGCATAAATCACTTGAAAAGGAGGTTTTAAATACTTCAGATCAAATTATTGTAACCAGTTTTGTTACTAAGAAAGAGTTTCAGGGCTTTACAAATAAATCCATTGAAGTGATTACAAATGGTTATGATGACGAAGCTACTCTAGAATTCCAAATGGATACGAAATTCACATTGTCACATATTGGGTCTTTATTATCAAAACGAAATCCAGAGATACTTTGGCGAGTTTTAAGTGAATTAGTTAGAGATAATGAAAGTTTTTCAAAAGATTTTCAACTTAATTTTATTGGTGCAATTAGTGAAAAAGTGTTAAAATCCATTAAAAAGTATAATTTAAGTAATTATATTAATGAGGTAGGCTATGTATCTCACCAAGAGGCTATAATATATCAAAAAAAATCTCAAGTATTACTGTTAATTGAAATAGATTCAGAAGACACTAAATGCATCATTCCAGGTAAATTATTTGAATATACGATTTCTAATAGACCCATTGTCGCCATGGGGCCAAAAGGTTCAGACGTTGAAAAAATCATCAAAGAAACTAATACTGGACACTACTTTAATTACTCCGATTATGAATCACTAAAAAGAATTATCTTAGAGCATTATAAGGCTTTTCAGAATAAAACATTACAATCGCATCCTATTGGTTTGCAAAAGTATCACAGAAAGGCACTTACAAAATCGCTAGCTAATTTATTATAATGGGCATCGTTGCATCTCAATCTTTTAAAAACATCATTTCCACCTATTTAGGGTTTTTTATAGGCGCCATCAACACCTTATTTCTTTATACCAAGTTTCTAAGTGCCGATTACTACGGTATGGTTGGGTATATGCTCTCTTTAGCCTATGTTATTATGCCAATCATGGCTTTTGGGATGCATAATACGTTGGTTAAATTCTATTCAACTTTTAAAACTAGAATTTCTTTACATAGTTTTTTAACACTCATGCTAGTGCTGCCTATTTGTGTTATAATTCCTTTAATATTAATTACCCATTTTAGCTATGATGCTATTGTTGGTTTTCTATCCAATAAAAACGAAATAATAAAAGGGTATTTGTGGCATACGCTAATTATTGCTATCGCATTAGCTTATTTTGAGGTGTTTTTTGCTTGGGCAAAAGTGCAAATGCAAACGGTTTTTGGGAATTTCATGAAAGAAGTTTTTCATAGAGTGGGCGCTATGACCTTACTATTCTTATTGCATTTTGAAGTTATAAACCTTGAGCAGTTTATGGGCGGGCTTGTAGTGGTTTATGTATTAAGAATGCTGGTTATGAATGTCTATGCATTTAGTGTTAAACTCCCGGTGATTATTTTTAAACGTGTACCGAATTTGCGGAATATTTTAAAATATTCATTTTTAATCATTATCGCAGGCTCTATTGCTACTATTCTTTTAGATATTGATAAAGTTATGTTAGGGCATTATATTGATATTAAGCAGATTGCTTATTACAATGTAGCCATTTTTATAGCTACTGTTATCGCAGTACCTCAACGCTCGATGCATCAAATATTATTACCATTATCTGCTAAATACCTAAATGAAAAAGATTTTGATGCGTTAGAAGATTTATATAAGAAAAGTTCATTAAATCTATTTATAGTTGGTGGTTTTATTTTTTTATTGATCGTCCTAAATATTAATCAGCTCTATTATATTATTCCAGAAGATTTTAGTGGCGGTTTATTGGTGGTGTTTATGATTAGTATTGCAAAGCTTTATGACAATGCTTTAGGAAGCAATAATGCCATATTGTTTAATAGCGATTATTATCGAGTGGTTTTAGTTTTAGGTGTTTTTCTTGTGATTTTGATGATATTGCTAAATATAGTTTTCATTCCCGTTTTAGGGATTAACGGAGC
>NZ_CAJQQI010000136.1 GCF_905480415.1 uncultured Algibacter sp. | reverse complement strand
GATGCAAGGTTTTACTGAAAAACCAGATGGTGTAAAGATTGATTACACCGGACAGATTGAAGAACAAAATAAACAAATGGCCTTTTTGATGGGTGCCTTTTTTACTGGTTTAGGTTTAATATTCTTCATTTTAATTTTCCAATTTAATTCGGTGTCAAAACCGGCTATTATTATGCTGGCTATTTTCTTAAGTTTAATTGGTGTATTTGGAGGCATCGTTGCTACGGGTAGTTCGTTCGTTATAATGATGACCATGATGGGAATTATATCACTTGCTGGTATTGTAGTAAATAATGGTGTGGTCCTTTTAGATTACACACAACTATTAATTGACAGACAAAAAGTTAAACACCAATTAGAAGACGATCAGTATATTGGGCAAAACGATCTTATTGAGGCTATTGTAAAAGGTGGGAAAGCACGTTTACGCCCTGTTTTATTAACGGCAATTACTACTATTTTAGGGTTAATTCCGTTAGCTACTGGTTTAAACATTAACTTCTTTACATTATTTAATGAGTTTGATGCCAATATTTATGTAGGAGGTGATAATGTAATATTCTGGGGCCCTCTTGCCTGGACCGTTATTTACGGCCTTTTTATAGCAACATTTTTAACCTTGATTGTAGTACCAATTTTATTTTATCTAGTAACAAAATTTAAAATGTGGTTGTATAAAGACCGCGTATCTGCAAATAAAGAACTAGTACCGCAGAACATCTAATACAAACAAGCGTTTAGATTAATTCAAAAGTAAAGGCCTCGATTTTTAATCACGGTTTCGGTTAAAATTGTCATTCTCGCAAACGCGGGAATTCAATATGAGTTAAACAACTTAAGTTGTTTTAAAAAGATTCTTTTGTTCTTATATCAAAAGTGTTATTAATATCGAAGAAAAGCCCTAACACCTGTTAGGGCTTTTTGATTAGTTCTTTTTGGCCACTACAACATAGGTATCGAAGGCATAGCTTTTTCTGTCTATAAATTCTAAAAGTGTAAAATCATTTAGATAAAGAAAAAGCTCCCATTCGTTTTTTGTAAAAGCCCTAACAACAGATTTATCTTCAGTTAATTTTATAGGATCTGAATTTGTTTTTTGATAATAAATAGCATCCCAATTAAACATAAAGTTATCTAAATCATTGTTTTTCATATAACTTTCTCGGAAATAACAGTTGTTCTCGAAACACGCTTCATGATATACTTTTTTTCCTTCTTTTATACTTTTAATAAACCTACTAGCATCAATAAAGTCGAAACATAATAAACCATCTGTGGTTAAATTATTGTGAATACTTTTTAAAGCACTATGTATCGTTTTATTTCTTAGGAGATAACTTGAAGTTCTGCCTGTTATAATTGTAGCTTCTAAAGGCTTTTTAAGTGCGTATGTCGTTATATCTCCATGAATAAACATACCACTTGGGTTTTTTAATTTAGAAAGGTTAATCATATCCTCGCTTAAATCTAAGCCTACATATTCTAAGTTAGAATTTATAAAGTGTTTTGCAAGATTTCCAGTACCACATCCAATTTCTAATACATTTTTTTTATGATGCTTTTTTATAATATTAGAATAGAAATCAAACTCATCATCATAATCAATAAAGGTTTGATACATGGCATCATAAATCTTCTCAAAACCATTACTGTAAAGACTTTGCATAATTTTGTGATTTATTCGTAATACCTAATAATACTTTTATTAGTTTACTTTTTAAGCTAATATAGTAATCGGCTTCAGTAAGATCACCAGACGATGCCCATTTTCCTTCTCATGCCATACAAACAAGAGCATTTACAAACCCCGTTTTTCAAACTTTGGTTTTATGAATTTACTATCAGCTATATCTACTTTTACATCTCCTGAGGTTCTTCTTGCTATACTGACCTTATTGTTTTTTAAAAAATGAGAAAAAACTTTATTATCAAATAACTCCTTTACCTCCTATCATTAGTGTTTTAATCTATTTAAATTTTATGTCTAGTTACTAATTTGAGCCATAAAAAAAAGTGCTACTCTAAAAAGAGTAGCACTTTTAATAATTAAAAACTTAAAATACTTAAAACTTGTAATTAAGCGATAAGTTAAACATTGTCCCTAATTGACTAAAATGGTAACCATCATAAGTCATTTGAGAATAACGTTGGTTAAATGTAATTAAGTTAGACTGGTTTTGCACTTGAGCAGGATCTGCTAAAAGCGCTGTACCAGCAGCATTTTCTGCTTTAAAGCTCCATTCTGGTAATACGTTTAATAAATTATTTACATTTAAAGCAATAGTTAATTTATCAGAAGCACTAAAATTAATACCTAAATCAGTTACAACTTTTGGCGTAAATTCTGTTCTTAAATCATTACTCATACCTTGTTGCTTAAATGTAGCTTTCCCGAAAAGTGTATTGTTTAAAGAAAAACCCCATTTGTTAACATCATAATTAGCACCTAAAATCCATTTTGTTTCTGGTCTAGATGTAAAGAATAAAGCTTCTTGAGTAGCGTTAACAACTGATTGTCCAGAGTTAGCTACTAATGGAATATCCTTTACGGCTCCATCTCTTTCATTTTGTATCGTGTAGTTACCAGACAAGTTAAGGTCTAAATTACCATTACCGATAGCCATATTTTTCTTGCTAATTACAACATCAATACCCGATGTTTTAGTATCTAATGCATTAGAGAAGAAACTTACATCAGATAAATTATTGTCTTGTAATATTTGGTCTAAAGGTGTGTTACCTGAAGCTGTACCTCCTATTTCAGAACCTAAAACAATTCTATCTTTTACAGAGATGCTATAGTAATCTACTGTGAAGTTTAAGTTATCAGCTAATTTTCCACCAAAACCAATAGTAAAATTATTAGAAGTTTCAGCATCTAATTCTGGAATACCTAAAAGTTTTGCTTGTGTAGATACGTTATTAATTAAACCACCAACTTGTATACCTTGACCTGGTACAAAACTGTACTGTGCTTTTTGAGTATAAACTTGATGTAATGTTGGTGCTCTAAATCCTGAAGATAAAGAAGCTCTTGCAGTAAGGTTGTCGCTTAATTTTAAACGAGAACTTAATTTATATACAAACGTATTTCCAAAATCAGAATAGTTTTCAGTTCTGATAGTACCGCTTAATAAGAAAGCGTCACTAACATCATAATCTAAAGAGAAATAACCACCAATGTTGTAACGGTTAAATTTTCCTGAGTTTTCTGGACTGTTACCTGCAAAAGAATCGGCACCACCTCCGTCATAAGAAGCTAATTCACCTTCAATAACTTCGAAAGTTTCATTTCTAAACTCAGCACCAAAACCGATACTTACTTGATCAGAAAGTATTCTTGAAATATCAATATTACCTACATTATGAGTAAATTTAGTTCCACCTGGATCGAATGATTGCTGACTATTTGCTTGGTATAAAGGAGTCGCTTCAAATTCGTCAATTGCTGGATTATAGCTAACACCATAAACTTCATTTCTGTTATGCGAATCGCTTACAGTATATGTTTGCGTGTTTCCACCAGTTGTGTAACTTAAATCTACATTCCAATCATTAATTGTTGTTTTAACACCAATAGTACCATTATAATCGTTAAGTAAACCTTCAAAAGTTGGCACATAACCGTCATATCCACCTGCATTATTTGGATTATCTCCAGGGAAAAAATCTGCTAAGTAAGGGAATGCATCAACAGTTCTCCAATAAGGAGTTCTGTAGTTAGCAAAACTGTTTACTTTTTTATAAACATAAGCAGAATTAAAATATAGTTCTGTATTATCACTTAAATCAAAACCACCATTTATTAAAAATTTAGAAGCTGCAGTCTCAGGAGATCCGTTAATATTTCCTGCGTCTGGATTACGTGATAAGAATTCTTGTACATCTGCAATGTTAGCTCCAAAGTCACCTGCTTCACCAGCAGCGTTTACAGTACCTGGTCTGTTAGCTTGATTAACTTTAGAAAAATCTATAGTATAGTTAAGAAAGCCTTTATCGTCTCCAATAGTACTTCCATTATTTACACTTAATCCAAACATTTCACCATCACCTTCAGAAGTCATTCCTGTTCTTAATGTTGCTGATCCAAAGTTTGCATTGTCTTTTAGTATAATATTCATTACACCTGCAATCGCATCAGAACCATATTGCGCAGAAGCTCCATCACGAAGTATTTCAACACGTTTAATAGCATCAGTTGGAATTGCAGAAATATCAGCACCTGTTTCACCACGACCTGGAGAGGTTTGCGTGTATAATAAAGCACTTAAGTTTTTACGCTTACCATTAATAAGGATTAATGTTCTACTTGGTCCCATGTTTCTAATTTCATAAGGATCTAATAAAGACGTTGCATCATTTACAGGGGTTTGAACCGTGTTAAAAGATGGTATTCTGTATTGTAATGCCTTATCAAAAGTTGCTTGACCTGTAGATGTTAATTCTTTAACACCAACAACGTCTACTGGTAGAGGTGAGTCAGCATTACTTCTAGGTGCTGTACGCGAACCAACAAGTATAACCTCATCTAGAGCTACACCAGATTGCATAGTCACATTTAATGTGCTGCCTGTTACAGCAACCTCTTGAGCTTCATAGCCTACATAAGAAAAAACAAGGGTATCTCCATTGTTTGCTTTTAATGTATAATTACCGTCAAAATCAGTTGAAGTTCCTGTTGTAGTTCCTTTAATAACTACCGAAACTCCCGGTATTGGTTGTGAGGTATCATCTGTAACAATACCTGAAACATTTTGACCGAAGATTAGATTTGACATTCCTAAGAACATTAAAAAAACCAGCGGTTTTAAATGGAATAATTTTTTCATAAAATATTTTTTTTATTAATTAGTTTGGCGAATATAGAAATATAATCTGTTTTAACTAGTAAAATTCCATAAAATACTATGCATGCATATAATAAAATATTGCATTTTTATGTTATATAATCAAATTAAGTGTTGTTTTTTATTACATTATTAATAAATATGCAATAAATTAACTTTTTTTAAAAAGTATGAGGCTTTTGTAAATTAGTAAGTTTAAATCAATTTCATCCTGAAAATAACAAATTACATTTTATTTAAAACGTTAAAGTATGGCATAGTTTTACAATATATCTAAAGTGCATAGACCAACTAACTTCCTTTTGAAATTAAAAATTTATCCTTCAGTCTTTTAAAGGAGCTCTAAGGCTAATAATAGTTTTTTTGAATGATATACGTTTTAACTTTAATTATGCACGCCTTATTTTCGAAAAAAAAATCTTTAGTTAATAGCAAAAAAAAGCCCCAACAATTGTTGGGGCTTTTTAATGTTATATGGAATTAAGTGAATTAAAATTGATAGTTTAATCCAATACTAAAGTTTGTTCCTAATTGACCTAACTGCTGTACTTCAGATGAGTAAGCAAATCTACTTCCTGCTTGGGCAGTTCCAGTAGAAGCCTCAGTAATATCAGGATAAACATCAAAAATATTATTGATAATACCTGTTAAACTTAATTGTGGAGAAAAGTTATAACTTAAGCTTAAATCAGTTGCTGTTTTAGAAGACAAATCTTGATCAAATTCAGGTCCGTTTGGAGATGTAATTGTTACTTTCCCAAACATAGTGTTATAAAGCCCAATATTAACTTTTTCAGATTCATAATCTAAACCTAAAATAACTTTAGATTTTGGTCTAGCATTAGTAATTAATCCTTTTTCAATTCTTGAGAAAATATCATAATCATTTTGCGCTAAAGCATCTGGAGTTGTAATAGCATCAATAGTTGTTTTATTGAAGTTTGCCGCTAAATTGGCATGTAGAGTACCTCCACCCATATCTATATTTCTATAGTTTAATACAAAATCAGCTCCAGTAGTTTTTGTGTCTCCAGCATTAATAAAAAATTGTACCGCTACTACACCATTATTTTCCAATATCTGTTCAACTGGATTTGTTGTAGTATCATCAGAATCAGATCCAATCTGAGAAGAAAATAATACACGGTCATTAACTTTAATATTATAAAAATCTAAAGATGCAGAAAAGTTTCTATCAAACTTATAAGTAATACCGGCTGCAATATTTTTAGATGTTTCTGCAAATAAGTTTGGCACACCTAATGCTTGTACAGCTGGATTATCATTTGCTAAGGTTCCTTGTAACAATGGTTCCGGAGAACTAGCTACAATAATATATTGACTATTCGTTAGGTGACGCTGGTGTAATGTTGGCGCTCTAAAGCCCGTACTATACGACGCTCTAATTGCTCCATCTTCACCTAATTTTTGACGTCCAAAAACTTTCCACGAAAAATTATCTCCAAAATCAGAGAAATCTTCATAACGTCCAGCAAGGCCTACTAAAAATGAATCAGAAATATCAAAATCTAAACCTGCATATGCTGCGAAGTTATTTCTGTCCCATTCACCAGCCTCTTCTGGTTTAATCCCTGCAAAAGAATCAGATCCAGCTCCAAAATAAGACAACGGATTTCCTTCTCTAGCTTCAAATTTTTCCTTTTTATATTCAAGGCCAAATGAAGCACTAAACATATCAGAAAAAACTTTAGAGAAATCTAGGTTTCCTATCACATTACTTAAACTATAACCTCCTGGATTAAATGTTCTTGGAGATGTTCCATTCGCAGCTAAATAATCTCTATTTACAGAATTATTTACTGTATAATCTACACTGTTTTTACCAAAAGTAAGACTTCCATCTGCGTTCCATCCTTCCCCTAAATCCATTTTTAAACCAAGAGAATTAATATGATCTTTAATTCTTGCTTCAAATGATGGCTGGTAACCTTGAAAATTTCCTTCAGTAGTAATAAAATTAGCATCCGCTACATCCCGCCTCCAATAAGGAGCTCTGTAGTATGCAAAACTGCGACCTGTGCGTAATGTGTAACCATGAAATGAATAGAACTCAGAATTCTCTCCAACTGGATGAGACATATTCATAAATATATCACCTTTTTCTAGATCAGGTTGTCCAACTGTCATTCCAGCTCTTGGGTTATTTGCTAACCATTCTATTTCATAATCTCTAGTTGCACCTTCATCTCCAGGACCACCAACAAGACCTGCTCTATTGGTTAATTTTTGATTATAATATCCTAAAGTTAGGTTTATAAATCCACCATCTCCAAATCCTAAGGTAGTGTTAAAATCTGTTGCAAAGTTAAATCCATCACCTTCTGATGTAATTCCCGATTTAGCTGTAAACGTAGAAAACTGTGAATTTTTTTTCAACACCATATTAATGACACCTGCAATCGCATCAGATCCATATTGAGCAGATGCGCCATCACGTAAAATCTCTACGCGTTCGATAGCAGCTGTTGGAATACTTTTTAAATCTACACCTACTTCACCTTTTCCAGGTGTTCTATTTAAGTAAACTTGTGCACTTTGATTTTTACGTTTTCCATTTATTAAAACCAAAGTTCTACTTGGTCCTAAACCACGTAAATCAGCTGGATCATAATGAGCCGATGCATCAGAAATTGCTTGATTTTGTGCATTAAAAGAAGGTACTTTAAAAGTAAGCATCGCTTCAATTGTTGGTTGTCCACCACCCGTCAGTTCAGCAACACTAATGTTGTCAATAGGCACCGGAGAATCTAAAATCGTTCTTGATCTAGCTCTGTTTCCTAAAAGCACAACAGCATCAAGTGCTACACCAGATTGCAAAATAACATCTAATGAATTATCTGTTACAACAATCTCTTGAGCTTCATAGCCTACATAAGAAAAAACAAGGGTATCTCCATTGCTTGCACTTATTGAGTAATTACCATCGAAATCGGTTGAAGTTCCTGTCGCAGTTCCTTTAACAACTACGGACACTCCAGGTATTGGTTGTGATGTATCATCTGTTACAACACCTGAAACATTCTGACCGAAGATTAGATTTGACATTCCTAAGAACATTAAAAAAACCAGCGGTTTTAAATGAATTAATTTTCTCATAATTTAAATTTAGTTTTGAATTAGTTAATGCTAATATATACATATTATCGACGAGAGCAATTAAAATAAAACAAAATGTCATATGCATATATTATATTTTGGCAAAAAAAGACGCTTATTTTTATTGTATTCTTAAAAAATAATGTTCAAAATTATCATTTTCATAAAAACCAATTAAACACTTGAAAATCAAGAGTCTTAAACCAAAATCACCCTTAAACTAAAAAAACAATTTTAAAAATTAATACTCTACTGTATTTACTTAAATTTGCACAGTCAAAAATTATATCATGTACAGAAGTCATAATTGTGGTGAGTTAAGAGCTACGCATATAAACGCAGAGGTTACCCTAGCTGGTTGGGTACAAAAATCTAGAGATAAAGGGTTTATTGTTTGGGTAGATTTGCGTGATCGCTATGGTATTACACAATTAGTATTCGATGAAGAACGCACTTCTAAAGATTTAATTGAGCAAGCTCAAAATTTAGGCCGTGAATTTGTTATTCAAGTTAAAGGAAAAGTAATTGAACGCGCTTCAAAAAACCCAAATATCCCAACAGGAGACATTGAGATTTTAGTTTCAGAATTAACGGTTTTAAATGAAGCCTTACTTCCACCGTTTACTATTGAAGACAAAACAGATGGTGGTGAAGATATACGAATGAAATATCGTTATTTAGATATTCGTCGTAACCCTGTAAAAAACAGTTTAATTTTTAGACATAAAGTTACTCAAGCGGTTAGAAATTATTTATCAATGGATGGGTTTGTTGAAGTTGAAACACCTTATTTGATTAAATCTACACCAGAAGGTGCTCGTGATTTTGTAGTACCATCAAGAATGAACGCTGGACAGTTTTACGCCTTACCACAATCACCTCAAACTTTTAAGCAGCTTCTTATGATTGGTGGAATGGACAAATACTTCCAAATTGTAAAGTGTTTTAGAGATGAAGATTTACGTGCTGATAGACAACCAGAATTCACACAAATTGATTGTGAAATGGCATTTATCGAGCAAGAAGATATATTAAATGCCTTTGAAGGCTTAACACGTCATTTACTAAAAGAAGTAAACGGTGTGGAGATAGAAAAATTCCCAAGAATGCTGTATGATGATGCGATGCGTTTGTACGGAAACGACAAACCAGACATTCGTTTTAGAATGGAGTTTGGCGAATTAAATGCTGTATCGCAACATAAAGATTTTGGTGTTTTTAACAATGCTGAATTGGTAGTTGGTATTGCCGTTCCTGGAGGAAATAGTTATACAAGAAAAGAAATTGATAAATTAATTGATTGGGTAAAGCGCCCTCAAGTTGGTGCTTTAGGCATGATATATTCTCGTTGTAATGATGATGGTTCTTTTAAATCTTCAGTAGATAAGTTTTACGACCAAGAGGATTTGGCAAAATGGGCAGAAGTTACAGGGGCAAAAGCAGGCGATTTAGTTTGTGTGCTGTCTGGTGACAAAAATAAAGTACGCGCACAATTAAGTGCCTTACGAATGGAATTAGCAGAACGTTTAGGATTGAGAAACCCAAAAGAATTTGCGCCACTTTGGGTGCTAGACTTTCCACTTTTAGAATGGGATGAAGACACTGAGCGCTACCACGCGATGCATCATCCATTTACATCACCAAAACCAGGACAATTAGAATTACTAAAAACTAATCCAGGCGATGTAAAAGCCAACGCGTACGATTTAGTTTTAAACGGAAACGAAATTGGTGGCGGTTCTATCAGAATTCACGATAAGGAAATGCAAGCTTTAATGTTTGATTATTTAGGCTTTACGCCTGAAGAAGCCGAAGCACAATTTGGCTTTTTAATGGATGCTTTTCAATATGGTGCTCCGCCTCATGGTGGGCTAGCTTTTGGATTAGATAGATTGGTTGCTATTTTGGGCGGACAAGAAACCATAAGGGACTTTATTGCATTCCCAAAAAATAATTCTGGTCGCGATGTTATGATAGATGCTCCAGCACCCATTGATGATAAACAATTAACAGAATTGAGTTTAAAGCTTAATTTAAAATCATAAAAAAAATCCCGCTGTAGCGGGATTTTTTGTTAGTTTTATAACATGCCTTTAACCACTAAAAAACTATTACGCAAATTTCTAATCTGGAAATATAAACATGTTTCAGAGCGTCAATTTGTTTATATACTTAGTATTTTAGTTGGATTTTTAGCAGGTTTAGGGACGGTTTTACTAAAAAACTTAACCCACTATATTCAATTACTTTTTGAATTAGATTTTTTTAACAATTACCAGAATTCATTGTATTTTATTTTTCCAATGATAGGGCTGTTCTTAGTTTATGTTATCAAGCAAGTATGGCTAAAAAAACATATTGGCCATGGTATTTCATCAACCCTTTATGCCATTTCAAAATTAGGTGGCATCATTCCTCGTTATAATATTTATGCCGCTTTAATAACAGCACCATTAACTGCTGGTTTTGGTGGGTCTGTAGGACTACAAGGTCCTGCTGTTAGTGTCGGTGCTGCTTTAGGTTCAAATGCGGCTCGATTGTTTCACATGAATACCAAAACGCGTATGCTTTTAATTGGCTGTGCAGCAGCAGGTGCCATGGCATCTATGTTTAAAGCGCCTATTGCAGCCATTATATTTGCTATTGAAATTTTTAGTCTTGATATTGCCTTCACGTCATTAGTACCCCTTTTATTAGCATCTGTTTCTGCTGTCGTTACTTCTTATATGTTTTTAGGAACCGATGTATTGTTGCGTTTTCAATTAGCTGACAAGTTTGAGATTAACGACATTGGGTTTTATGCCGTTTTAGGATTAGTTACCGCCCTAGCATCCGTTTATTTTTCAAAAGTATTTTTCGCTATAACCAATTTCTTTAAACAATTTAAAAGTAGAGCAGTTCGGTTTTTAATTGGCGGTTTAGCCATCGGTACCATGTTATATTTCATTCCACCACTTTATGGTGAGGGTTATGGTATTATGAATAATCTTTTAAAAGGCGATCATATAGCCGCCATTGGTAAAACACCTTTTAATTTAGATTTATCCAACACCTGGATCGTCATCGGGCTTTTACTGGGCATAGGGATATTTAAAGCCATTGCAATGACTACCACTTTTGGTGCTGGCGGCGTTGGTGGTGTTTTTATTCCAACACTAGTTATGGGAAGTGTTTTAGGCAACGCTTTTGCCAAAATAATTAATAACTTGGGGTTGGATTTTCATGTTTCAGAATCCAATTTCACCCTTATTGGTATGACAGGGCTAATGGCCGGTGTACTTCACGCGCCACTTACTGCTATATTTCTTATTGCCGAAATAACTGGTGGCTATGAGTTGTTTGTGCCCTTAATGATCGTTTCTGCCATTTCATTTGCCATTACTAAATATTATGTATCACACTCCATATACACCTTAAAACTTGCACAACGTGGTGAACTCATGACGCACGATAAAGACAAAAACGTCTTAATGGTTTTAGATATTAATAAAGTGATAGAAACCAATTTTATCATTTTAAAACCAGACATGAAACTTGGGGCCATTCTAAAAAATGCAGTGGCAAAATCCTCCAGAAATCACTTCCCTGTGGTAAATGATAAGCATGAGTTTTTAGGCGTTATCCGTTTAGACGATATTAGGCACATGATGTTTGATTCAGACCTTTATGACAAAGTAACAGCTGCCAGCCTTATGCACGCCGATGCTGGCATTATTAACTACGACGAAGATAAGATGAACGATATCATGGATAAATTCAAATCTAGTGGCGCATGGAATTTACCCGTTATTAAAAGTGGTAAATACTACGGTTACATTTCAAAATCCAAACTATTAACCGCATACAGACAGCAATTAATAAACTTTACCCAATAGATTAAATCATGAAACATCCATAACTAAAGTTTCATCCAAAAGAAATGATTAAATGGATGCTACATGTAACCTATAAAAAACAAAAGACATAAACACATGAAATATATCATAGCCCTTTCAGCAATAGTAGCCTTTACAAGTATCCTTTTAGGGTTTACTTTGGATGTTGCCTATTCCCAAAAACTTATTGGTTTTGGTGTAGTTGTTGTATTTTTCGTGGTATTTCCTTTGTTTTCTTACCATCACTGGAAAGGAAAAGATGCGAAAGACTACATGCTTACTAAAGAGAATTTAGATAAAATGCGCGAAAACCAAAAACGTAAAAAGTATTAATATTTGGGCATTACCAGAAGGGTCGCATTATATGTGTTCTGTGATTCTGAAACAAGTTTAGGGTATAACAAATCAATTCAAGTTTCGCTTTTCAACAAAAAATCGTTTCAATAAAGCTGAAGCTTCTTCTTCAAGAACACCTCCAGAAATAGTTGTTTTAGGATGCAATTTCGTTTTTAAGTTAATACAACCACGTTCCAGATCTCTTGCACCATAAACAATTTTAGAAATCTGACTCCAATATAAAGCTCCTGCACACATCTGGCAAGGTTCAAGCGTTACATACAAAGTGCATTTTTGAAGATACTTTCCCCCTAAAAAATTTGATGCAGCTGTTATGGCTTGCATTTCTGCATGTGCCGTTACATCTGTTAAGGTTTCGGTTAAGTTATGTCCGCGAGCAATTATTCTATTATCAATAACAATAACGGCGCCTACCGGAATTTCACCCCTTTCAAAAGCGGCTTCAGCTTCCTGAAGAGCTTTCTTCATAAAATAGGTGTCGTTAAAAGGTTCTATCATGATAGCAAAAATACAAATTCATTCTTGTACTTTTGCTGTGTGCAAAAAAGTCTATTACAACATATAAACTCACCCGTACAACTGCGTCTTTTAAACCAAAAAGACTTACCTCAACTTGCACAAGAACTCCGTGAATTTATCATTAATATAGTCGCCACCAAAGAAGGACATTTAGGTGCTAGCCTGGGTGTTGTAGAACTTACCATTGGATTGCACTATGTGTTTAACACGCCTACTGACCAACTTATCTGGGATGTTGGCCATCAAGCTTACGGACATAAAATTTTAACAGGGCGACGAGATGATTTTCACACCAACCGCAAACTCGGTGGCTTAAGCGGTTTTCCAAACCGTGAAGAAAGCGAGTATGATACTTTTGGTGTTGGGCATTCCTCTACATCCATATCAGCAGCTTTAGGAATGGCAATTGCCTCACAATTAAAAGGTGAAGACAAACAACATATTGCCGTAATTGGCGACGCATCCATTGCTAGCGGGATGGCTTTTGAAGGTTTAAATCATGCTGGTGTTACAGATGCTAACTTATTAGTTATATTAAATGACAATGCCATTGGTATAGACCCAAGTGTTGGAGCGCTTAAGCAGTATTTAACTAACGTAAAAAAAGGCACTCAAAAACAAGATAATATTTTTGAAGCTTTAAATTTTGACTACTCCGGCCCCATTGATGGTCATGATATTAATACTGTTATTTCAGAATTAGAACGTTTAAAAACCGTAAAAGGCCCAAAGTTTCTGCATGTTATAACCACCAAAGGGAAAGGCCTAAAACAAGCTGAAGCAGACCAAGTAAAATATCATGCTCCAGGAAAATTTGATGCCAAAACAGGCGATTTAGCTGCAAAATCCACTGAGGTGAAGCCTCCAAAATATCAAGATGTTTTTGGATACACCATAGTTGAATTGGCTAAACAGAATAAAAATATTGTAGGTATAACACCTGCGATGCCCACGGGAAGTTCACTTAAATATATGATGACTGAAATTCCAGATCGTGCTTTTGATGTGGGAATTGCAGAACAACATGCTGTAACTATGGCCGCAGGTTTGGCAACACAAGGCTTAATACCGTTTTGTAATATCTATTCCACATTTTTACAACGGGCTTACGACCAGATTATCCATGATGTAGCTTTACAAAAACTACCAGTTATTTTTTGTTTAGACCGTGCTGGTTTAGTTGGAGAAGATGGCGCTACACACCACGGCGTTTTCGATTTAAGTTATTTAAGATGCATCCCTAATCTCATCATATTTGCGCCTAGAAATGAGATGGAATTACGTAACATTATGTACACCGCGCAATTAGGCTTAGAGCAACCAATAGCCATTCGCTACCCCAGAGGTCGAGGTATTACTACAGATTGGAAACAGCCATTTTCTAAAATTGAGATTGCTAAAGGTGTTGTACTTAAAAAAGGACATAAACTTGCCGTTTTAAGCATAGGAACTATTGCCAAAAATGTTACGGAAGCTATTAAAAATTTAGATATTTCACATTACGATATGCGTTTTGTAAAACCTTTGGACGAAAGACTGCTTCACACCATTTTTAAAACTTACGATACTGTTGTTACGGTTGAAGACCACACGATTAAAGGTGGTTTTGGAAGCGCAATTTTGGAGTTTGCATCTGAAAATAATTATAAAAACACAATAAGAACATTGGGTATTCCTGACTTCTTTATTGAGCATGGAAGTGTTAATGAGCTTGAAGAATCTTTAGGTTTGGATGCTAAGAGTTTGATGACTATTTTTGATAAATATTAGATAATTCAAAATTTTAAGAATGAAGAAAAGCAGATTTAAAAATATTACGCTGAGCTTAATTGGGATTGTAGGGCTTATTACTATCTATTATTATTTTGATATTAACTCTAATTTAAAAGAAAAAGAAGAAGCCTGCTTTGTTCAACTTACTCAAAAAGCAGAAAATGGGGTTGCTCCTGAATTAATCTTCCAAGAAGACTTCGATGAATTACAACTATTAGTAGAATATAGCCTTGTAGCAAGAACGCAAATGCTGGAAGTCGCTAATCGACTGAGAATAAATAAAGACCAGCCTTTAAGTAGTCGAGATCTTATTATTTTAAAAACAGGAACTGAAGATTATCTCGAAATTCGAGAAGAACTTTACGTTATTGCTGGTGCTTACGAATGTGGAACAGAAGTGACCGATGAAACTCTAGCCAAATACAATATCGATTCGCAACTGCGCTTAAAAGGAATCATGCTTTCCCTTGGTGCTGCTCTTACCTTACATGATAATTATTTATTGGGAACCTCGCTTTTCGAACAAGATAGTAGGCTCCGAAAAATAATTAATGATCCAGATATGGGCTTTGGAGTAATAGCCAATAAATTATCTGAAATGACCTTGGCAGCAAACTCTATTGAGAACCGACATCGAATGCGAAGTGTTTTGGAGTTTTATGAGAAAGAAAAGGCATCTATCCCACCGGAAGAAGAAGACCAAGACTTTGCCTATTTAGAACTATTGATAGAATCTAGCCCTTCATATAATTATGTAAAGAAAATTAGAATCAATGAAATCGCTTCTAAAAAATTCGTTGCATTCGAGAGAATAGTATTAGATGCCATTTCAGAATCAAAAGACGAGGGTTTTGACATAATAAGTGGACTGTTCGGTAATACCATGGGCTTGTACGAATCAAGGAAAGGGAAATTATATGCCAACGAAGAGGTGCGAAAAAATATTCAAGCTAATCTTCAACCATTGGATATATTACTCGAGAAAACACCATTTAGATTAACGGATAAATTTATCCCAGGGCATTTTGGTCATGTAGCGATATGGACAGGTAGTAAAGCCGAACTTATCGATATGGAACTATGGGATAACGACTATGTAAAAGCACATGCAGGTAAAATTTCTTCAAGCGAAAATGCAGACTCAAAAGGTGAAAATCAAATCATTGAAGCTTTACGTTCAGGAGTACAACTAAGCAGTCTGGAGCATTTTATGAATATCGATGATTTTGCTATTTTACGACCAATATTTCCAAAAGAATCAGATGAAGAGTTACGTAAAGAAGCTCTTTTAATGGCTTTTAGACAGTTAGGTAAAGCATATGATTTTAATTTTGATGTTAATACAACTGATAAGATTGTATGTTCTGAGCTAGCTTATGTCTCTTTCCCTAGTATTGATTGGCCTACAGAGAAAACCCTTGGTAGGCATAATATTAGTCCTGATAATGTGGCCAAATTGGCTTGGAACAACCTCCCACTAGAATTGGTACTATTCTATCATGATGGCGAATTAATAGCTGCAGATAAACAAGTTGATAAGATGATTGAACTTATGCAGGAATAGAGAGTTTTTGGATCTCTTTTTGAAACAATTTAAAATCTCAAAAATCATAGTACTAATTCTTGTATGTGATTATATTTAGTCTTTTTACCTCAATCAATAAAAACTGAAAACTGAATTAGCTGGGGTAATCTTCTATTAAAGTTGATAATACAAAAAGTGTCATTTTCACATTACCTGTAAGCCAAAAAAACCATCAAACAATCATGAAAATTATGACTCATTTGTTTTACATTTGCTCATAGATTAAGTAATAAAAATGGCAGAAAAAAATTTAAGCTTTCTTGACAGAAATCTGACTTTGTGGATATTTGTAGCAATGGCTATTGGAGTTGGCCTTGGGTATTTTATCCCCACGTTTCCCAACATCATAAATTCATTGAGTAGTGGAACAACAAATATTCCTATTGCAATCGGTTTAATATTAATGATGTATCCACCTTTGGCAAAAGTGAACTATTCCCTCTTACCAAAAGTTTTTAGAAATACAAAAATCCTATCTATTTCACTTATTCTAAATTGGATAATTGGTCCTGTTTTAATGTTTATTCTGGCAATTACATTTTTACGTGATTATCCCGAATATATGGTCGGATTAATTTTGATTGGTCTGGCACGTTGTATTGCCATGGTTTTGGTATGGAACGACCTTGCCGAAGGAAGTAGCGAATATGGAGCAGGTTTAGTTGCTTTAAATAGTATTTTTCAAGTGTTTGCGTACAGTTTTTATGCGTGGATTTTTATAACTGTTCTGCCACCCTATTTTGGATTTGAAGGGGCTATTGTAGACATTTCAATCTGGACAATTGCAGAAAGTGTAGCTATTTATCTTGGTATTCCATTCGTAATGGGAATATTGAGCAGACTTATTTTAGTAAAATTAAAGGGAGAGGAATGGTATACAAAGAAATTCATTCCTACAATTTCGCCCATAACCTTAATTGCTCTGTTATTTACAATTGTGGTGATGTTCTCGCTTAAAGGAGAAATGATTGTGGAAATCCCAATGGATGTTCTCATTATTGCAGTCCCTTTGCTTATCTATTTTACATTAATGTTTATCATTGGATTTTTCTTTACCAAAGCCACAGGAGCAGAATACGACAAAACAGCCTCCGTTGCTTTTACAGCAGCAGGAAATAATTTCGAATTAGCTATTGCAGTTGCTATTGCAGTTTTCGGACTAAATTCGGGTCAAGCTTTTGCAGGAGTAATTGGCCCATTGGTTGAAGTGCCAGCATTAATTTTATTGGTTCGTGTTTCTTTCTGGTTAAGAAAAAAGTATTACAAAAAATCCAACGCCTAAACAACGGGATAATGCATTGCACGTGATTCTTATTTAGAACAACCCTCGCTTCTGAATAATGGGTTGGCTCCTGTTTACTGTCTATAATTGCACGTAACTAACGGAAAACGTTAAACGAAGCCCAATAATTTTTTATGCATTTACAATCGCTACATCAGTCAGGCTTTACAAAGTAAAAGAACACGTCTAGAATAAAAACAACATTGGTGGATTAGCGCGTTAGGGATTGTAACGGCATCCTTTTTAAGGCTTAGAAAATCAAAGTTTATGCATAACTATAATTTAACAGATTACCACGTCGCTCACTCCTCGCAATAATGACTTTAAAAAGATATAGTGTAAATATTTATATTCATGAGTTCAATAATTTAAAATATTAAACAACGAATAAAGCCCAACCCTTGTGGTAACCTACCTACCATAAGGCAGGCGCAAAAATATTTACTTTAAAAACTAATACTTTTTATCTTCTTGTAATCTAAAATAGCCTTACTAAATAGAACAGTAAAAAAATGTAATGTTTAAAAAGTTATATAAATAATTTAACTAAAAAAGGGGTAGCTAGACGCTACCCCTTTTTAATTAGAATACTATATTATTAATTACTTAATAACTATTTTATATGAAGATTCTCTAGTATCAGATTTAAACTTAACAATATACATACCACTTGATTGATTAAGCGAAATGTTTTGTATTCGGTTACTATTGAAATCTATTTTAGAGGTATAAACTTCTCTACCATTTAAATCGTAAATATTTAAAATTCCATTACTAACCTCATTACTAGCAGCAATTTTAAAATTACCATCAGAGATAGTTGGATACACTTTAATAGCATCATTAAAATCAACGTTATCTAAAGACAGTGTACTTGCATCAGCAGTAAATTGTCCTGTAAACATCCCTCTACCATACGTTGATGCTAAAACAGTATTATCAACAATTCTTAAGTCAAAACTGGTAACCTTTACATCTTTCATTCCATTTTGAGCACGAGCCCAATCTGGAGCAGTAGCACTAAAGTCTGCAGTTCCCCAAACACCTAAATCTGTTGCGAGTATTACCTCATTCCTATTTAAAGGATTAGATAAAATAGCTCTAACCGGAAGGTCTGGTAAATCACCTTCTTTATTTTGCCATGTTGATCCTCCATTACTAGAATAAAATACGTTTGAAACACCATAATTATAAAATGTTACATAAATATCATCTTCACTTTCACCTGTTTCTATACATGAAATACTTCCTGCAAAACCTGCACCCGTAATTTCTACCCAAGTACTACCTGAAGAACCTAAACTTACTTTAAATAGTTTTCCGTTCTCTGTTCCTACTAGCAAATACTTCAAAAAGAAACCAGATGCTAATGGCTTAAAGGCGGTTGGAGTTCCATCTAAAGTCGCAGCGGTTATAGTGGTTTTTGTGGCAGAGCTTGCTCCTAAAGCATAAACGTTTACTTTATAATCAGCATCCGAAGTTCCGTTGGTATATAAATAATTTATATCACTATCTAAAGCTGCAGAGTTTATAAAATCTCCTGAACCTTCATCAGAATCAATTGTATAGCCCCCGCCCCCTGTAGTATAATCTTTATAAAAGTAGCGATTGTAATATATTGAACTAATCATGTATTGACTGTTTTTATCAATAAACACATAAGCGCCATCGCCTCCAGTAATTTCTGTAGAACTATTTATTCCTGCAGAAGCATTATTTATTAACTGAGAGCCATTATCCTGTGAGCCGGCTAATAATTTTTCATTAGCAACTTCTTGCCCAATAGCACCATTATAAAATTGTAATGTATTATAGTTGTTAACTCGTGGTTCAATTCCAGAAGTTCCTGTAGCAGCTGCCTCAGTTAATGACGTGGCATAAGAAACACCTCCATCATGACCAAATAATGCTTTATTAGAATCTGAAGGATCAAAAGTCATGGCATGTTGATCGGCATGTACTTCTTGATACCCAAAACCGCCATACCAGTGAGATAGTTGATTCCAACTTGCACCAGAATCTGAACTTCTGAATAAATCTATCCCTCCCACATAAATAATATTATCGCTTGTGGGGTCTACCTCGATTAATAAATCATAAAAGGATTGACCTCTTGTAAAATCATCAGCAGCTATACCGGTATCTGCATCATCTGGTTGGCTAAGATCTAATGGCGTTGTCGCAAAAGCATCTGTAGTTTTTAGTAAGGCTAGTGTTGATCCAGTTGCTGCTAAAACATATAACGTAGAAGCATCTGAGTTCGAAACTGCAATTTGAGTTCTAGAACCATTTGGAACTGTATATTGTAAATTAAAGTTTATACCATCTGTTGATGATAATATTTCACCACCACCATCACTAAATATTGGAGTACTTGTTGTTGATAGCCATATTGTATTATCACTACCAATTTCAAGATCGTTAGGGTTATATTTATATTCAGCAGGTGCAACCATATCTATTTCAGACCAGCTTGATCCGCCGTTACTAGATTTGTATAAACCATAATCTTCCAGCCCAAATGTGGAAAATGCACTACCCCCGGGAAATGTTCGAAACAAAGAAGATCCTGCAGCAACAAAAACCTCACTGTTTCCTGAACCTATATCTCTAACTACAATATCGTTAATATGTTGTACTCCAGGCGTATTATTGTACCCAGCATAACTTGGTGGAAGTGTACCAATAGATACATTTACGCCACTTGCTAATGCATTTATTAAAGTTTGGCCATCTGCTTGTGTGACAAAAATAGATGGAATGGTTACAGAGTCTCCATCATCTCCACCAGCCATAGTAACAAGCGCCGTATCGGCAACATTATTAACTACAATTACAGCAACCGCGCCAGCATTCTGAGCATTTAAAACTTTAAGACTAAAACCACAACTACCTCTATAAAGTATTGCTATGTTTCCAGCCATTGCAGCGCCATTAGTTAAGGCATTACACGCCTCATTAGGAGCAGCTGTACCATCATCTGCAAGTACCAGATCACCTGTAAGGTCTTCAAGAGCTGGGCCATAACCTGCCTGTTGTCCAAAATATTCACCTGCAATTGAAGCTGGTGTATTAACAATTATTCTAGCATTACCAGGTACGGAAGTCCCAGTAATAACATCAGTTTCTCCTGTGACACCACCAAAAACGCGTGCCCAATTAGAACCTCCATCAGTAGATTTCCACACCCCATTTCCATTAACATCTCCGGCAACATAAGATTCACCAGTACCAACATAAAACGTATTTGTGTTATTAGGATCGTAAGTGATACAAGAAATAGCTAAATTATCTGGTATACCTACTTCTGCCCAAGCAGAATTGGCATCAGTGATATCATTATTTACCCAAAGGCCACCACTTACACCTCCAGCAAATACTCTTTTATTTGTAGCATCGTTAGGATCGTACATTATAGCTCTTGTTCTTCCACCCACATTATCAGGACCTCTTTCAACCCAACTATTAGTATCTTCACCAGGTACTTTAGCAAACTTAGCTCGCTCCGTTAATTCATCCTGAAGCTTAAACAACTTACCTGGTTCTGGATAACCCTTTTGCGGGTTCATTGTAAGCTCCCACATTCTTTCAGAATATTTGTTTGGAGGTAAGCCCTGAGCTTTTCTTTCTTTTTTTGAAAGTTTAAGTGATTCTTTAAATGGACTGTTTTTTAAAAACGCTTCGTGTTGTTCTCTTAGATCAACTATGTCTTTATTAGAATCTTGAAGTTGGTATTTATTTATCAATAAACCAATACTTCCAATAAATAAAATAGCTAAAAGGGAAAGTAAAATTTTTCTCATTTTCTTTTTTTTTAAATTTTTATCTATCAAAAGTACGAATTAGTCTGAATAATATAAAACTATTAAGAAAATAATAAGATATTCTTAAATGAAATTAGACATCATTACATTTTACTTATGAGAAAGCTAAAAACTAATGCCTTTTATTTTTTTGTAATCTAGAATGGCCTTACTATCGGATAGTAAAGACACGTAATAACACACGCTTGACAAACGGCTGTATAAGCTAGAATTGTTTGTTTTAACGGTTTTTGGCAAGCCTTTTATAATGAGGGTGTCGTAATTTGAAGCGGTATTGTTGAAGCTATTATTTACTGCGTTTGTGTAGGTGTTTAACAGTGTGTTTATAACACCATAGCCTGCAATTTCTTTATCGACCACCTCGGCAGATTGGTAAATGTTTTCGACACTAATTTTTATGATATCCTTTATTTGTGCTTCGTATTTGCTTTTATCTAGCAAGGCACAATCGAAATCGCCATTTAAAATAGCGTCTTCATGTTTCATGAAAATATCTACAACATCATTAATTAGCGAGCCTATTGCTAGGGCCCGTAAATACCCTACGCGGTCTTCTTTAGATGAAAGCGCATAATAGTTTTCCGGTTTTATATTATCTCTAATTATTTTAGACAGATATTCTAGAGCAAACTCTTCTTGGATAAGGCCAAGGTTTATACCATCTTCAAAATCGATTATGGTGTAGCAAATATCGTCTGCTGCTTCAACCAAATACGCTAGTGGGTGTCTTGAAAAACTTGAATGTTTATCGCTGCGTTTTAGCAACCCTAACTCTTTGGCAACATCTTGAAAAGCTGTTTTTTCAGATTGGAAAAAACCGTACTTTTTATCTGCAATGTGGTTTGATGGTTTTTTAGGAAGTGATTCTTTTGGGTATTTCATGAATGCGCCAAGGGTAGCGTAACTTAATCGTAATCCACCATCGCGTCCTGCTCTGCTTTCGGTTAATATCTTGAACCCGTTAGCATTACCTTCAAAATCGCATAAGTCTTGATATTCCTTGTCATTAAGCTGACTTTTAAATTGTTTGCCTTGTCCGGTTTTAAAAAACTCGCCTATAGCTTTTTCTCCTGAATGCCCAAAAGGTGGGTTTCCAATATCATGCGCTAAAGCTGCCGCGGCTACAATGGCTCCAAAATCGTTAGTTTGATATCCATGAATACTTTGTAAATGTGGATGCTTTTCTAATAATTTTTGTCCGACTCTCCTACCAAGAGTACGCCCAACGACACTTACCTCTAAACTATGTGTTAGTCTGGTGTGCACAAAATCGGTTTCAGATAACGGTATCACTTGTGTTTTGTCTTGAAGACTTCTAAACTCTGAAGAAAAAATAACACGATCGTAATCCACTTCAAAACCTAAACGGGTTTCATCTTGTTCTTTACGTATGCGTTTATTGGTGTCGCCAAAGCGTTTTAAGGATAGTAATTGTTCCCAGTTCATGGTATAATTTTAAGCAAAGGCAAGATAAAAAACATCTTGTTAAAGCGTCTTCTTAATCTCAACTTTTTTGATTGCAATCTTTGTTAACATTAGGGTAACATTTTAATCATGGTTGTTTAATGATTTGGTAACACCTGATTTGGGAACTGATTATATTTTTGCAACGGAATTAATAACAACGCATGAAACTTCCTTAACGTACAGTTGAAAATCAACGTTATAACTATATGGAAGCTACATGTGACCATTGAAAGAAATAAAGAAAGACACATGAAACACATTTTTTATACAGCCCTATTTTTTATCTCTGCATTATCTTTTGCACAAAATACGGGCTCTATAAGCGGTAACTTATTAGATTTTGAATCGAATAATTACCCATTAATGTTTGCAAGAGTTTTAATTAAAGAAACTGGCGCCGAAGTTTTATCAGACGAAAAAGGTCTATTTAAATTTGAAAACTTAAGTGATGGCGGCTATACTTTGGTAAGCAGCTTTGTTGGTTATGACACTAAAGAGTCAAAAATAAAAGTGGAATCAAACAAAACAACAACTTTAAAAATAACACTTGAGCCCAGTACTATTTCTTTAGACGATTTAATATTTACAATAGCTAGTATTGATACACCACAAACGTCTACAATAAATAATTAGTTAGTTAGTTAGCGTATCGTTTGCATAACGATATGTGATTTTTAAAAAAGCAGTTTTTCTTAGAAAAACTGCTTTTTTTATGGCCTTAAAACTATTTATGCTACACCAACAAATAAGACTTTAAACTTAGTGTGATAAGTTTCTCATTATACACGCTTCCCGTAAATTTTAATGTTAACTAAATGTATCCATTTACAATGGATACCATGAAATCGATAACATTAACCTAACGCTTTTATCACAGTTCTTTAATCCACAGGTAACACCTTATTTACAATGCGCTAGTTTCTTTGCAACGAGAAATTTAAACATGCTAATGAAAAAATTTATACTATTATTTATAATCTTTACAACAGTACTTTCCAATGCGCAAAGTAATAGTACTGGTTCGCTAGAAGGAATGCTAACGGACAAAGAATATAATAATGAGCCTTTAGCCTTCGCTAATGTTCTTTTAAAAGGAACAACTATTGGAACAACATCAGACTTTGATGGTTTATACCGCTTTGAAAACATTGAGCCAGGGACGTATACTATAATTTTTAGTTTTGTTGGTTACGAAACTCAAGAGATTAATGTCGATGTTGTAGGAGGAAATCCTATAGAACTTAATGTAATAATGAATGCCAGTGCAGCTTCTTTAGACGAAGTTATTATTACAACCACCACTAAAAGAGAAAGTGAAACTGCTTTATTATTAGACCAAAAGAAAGCTGTTGAAATTAAACAAAGTATTGGAGCAGTAGAATTAGAGCGAAAAGGAGTTAGTGATGCTGCAGGTGCAGTTGCTAAAATTTCTGGAGTTTCTAAACAAGAAGGGTCTAGCAATGTTTATGTCCGTGGTTTAGGTGATAGATATTTAAATACAACCATGAATGGTTTATCATTACCATCAAATAATGTGAGCAAGAAGAATATTGATCTTGATTTATTTTCATCAGATGTTATTGAAAACGTATCTATAAGTAAAGCATATTCATCAAAATTTTATGCCGATTTTGCTGCTGGTAATGTAGATATCTCTTCAAAAGATTATAAAGGAAATGGGTTTTTTAATTTTGGAGTTGGATCTTCAATTAACACCAATGCTGTTGGTAAAGATTTTGTGAGAAGTGAAGGTACTGGTCATTTTGGTTTCTATAATAGATATGCTCATGATCCTTTTGCTGTCATTTTATCACATGGGTTCGACCCTGTTGACGCAGGCACTCCAATAAATACAAGTTTTGGAGGGTCTTTTGGGAAATCATTTACTTTTGAAAACGGTTCTAAACTTAGTTTTTACGGAACAGGATCATTCGGAAATGATTTTCAATATAGAAAAGGCTCTAACGTTGATTATACAAATGTTGAGAAAAAAGCTTTTGAGGAAGCTGAAGAATTTGAATATAGCACGACTACTACTGCCATGGCATCTATTATTTATAAAATAGATAGCGGTACTACTTTAAAGTTTAATTCCTTATTTGTAAATAGTTCATCTGATAAAGTTGGCTATTTTGGTATTGATGGAAAAGGACGTAATAGAGATGCTATAGCAAATACTGATGAAGGTTTCTTCCAACAAAACATCCAATTTAATGAAAACTTAATTTATGTAAATCAGCTTATTGGAACACATAAATTTGACAAAATTAATGTTGATTGGGGGGTTGGACACAACTTTGTTAATGCCCATGAACCAGATAGAAAACGTTTAAGCTTCGAAAACTATCAATACGCTTTAGATAATGACCCAAACACAAACCCCATATTTTACAGTAATGTAGATTTTGATAACCAACGTTATTTTCAAGATATACAGGATGAAGAATTAAACGGGCGCTTAAACTTAGCTTATAAAGCTACAGATCAAATAAAACTAAACTTTGGCTATAATGCCAGAACAAAAGAGCGTCAATTTAATAATGTAAGATACGGTTACGATATTATTGATAATAGCGGTATAGCAGATGTTAACGATTTAAATAGTTTCTTCACTTTAGATAATTTAAATCTAACCAACAACGCAGGTACTTATGAAATTAAAGTTATTAAACCCTATCTAAATCTTAGTAATACAAATAGGCCAGGTTTAGATGAAAACACTTATAAAGGTAACTTAGATATTTATGCAGGTTATTTTAATACTGAAATTAATTTTGGAGAAAAATGGCTTGTCGTTCCCGGTGTAAGAGTTGAATCTTTCGATCAATACATTGAATACGATGTTATTAACCTCGGAGTTAATGGGAATGATAATATTAGCGCATCAGATGTATTGTTTTTGCCTAGTTTAAGTTTAAAGTATGCTTTAAACGACGACCAAAATTTACGTTTTTCTGCTAGTCAAACGATATCCTTACCAGAATTTAAGGAAGCTGCCCCATTTGTATACGAAAGTGTATCACAACGTATAGGTGGTAATCCAGATTTATTAGGTCAAAAAGAAGGATTCGACTATACCAACGTAAAAGACGTTTCATATTCTAAAATTTTAAACTTGGATTTAAAATATGAATGGTTTGTAACTAAATCCGAATTAATCTCAATCGGCGCATTTTATAAACAAATTGAAGACCCTATCAACCAAGTTGTTGCTTTTGATGCAACGGGTACCCAACGTTTTTTTAGAACTGGAGAGAAAGCACAAATTTTTGGTATAGAGGCAGAAATTAGAAAAAATATCATTGTTAATGAAGATGAAGAGACAGAACTTTCATTTGGCTTAAATGCAACTTATATGCATACAAAGCAAGATTTATATAGCGATATTGTTGGTAGTAACTTTAACGTAAGCTTTGTTAAAGACAAAGAAGAATTACAAGGTGCATCTCCTTTAATTGTCAATACAGATATTAGTTACTCGCCTTCATCATTTGAAAACTACAAACCCATTGCAACATTAGCATTTTCATATTTTTCTGATAGAATTGATGCTTTAGGATCTGGACGATTAGGAAACGTTATTGAAAAAGGAGTTCCTACTTTAGATTTCATTCTAAAAAACAAAATAGGAGATAACTTCGAAATTAATTTAGCTGCAAAAAACTTACTAGATCCCAACATAACATACATAAGAGAAACAACTCAAGGGGATATAGTTGTTACATCTCCTAACGGAAAAGATGTATCCGATTATAGAAAAGGTATGAATATAGGATTACAATTAAAATATAAATTTTAAATAACTAAAAGAAAAAATAAACTTAGAAACGATGAAAAACAATCTATTATTAGGGCTAGCAATTACAGCATTGCTTTTTAACTCTTGCTCAACAGATGACACTGCCGATATTAACATTACAGACAATAGTATAATTAACAATACAAATAACGATGGTAGTACCGGGAACACTGATGATGACATTGCTATTAATGCAGCAGAATACTCTTCAGATTTAGTATTAGATGCTAACAAAACATATACAATAAGTGGTCCAGTAATTATGTCTGAAGGTGCTAATCTCATTATAGGCGAAGGTGTAACCATTAAAGCAGAAGCAACTGGGGCTGATGTTTATATTGCCATCTCACAAGGCGCAAAAATCTTTGCTAATGGTACAGCTGCTAGCCCAATTGTTATGACTTCGGGCGCTTCAAATCCAGCTGCTGGAGAATGGGGTGGCTTAATAATCTTAGGAAAAGCACCCATTAATTCTGTAACAGGAAACGCAACTTCTACTTCTGAAATAGGAAGTTTACCTTACGGTGGGACTGAAACTTTAGATAGTTCAGGTACCATTAGTTATGTTCGTGTAGAATATTCTGGCGGTGCTGCTGACGGTTCTTCTGAAAACAACGGGTTCTCTTTCTATGGTGTAGGTGCTGGTACAACGGTGGATTTTATCCAAGCTTATGAAAGTGCTGATGACGGTATCGAATTTTTCGGCGGAAATGTTGAAGTAAATCATGCCGTTGTAATTAACTGTCAAGATGATTCTATTGACTGGACTGAAGGTTTTTCAGGTAAAGTAAGCAACGCTTATGTTCAGCATGGAGCAGATCACGATAAAGGTTTTGAATGTGATGGTTACAATACTGATATAGGAAACTTATCTAGCCCTAAATTCTGGTCCAAACCAACTGTAAAAGATGTTACTATAGTAGGTTTAGGTTCTAGTACTGGAAACGAAGCTATAAGATTAAGAGCTGGAACTCAAGGTGTTTTTGACAATATATTAATTCAAGGTTTTGCTGAAGGTTTTGATTTAGATGGAGATGCTGGAGCAAATAGTGATAACCCAACAGGAACAGGTGTTATTAACGGTGATTTAGATGTTACTAATGTAACGTTTACTGATGTAACAGTACCACTTAAAAATGACACTGGTGATACTTTTACTGACGCAGATTTAATAACAGGTATTGGAAATGCAACAGGTACAGATTATGCGACTTGGGGTGCAGGTTGGACTATTGGAAACTAACCACATTAATAATTTATACTAACTCATATAAAAAAAGCATCCCAATTGGGATGCTTTTTAGTTTTTCACTTAACTATATAATACTATAGCGAAGCAACATTGTTTTCATAATTGACTTCTTTTTTAACTCCGTCAATCCAATAAATCCATTTGCCGACTTTTTTTCCATTATCATAATTTGCAGAAACTGTTTTTTGGCCTTCTGTGTTAAAGCTTAACCAAACACCTTGAAGTTTACCATCTGCTGTGTAAGAACCTCTTTGGCTTACAGCACCATTGTCATGATAATAAACAACATCAATTAAATTTGTGTCTTTGTTAAGTTTTAAATTTCTCTCTTTTTGTCCAAAAGATACCACAGTAATTAAAAAGGCAAAAACAAATAATAATTTCTTCATAATTATGGGGGTTTTAACATTATACTTCAAAGATAAATAACAGGTAACATTTACACAACTTTCACATAACATTAAATTAACATTAAAAATTTAATTTATTGATTATCAGTAAATTAAATTTAAAGATTTAACATTGGAATATTAATGATTACTTAATATAGAGGTGATGTTAAGATTACCTTAAACCTTGATATTTGCATTGTCTTGAGACAAATATTAGTATTTCATATAATATATTAGTTTTTGTCGACTTACATTATCATGATTTCTAATAGACTGCCTTAGGCCAAGGCAGTCTTTTTTTTGTTCTAAAATTAATCATTTGGAAACATTAAGTTAACATTG
>NZ_CAJQQI010000135.1 GCF_905480415.1 uncultured Algibacter sp. | reverse complement strand
ATATTAGACAAACAGTTGACTACATATAGTAGGATATGACTCTCCCCGTCTGGAATTAAAATTGATATTTTTTGTTTTTTCATTCTTAATTGTTACTTAAACGACGTTCTTTTTTATTTTCTTTCCAAATAATAATGGAATGAAGAATAAGATGCATAACCAAGTCAGCGAAATATGAATAAAATTCATTAAAAAACCGTTAAACATAAACCGTACTAACAAGTCAAGCAAAAACAAAAAGATATACAAGTTGAATCTAAATGTAAGATAACAAATAAGCTAAGGTTTATATTTTCTACCTATTTCCAGAAGCTCATCTGTAAATTCACCAAATAATGGACCATTAGTAATTTGATGTACACCAATTCCTTGTCTATACGTATTATATTCTATAAAAATAGGTGTATTGGTAATATCTAGTCCAATATCCCAAGAAATAATTCTAAAATATGGTATTTTAAAATGCATTTCTTTTACCATCGATATTGCTTTATTAAAATTTGGAACTATAAAAGTGCCTAATACTACTCCTGACTCTGTTTTCTTTACTCTTTCACCAAAATATGGGTAACCATATTCTCGTAGGTTACCATCATCCTTAATACCACATACAACACCTCCAGTTGAATAATTATCTGTATGAGAACCAGCTCCTCCAATTCTTACAATACTTGATAAAATATGAATCTCCGTTTCTCTCATGTAAGACATAATTCGCAAAGTATTTAAAGATGTAGGATTCAAGGACTTCATATCCATACTTTGTTCAACAATCTTTTGAATTATATAATCCTTATTATAATAATCTAACAAAGAATTTATTGACATCCCCTTAAAAGATGTTTTAAAATTATTTATTGCAAATACATTTATCATTCGACCACTGCCAGATTCAATTGAAGGCTTGATTATTAGCTGCTGTTTAAATTTATTAATGATATCAATAGCTTCTATTCGTTCAATTTGCTTATTATCAACATAAAAAAAACCATTAATGTTTTTGACTAAATTATCTGGTTGTTTAAAACCGTTAAATATCGTTTCGGATAAGTTTTTATCTAATAAAGCCGGCCATTGCTTCATTTGATTTATCATAGGAGAAATTATAGGGTGAAATATATCCTCAGGTATGTATTCTACACAAAAGGTATTACTTCTAGAAGTATAAAAATGATGCCAATATAATTTGATGTTACTATACCCCTTTCTTTTGAAATATAATTTTATTTTCCTTTTTTGTAATTTTGTTAATCCCTGCAGCTTCGATTTCTTCAATGTCTTTTTAATATCTCTACGCATATTCATGCTGAGATTATACTTAACCAAAGATTTTTTAATTACTAAAATTCTCTTTAAAAATATCTGTTTAATTAAATAATATATAGACATAAATCTAAGTTTCGTTTTATTTTAACCCCAATATTAAACAATGAAGCACAATTTTAAATATATTTTTTTCTAAAATTAAACCCAACTATAGCATCAAAGTTATATAATAATATAATTGAGTTTTTTGATTTATTTATATTAGAAGATGTATTACTGTTCGCTATAAATGTTAAATCATCTTCGTAAACAATTTCATTTGAAACATTAATTTCAACATTCACATTTATATAAGTATGCTCATCGTAAGGTGCCCAACAAAAAAAACGTTCTGGAATATACCTAGCTACAGCTAAAGAAATTATTTGAGCTATTATAAACATAAGACCTATGTTGTGTCTGATTTTCAATATAAAATATTTTTTTAGTCTTTAAGAGTCAATTAAAAAAATGAAACCAGGTAAAAAAAATTAAATCTATTGGCCTTCAATTGGGCGTAAATATAAAGTATTAAAATACACTGAGTGAATAAACTCGCTAAAATGTAGATTTTTCCTATAAAACAAAATTCATTACCATAATCAAAGACATCTACTTTTTGATGGTTTGTTAACATTGTCAGTTCACAACAGTACTTTTTACAAAATAAAGCATGATGGCACTATCTTGTGCACTGCTGATAATATTCAAATATTGCCTATTTTTTATGAATAAGAAATTGATAAAAAGGAACGATTAGTTAAAATTGCTTTAATAGTATGGCACGCTTATTCGGTATAAATTAAAATAAATTATTGAACATTTTCGCATTTCAAATTAAAAATTAGTACTTTTAAATTTATCGGCTCTTTTATTTCCTTCTAATAGTTTAAACCCTATTTTTGTTCTAAACAATTGTACTATGATAACTTCAGATCAAATTAAAGATCTTAACACCCGCCTCGACAAACTTAGGCACTATCTTTGACATAGATGCCAAACTTATAGAAATTCAAAACGAAGAAGAACAAACCTTCGATCCCAATTTCTGGAACGACCCAAAAGCTGCCGAAGCTCTTATGAAATCGCTTCGAGTGAAGAAAAAATGGGTTCAAGATTATAAAGACTTAAAAACCCTAATTGAAGACCTTGAAGTTATTTATGAGTTTTTCAAAGAAGAGGAAGCTACACAAGAAGACGTTGAAAACCGATATAATAAAGCATCAATTCTAATAGAAGATATAGAATTTAGAAATATGCTTTCGGAAGAAGGTGATGGCTTAAGTGCTGTATTACAAATTACTGCAGGCGCTGGAGGCACAGAGAGTTGCGATTGGGCAAGTATGCTAATGCGCATGTATTTAATGTATGCAGAAAAAAGTGGCTTTAAAGTAAAGGAGTTGAATTTTCAACAAGGTGATGTAGCGGGCATAAAAACAGTGACTTTAGAGATAGAAGGCGATTTTGCCTTTGGTTGGTTAAAAGGAGAAAACGGTGTACATCGTTTGGTAAGAATCTCACCCTTTGATAGTAATGCAAAGCGTCACACCAGTTTTGCTTCTGTTTATGTGTATCCATTAGTCGACGATACTATAGAAATAGATATAAACCCAGCTGATATTGATATAACTACAGCAAGATCTAGTGGTGCTGGTGGGCAAAACGTAAATAAAGTTGAGACTAAAGTTCAGTTAACTCATAAACCTACAGGAATTCAAATTTCATGCTCCGAAACTCGCTCTCAGCATGATAACAGATCTAGAGCTATGCAAATGCTTAAGTCACAACTATATGAAATTGAGCTTCAAAAACAATTAGCGCAGCGTGAAGATATTGAAGCTGGTAAAATGAAAATTGAATGGGGAAGCCAGATTAGAAACTATGTGATGCATCCTTATAAATTAGTAAAAGATGTTAGAACTGCTCATGAAACTGGTAATGTTGATGCGGTTATGGATGGAAATATAGATGAGTTTTTAAAATCATACTTAATGGCCATGGGGCAAAAACAAGAAGATAATAATCAATTATAATATAGCAATTAGCACGTGAAAAAAATAGATACAATAATATTCGACCTTGGTGGTGTTTTAATTGATTGGAATCCTGAATATGTTTTTTTAGATGTGTTCAACAGAGATAGAAAGAAAATGCAATGGTTTTTTGATCATATTTGTACGAGTGATTGGAATGAAAATCAAGATGCGGGGTACCCTATGGCGCAAGCTACAGAAGATAAAGTGGCTCTTTTTCCTGAATATGAAAAAGAAATACGAATGTTTTACGGTCGCTGGGTTGAAATGTTAGGCGATTCCATTACTGGAACCGTTGATATTCTAAAAAAGTTTATTGATTCAGAAGATTATAAAGTTATAGCCTTAACAAATTGGAGCGCAGAAACCTTCCCTATTGCTTTAGAGCGGTTTGAGTTTTTACATTGGTTTGAAGGTATAATTGTTTCTGGTGAAGAAAAAACAAGAAAACCGTTTAATGACATTTATAACCTAACACTAGAGCGGTTTAATATCAAAGCTGAAAATGCTATTTTTATTGATGACAATCTAAGAAATATTGAAGCTGCCAATAATTTAGGTATTAATGGTATTCAATTTGAATCTCCAGAACAACTTATTATTAACCTAAAAACGTTTAATATTGTTTTATAATGATTAAAATATACCATAATGCGCGATGCTCTAAATCTAGGTGCGGTGTAGAAATTTTAGAAAAATCTGGCAAAGACTTTGAAGTTGTTAAATATCTTGAGGATGTTCCAACTGCTGAAGGATTAAAAGACATCATAAAACTATTAGGAATAAAGCCAATTGAGTTAGTTAGAAAAGGTGAATCCATTTGGAAAGACAGCTTCAAAAATAAAGATTTAAGCGATGCCGAAATCATAACTGCAATGGTTGAAAATCCTAAACTTATAGAGCGTCCAATAGTCATTAATGGATATAAAGCGGTTATTGGAAGACCTCCAGAATTAATACTAGAAATCATCTAAATATTATATTTTCTATTAACAAAATTTTAACCGTTTGATATTAAACCATAATCTACATTTGTGGTCTAATTATCAAAACATTTTTAATGGAGAAATCTACATTTGCACTTATTCTATTTTGTTTATTCACTGTAGTTGGTTTTGCTCAAAGACCAGAAGGAAAAGAAGTTAAAATCTCAGGAATTGTTATTGATAAAGAGACCAAGCAACCTCTAGAATATGCAACTATAGCCTTTTTTAGTAAACGTCAAAACAAAATTATTACCGGAGGAATAACTGATGCTAAAGGAAGCTTTAACATACCTGTTGTAACCGGTGTTTATGATATTACGATTGAATATATTTCTTTTAAAACGATTACAATTCCTAACAAAAAAATATCCAAAAACGAAAATCTTGGTAGTTATTCTCTAGAAATTAATGCTGAATTATTAGGCGAAATAGAGATTATCGCTGAACGTACAACTGTTGAAATCCGACTTGACAAAAAAATATATAATGTTGGTAAAGATCTAACCGTTAGTGGTGGTTCGGTAAGTGATGTCTTAGACAACGTACCATCCGTTTCTGTAGATGCAGAGGGCAATGTAGCCTTAAGAGGTAATGATAATGTTCGAATACTCATCAATGGTAAACCTTCTGGATTAGTTGGACTTAATTCTACTGAAGCATTAAGACAATTACCTGCAGAAGCTATTGAAAAGGTTGAAGTCATTACGTCGCCTTCCGCTAGATATGAAGCTGAAGGTACAGCGGGTATATTAAACATTATTTTACGCAGAAGTAAGTTGCTGGGTTTAAACGGTTCTATTACTACTAATGTTGGACATCCTAACTCAGCTGGAATTTCTGGAAACATTAATTATAGAACTGGAAATGTCAATATTTTTAATACGTCATCATATAGGTATCAAGAAACTCTGGGAAGATGGTATAATGATGTTAAGTATTTCGACATTAACATCCCAGATTTAGATGAAAAACGTAATTGGACAGATACTAGAAAAGGCCTGACTACAAACACGGGTATTGAATGGTATATTAACGACTCAGCATCTATAACATCATCCGTAGTCTATAGAGATAATAGCTCTGAAAATAATTCGATTAACAAACTTGTGCAGTTCAATAAAATTAATAATACCACGAGTGAAAGTGAGCGCCGAGATCCAGAAAAAGAAGATAGTAAAACGATTCAATACGCTTTAAATTTTACAAAAAATTTTGATGATAGTGATCATAAATTAACTTTCGATTTTCAATATGAAGATTCTAATGAAGATGAAAATTCTCTAATCACTGTTGATGGTATAGAATCTGAAATGGTATCGACTCTGGAAGATCAAACTAATATCCTATTGCGATCTGATTATGTTGTGCCTGTCGGAGAAATGAGTCAAATAGAACTTGGTTACCGTGGTGATTTCACGACAAGGTCTACAGATTTTGAAGTAGCTCTTTTAGATGCATCATCTGGTGATTTTTTAATTAATAACAATCTCACAAACCTTTTTAATTTTAAGCAATATAACACTGCTATTTATACGCAATTCGGGAGTAAAATTGATAAATTTTCATACCTATTAGGTTTAAGATTTGAAAATACTAGAATCACACTAGATCAGCCAACAACAGGAGATTTTAGTAGAAAAAAAATAAATGGATTATTTCCAACGGTTAATTTGAATTATGAAATAAGCGACTCACAAAGCGTTACTTTAGGATACAATAGAAGAATTAGAAGACCAAGAGGTTTTATGCTTAACCCCTTCCCTTCTCGTTCTAGTATAACAAACGTCTTTCAAGGTAATCCTGATTTAAATCCAACATTTGCCAGTACTTTTGAATTGGGGTATTTAAACAAGCTAGATAAGTTAACAATCTCTTCCTCCATTTATTATTCGCATTCAACAGATATTATGACCTTTGTAAGCAGAAAGACTGATGAATCTGTTATTGTTGACGGAGCAGAATTCCCTGTAATAGAAAGAGGTCCTGTTAATTTAGGTAAAGATAAACGCTATGGTTTTGAGTTTAATTTAAATTATAATCCGTCTAGAAAATGGCGCATGAATACTGATTTTAATATTTTTAAATCTGAACGAGAAGGACGTTTTGATGGCGTTGACTTAAGTGCTAATAACTTGAGTTGGAGAGCTAGATTCACAAACAAAATAACATTACCGCACAATATTGATTGGCAAACAAATATAAATTATAGAGGTCCGAGTCAAGATGCACAAAATGATAGAAAAGGTGTATTAACTACTAGCGTTGCTTTTAGCAAGGATTTATTTAAAGAAAAAGCCTCAATCGCATTTAATGTTCGAGATATTTTTAATAAAGCTTTTTATAGTAATGATATTACTGCTGAAACATTTACCGCTTATCAAGAAATTCAATTTAGAGGAGGTCGTACTTTTAATCTGGCGTTTACTTATAGATTCAACCAGAAGAAAAAACGAGAGCGTCAAGGTGGTTTTGATGGCGGCGGCATGGAAATGTAAAATATAACCATAAAAAAAGGAAGCTAAATTAGCTTCCTTTTTTTATATATAATACATATGTTTTTTAAGCTTGACGCTTAGCTTTCTTTTCTTCTCTAATTTCTTTTAATCTTTCAATTAAAGATCCTCCAATCCAATAAGGAATAACAAAGGTTATTAAAAAAATCATTAACCAAAACCCTATTGTTAATATAGTTAAAAATGCTAAAAAGCCTAAATACTGATCAAATTCAAACATAATTGTTGTGCCTTACTTTTAAGATGTAGCAAATATAATGCAAAGGTATGTCTTATACAATATCAAGTTAAAAATTATTAACAGACTTTTTAACTATTCTAAATTTGGCTGAGGAGTCATGCGTAAATATGGTTTAATTTCTTTATATCCTTTTGGGAAAATTCCAAGAATATCTGCAGTTGCAACAGCAGGAACTACAACACAATCATCACCGTTATTCCAATTAGCAGGTGTAGCCACTTTATAAAATCCTGTTGAGAAATTTGGAGCCAAGGCACATAATTTAATCGCTACCATAATATCTATTTTATAATTTAAACTTAAAATAAAGTCTTACTAATTTCATCGATTTTAAAGTCTTAAAGTAAAAAAATCCGTTATTACTGTGTAAAAAAGAAGTAGTAAAAACTAACAAAAATCATAATTATAAACATCTTAAAAGAATTACCTTAGCACCTTATAATTTAATTATTATTAATATGAGTTACAGAATAGAAAAAGATACTATGGGCGAAGTAAAAGTGCCCGCTGATAAACTTTGGGGAGCACAAACAGAACGCTCTAGAAATAACTTCAAAATTGGCCCTTCGGCCTCTATGCCATTAGAAATCATTTACGGCTTTGCTTATTTAAAAAAAGCGGCTGCATTTACCAATTGTGAATTGGGCGTTTTAACTGTTGAAAAACGAGATTTAATAGCACAAGTTTGTGAAGAAATATTAGAAGGTAAACACGATGACCAATTTCCATTAGTTATCTGGCAAACCGGCTCTGGTACACAAAGCAATATGAATGTTAATGAAGTGGTTGCAAACAGAGCACACCAATTAGCCGGAAAAGTTATTGGGGAAGGTGAAAAAACAATTCAACCTAATGATGATGTTAATAAATCGCAATCTTCAAATGATACGTTTCCGACAGGAATGCATATTGCAGCATATAAAAAAATTGCTGAGACCACAATTCCTGGTGTTAAACAATTGCGTGATACTCTTAATAACAAATCAATAGCCTTTAAAAATGTTGTAAAAATAGGTAGAACACACCTTATGGACGCTACGCCTCTTACTTTAGGACAAGAACTATCAGGTTATGTAGCTCAATTAGATTACGGTTTAAAAGCTCTAGAAAACACATTATCACATTTAAGTGAGTTAGCACTGGGAGGTACGGCTGTTGGTACGGGTTTAAATACGCCTAACGGATATAGCGAACTTGTGGCGCAATACATTGCAGAATTTACTGAATTACCGTTTATAACCGCTCCTAATAAATTTGAAGCTTTAGCGGCTCATGATGCCTTGGTTGAAACACATGGTGCATTGAAGCAGTTGGCAGTATCCTTAAATAAAATTGCAAATGATATTAGAATGATGGCTTCAGGGCCACGTTCTGGTATTGGAGAAATTACGATTCCGGCGAATGAACCAGGAAGTTCTATTATGCCGGGAAAAGTAAACCCAACCCAATGTGAAGCCTTAACTATGGTTTGCGCTCAAGTTATAGGTAATGATGTAACAATATCTGTTGGTGGTTTACAAGGCCATTATGAATTGAATGTTTTTAAACCTGTGATGGCAGCTAACGTTTTACAATCCGCACAATTAATTGGGGATGCTTGTTCTAGTTTTGAAGAAAACTGTGCCGTTGGTATAGAGCCTAACCATGAGGTTATTACAAAATTATTGAATAATTCTTTAATGCTTGTAACCGCTCTAAATACAAAAATAGGATATTACAAAGCTGCAGAAATAGCTAACACAGCCCATAAAAATGGAACTACTTTAAAAGAAGAAGCTATACGTTTAGGGTATGTTACTGTTGAAGATTATGACGCTTGGGTAAAACCAGAGGACATGGTTGGAAGTCTTAAATAAAACTCTTAAATCGTAATTAAATAAAAAGACAGGCTAAATAAATTTGCCTGTCTTTTTGGTTGGTTAGCTATTAAACCTTTAAAAATTATAATCCAAAAAGGAAAAGGTGAAAGATATAACTAACAAGTCTTTTTTTTATTAACATTTGTTAAATCCATTAATAATATAAAAATTTTGATAATATTTTAGTGCTGAGCATACAAACAAATAGTCTTAATTATTTTCTTTTACCTCTTCCTTTTTTATTTTTCTTCTAATTCTACTCAATTGTACAGGAGTAATACTTAAATATGATGCTATTTGATATTGCGGAATGAGTTCTTCTATATTTGGCATTTTTTTAAGAAGAGCAAGATACTGCGCTTTGGCATCCATAGAAATAAGTTCTAATTGCCGCTCTTCGTATCTAATAAAAACATGTTCTAGTATTCTATTATACAAGTTGCTTATGTTTATGTCGCTTTTACAGAGCTCAGTTATTTTACTAAAATTAATTTCATAAACTTGACATTCAGTAAGTGCTTCATAAGTTAACCTAGATGGTTGGTTTTGTATCAAAGCTGTTAGTGCACCGACAAAACTAAAAGGCAAGAAAAAATTCTTATTAAACTCTTTTCCGTTTTCTGAACTTAAATAAACTCGCATCATTCCAGAAACAAGCATATAAATCTTGTTAGGAACTTCACCTGGTTTAGCTATCTGATCACCTTCTTCAAGCTTTTTGGGTACAGATATCCTTTTAAGTTTAGAAAAAGTTTCTTTGGAAACATCTAAAAATGAGTTTAGAAATACTAAGTTAGGGTTCATACTATTTATATTTTTAACGCTTCCATAAAAGATTTAGTAGCATGTATCATTGTTGTATCGAAAACTGGTACTGAAACATCGGTTTGTTTAATTAAAAGCGGTATTTCTGTACACCCCAAAATAACACCTTCTGCACCATCCTTTATTAATTTTTTTATAATTTTCAAATATACGTGTTTAGATGCATCATTTAATACACCTTTAGATAGTTCATCGTAAATTATGCGATGCACTTTATTTCTGTCTTCTAAATTTGGAACTATCGTTTTTATTCCAAAAGAGCGCAACACATCAATATAAAAATTTTTTTCCATGGTGTACTTCGTTCCTAACAATGCAACTGTTTTTAATTTCTTTTCAATAATTATTTCTGCAGTGGCTTCAGCAATATGAATAACTGGAATATTTACAACTTCTCTAACAGCATCAATAGTAAGATGCATAGTGTTAGCACAAATTAAAATACATGATGCACCAGCTAACTCCAAGCTTTTACCAGCATCAGCCATAATATCATTTAACTTATCCCATCTGTTTTCTTTTTGGAGATTAGCAATTTCAGCAAAATTAACTGAGTTAATAATTACTTTACAAGAATGACCCTCTCCAAAATGTTCACTGGCCAAACTATTTAAAACCTTATAATACATTATTGTGGACTGCGGAGTTATTCCTCCAATTAATCCTATAGTTTTCATTATATCTAATTTATTGTACCTAAATTTAGAACTTTAATTATATTGTTTAGCACTTTATGTCTATTTTAATTATTAATATAAAAGAATTAATTCAAGTTAGAGATCAAAATACTCTAAAGGTCTCAGGTAAAGACATGCAACATTTACCGACTATTAAAAATGCTTTCCTTTTAATTAAAAATGGTGAAATTTCTGATTTTGGCCGCATGGAAAGCTGCAAAAATATGGTAGCAGATAAGACTATTGATGCTACTGATAAATTAGTTCTACCAACATGGTGCGACTCACACACGCACATTGTTTTCGCGGGAAATAGAGAACAAGAATTTGTAGACAGAATAAACGGTTTGAGTTATACTGAAATTGCTAATCGTGGCGGTGGTATTTTAAACTCTGCAAAAACCCTTCAAAATACTTCAGAAGATGATTTATATAATCAATCTGCTCAGCGGGTTAAAAACATTATAAAACTTGGTACAGGCGCTTTAGAAATAAAATCGGGTTATGGATTAACTTTAGAGTCTGAGCTTAAAATGCTGCGTATCATCAAACGCATTACAGAACATTTTCCTATTAAAATTAAAGCGACATTTCTGGGCGCACACGCATTTCCTGAAGCTTACTTAAACAACAAAAAAGGCTATATTGATTTAATTATTAATGAAATGCTTCCAAAAATAGGCAAAGAGAACTTAGCTGATTTTATTGATGTTTTTTGTGAAAAAGGCTATTTTTCTTTAGAAGATACCGAAACTATTTTATCAGCAGGGAAACAATTTGGACTAATTCCAAAAATACATGTCAATCAATTTAATGCATTTGGAGGTGTCGCCATGGGTGTTAAACATAATGCGCTATCTGTAGATCACTTAGAAGAACTAACTCAAGAGGATATTAATGTCTTAATAGGAAGTGAGACTATGCCCGTGGCACTGCCCTCTTGTTCTTTCTTTTTAAGTATACCTTACACACCTGCAAGACGAATTATTAATTCTGGCTTACCATTGGCATTAGCAACTGACTATAACCCCGGGTCTACTCCAAGCGGGAATATGAATTTTGTGGTGAGTACAGCTTGTATTAAAATGAAAATGACACCCGAGGAAGCTATAAACGCAGCTACTTTAAATGGAGCCTACGCGATGGGAATTTCAGAAGAATATGGTAGTATTACAAAAGGAAAAAAGGCAAACCTTATAATTACAAAACCAATACCTAGCTATAATTATTTGCCGTATTCATTTGGAGAAAACAACATTGAAACAGTTATAATTAAAGGAACTATAATATCATAAAAAAGCCCTAAACTTAAAGTTTAGGGCTTTTTTATTACGTGTTATAATCGATTTACTTTAAAGTAAATTCCGAGCTAGACACTAAATCTTTTTCGTTAAAAACGTTTACTGTATATCTTCCTTTTTCAAATTCATTTTTAGAAGTTACAAACTCACATACGTTAAGGCTTGCATTCTCATAATTAAATTTGCTAATTATACTGTAGTTTAAAGTTTTCTCACCAAAAGCAACTTGTTCATTTAAACCTAAAGTATTGTTTTTTGGGTCAATCACTTGAACATATAATTCTTCATCACCAGCTTGTACTAAAGCATTTTTTGCAACTGTAAAGCATACTCTAATTTTATCCGCTCTGGTAGCTCTTTCAGTTGGTATTAATTTACCTGATGTTCTTTCAATAACTCCAAAACCTTTTAAACCAACAGTATTTAAAATAGCAGCATTTTCTACAACTTCAGCTAAAGCATTATTTTGTACTAATAAAGAATCTGTAAAAATAGAACGCTCTTCTAAACGCACACGAGTACTATCTAAAGATGTTGCTAAATATGAATTCTCAACTCGTAATGAATCATTTTGAGCCAATAACACATCCATTTCTTTTTGAAGTGAAGCATATTTTCTTTTATATCTCCATAAACTTTTCACGTTAGTTTCAGAAATTTTTAAAGAATCAATTAATCCCTGAATACGACCTCTAGCTTCAAGTAAATTAGCATTAGTTACTTCGTTCTCCCCAATAGCTTCGTCATATTGTTTTGCCATTGAATTTAAGTCATTCATTACTAATTGCTTCTCTTCAGTTAGCTCATTCTGTACCTTCTTGCTACTGCTATACAAATTCATAGTATAAAATCCTGTCGCTAAAAATAAAACTAGTGCAATACCCAATCCTACTTTAAGTCCCGTGTTGCTGTTGTTGTTCTCCATAATTACTTGTTTTAATGTTTGTTAAGGTTAATCTAAATTTTGTTCTAATTTTAATTGTTTGTTTTAATGCTTTAAATAAATAATGATGTACTTTTAATATTCAAAATGCATCTCATTCATGGACAAACTGGTTTTATTTAATAATACTAATAGAAACAAACTATTAAACAAACGCTCTGGTGAATCCAAATTTGGTCAACATGTTCAAATATTAACCAGCATTTCTAACATATACGAACAACTTAAAAATTTAGATGTTACACATGTCATTTTAGGTTTACCTGAAGATGTTGGTGTATTTGCAAACCATGGAAAAACTGGAGCTTCAAAGGCTTGGGAAGCGACCCTTAAAGTTTTGTTAAACATTCACAGTAATGAATTCACAAGGGCTAACAAGGTTTTAATATTAGGTCGTTTAGATTTTACAGAAGAACAGTTGTTGGTTTCAAAATTGAATCCATCCAGAAAAAAAGATATTTTAAAAGCTAGAAAAATAGTAACTAACATTGATGAATATGTTACTTATATCATTCATCAAATTGTAATGGCTGGAAAAAAACCAATCATAATTGGTGGCGGACATAATAATGCATATGGAAATATAAAAGGCTCATCCTTAGCTGTTGGAAAGCCCATTAATGTTGTTAATTTTGATGCACATTCAGATTTTAGAGATGAAGAAGGCCGCCATAGTGGTAATGGTTTTAAGTACGCTTTCGCAGAAGGGTTGTTAGCCAATTACTTTATTTTTGGGTTGCATGAAAATTATACATCCGATAAGATTTTTAAAGCACTTGATAAATCAAAATCTATCGAATACAATACTTTTGATGCTTTGGAAATTAGAAATGAACTGAAGTTTAAAAAAGAATTAGAACGCGCTTACCTGCACGTTTCGAATAGTAATTTTGGAATTGAAATTGACTGTGATGCTATTGAAAATACTCCAAGTAGCGCTATGACGCCGAGTGGTTTTAGCGTTAATAAAACACGCCAATTTCTCAACTATTTTGCAAAACATAAAAACGCGACATACTTACATATTTGTGAAGCCGCTCCAACAAAAAAAACAAGTACTCAAGTTGGCAAACTAATCACTTATTTAATTACAGATTTTATAAAAGCCAATGAACATTGATATTATAAATTTTGAAAAACAATATACTAAAGACTTCTACGATTTAAATGTAGAGTGGCTCAAAACCTTCTTTTATGTTGAACCTTTTGATGAGGACGTTTTAAGCAACCCCGAAAAATATATAATTGATAGAGGTGGACATATATTTTTTGCAAGACTAAACAAACAAGTGGTCGGTACAGTAGCATTGATGCCATTAGGTAAAAATGGCCTTTTTGAATTAACTAAAATGGCGGTATCAACAAACCATCGCGGGTATAAAATAGGTCAGAAACTAATGCAATATTGTATTGTTTATGCTAAATCTTTAGGATTGCCAAAGCTTATACTCTACTCCAATACTAAATTAGAAAATGCAATTTATATTTATAGAAAATATGGTTTTATTGAGGTACCCGTTGAGGCAAATAGCCCTTACAAACGTAGTGATATTAAGATGGAGCTGGTGTTTTAATTTCCTATAGCCTTCAAAGAATCAATCTGCCTGTGTAATCTCTCAATTTCTATAGTCTTTTTATCCTCTTGAGGAATAGCTATTACTGAATCTACCGCTTGTTGTACAATATCGATTTCTTTAGTTTCCTCTGCAAAATAATAACCCCCCAGATTTCACTCACTGTAATCAAATTTATTCTGTAAAAATTAACGGTTTTTAGTTTATCAATTTAATCTAACAACTTATGAATCAAGGCATATTGCAACAACACTATAGTTCTTGTGTCAACAATTTCTCCATTCTCCAACATACCAATCGCTTTTTCGAAAGGAATTTCTAATACCTCAATATCTTCATGCTCACTCGCTAAGCCCCCTCCTGCACCAACTTTCATATCATCGGTGTATTCTCCAACAAAAAAGTGCATTTTCTCAGTCATTACTCCAGGTGATGAATAACCTTCATAAATTTTTTTCACTGATTTTAAACGATACCCAACTTCTTCTTCAGTTTCTCGGATAATACATGCTTCAGGATTATCTTGGTCCAATAAACCTGCACAAACCTCAACTAAAAAACCATCTTTATTATCATTTAAATACGTTGGCATTCTAAATTGTTTGATTAAAATAACAGTTCCTTTGTGTTTGTTATATAGCAATATTCCAGCACCGTCTCCCCTATCATAAACTTCTCGCATTTGGTTTACCCATTTGCCACTTTTCATTAAATAATCAAAAGTAACTCTCTTCAAAATGTAATAGTTGTCTGAAAGCAGCTTCTTTATTATGTTTTTAACCTGTTTATTGCTCATTTACAAATGCTTTTCTAGCTTAGTATAAATATATAATTGATTCAATTTTGATTTATTTATTTTTAATCTGAAACTGCAATGGTTGCCATATTATTTAAATAACAAAGTATGTCCTGTCTTTATACTTTAAAAAATCTAAACGCGTCGCCCTTTATTCTTTCTATTTCAATATAACAAGAAATTGTAATAAAAGCTATGATTTATTTTTCTACTTCATTGAATGGAAAAAATAACCTTCTTCTTTACTAGTAAATTCTAAACAGAAATAGTTTTCTCTTAAATTTCAATATTATTAGTCATTTCTCAAATTAAAGAAGTCTAAAATTAAGAAATTGTTACACTTGCTAAAAAAATTCTAACATTTTGAAAGTTTATATTATATTTGTTAATTACCAAACCTAATTATGTATTTATTATGCTTTTAAACTTTACAACTATTCCTTTAATTACACAATCACAGGTTGTCGTTGCTCTTACCGTAATTGTTATCTTTTTCGGAATTATATTGCTTTTAGGAGTTAGAAAATCCTATTTACTTAAAAAAGAAAATAAGCGATTAGAAAAGATGAACACGTCTATGAAAGAAGATAAAAAATATAAAGATTTTACTGATGGCCATATGTATGGCGGGAATTAAAAAGCATATTAATGATTGAAATGATTTTTACCATAATATTTGTGATAATAGTATTTGTAATAGGGATACTAACAAAAAGAATATTATACATTAATGAACACGTGCAATCTATTGAAAATGGATTATATATTTTCAATGATAATTTTGAGACTATTAAAAGTATTGATAAGACATCAGATTTTGATTTAGGATCTGGACATCTTTATGGCTAAAAAAAAAGCCCACTTTTCAGTGAGTTTTTTAGTTTTTATCGTAGAATTATTATCTTACTAACTTTCTATATTTTATTCGTTTAGGCATCAAATCTCCACCTAGTCTCTTCTTCTTATTTTCTTCATAATCAGAAAAACTACCTTCAAAGAAATACACTTGAGAATCACCTTCAAAAGCTAAAATATGTGTACATATTCTATCTAAGAACCAACGGTCGTGACTAATCACCACGGCACAACCAGCAAAGTTTTCTAAGCCTTCTTCTAAGGCTCGTAAAGTATTTACATCTAAATCATTAGTTGGCTCATCTAAAAGCAACACATTGCCTTCTTCTTTAAGCGTCATTGCTAAATGCAATCGGTTACGTTCACCTCCAGAGAGCAGTTTTACTTTTTTATTTTGCTCGCCTCCAGAAAAGTTAAATCGACTTAAATAGGCTCTAGAATTTACTTCCTTACCTCCCATCAAAATAAGCTCTTGCTCATCACTAAAGTTTTGCCAAATCGTTTTCTCTGGATCTATGTTTGAATGTTTTTGATCTACATATGCAAGTTTAGCTGTATCACCAACTATAAACTCACCTTTATCGGGAGTTTCTTCGCCCATAATCATTCTAAAAATAGTGGTTTTACCGGCACCGTTTGGTCCAATAATACCAACTATTCCTGCTTGTGGTAAACTGAAGTTTAAATCGTCGTACAACAATTTATCACCATAACCTTTAGCGACGCCTTTGGCATCGATAACATTTGTACCCAAACGCGGACCATTAGGAATATATATTTCTAGTTTCTCGTCAAGTTGTTTTTGGTCTTGACTCATTAACTTATCGTAATTTTTTAAACGTGCCTTTTGTTTTGTTTGACGGCCTTTTGCTCCTTGACGCACCCATTCTAACTCGCGCTCTAATGTTTTTTGTCTTTTAGAAGCCACTTTACCTTCCTTAGCCATACGTTTAGATTTTTGGTCTAACCAAGACGAATAGTTCCCTTTCCACGGAATACCTTCACCTCTATCCAGTTCTAAAATCCATCCAGCTACATTATCTAAAAAGTATCTATCGTGTGTTACTGCTATAACCGTACCTTTATATTGTGCTAAATGATGCTCTAACCAATGTACCGATTCTGCATCTAAATGGTTTGTAGGCTCATCTAAAAGTAATACATCAGGTTCTTGCAAAAGTAAACGACATAATGCCACACGACGTTTTTCACCACCAGAAAGCACACCAATTTTTTTATCACCTTCTGGGGTACGTAACGCATCCATGGCAATTTCTAATTTGGTATCCAACTCCCAAGCATTAGCAGCATCAATCTGATCTTGAAGTTCAGCTTGACGATTCATTAACTTCTCCATCTTGTCGGCATCAGAATACACTTCTTCCAAACCAAACTGATCGTTAATTTTATTGTATTCATCAAGAATAGCAACCGTTTCAGCAGCACCTTCTCGAACAACTTCCATGACTGTTTTATCGTCATCAAGTTTTGGTTCTTGCTCTAAATATCCAACTGAATAGTCTTGTAAAAAGGTAACATCACCTTGGAAATTTTTATCAACTCCTGCAATAATTTTTAGTAAAGTAGATTTACCAGAACCATTAAGACCTAAGATTCCAATTTTTGCTCCATAAAAGAAGCTCAAATAAATATTTTTTAAAACTGGTGTATTTGCACCCGGAAATGTCTTCGTTAAACCAGACATTGAAAATATTACTTTTTTATCGTCGCTCATAAATTTATTAGTTAGTTTGTAGTAGGTAGTTATTAGTATCTAAAACAAAAGTTCTTTAATTAAAATAATTACTGTTTACTGCCACTGAAAACTGAGACTTTTAGACTCTTCCTTTTAAAGCATTAAACACCCATGCAATAGAAAAAAAGCCAACACCTACTGCTGCAAAACCCCAGCCAGCAACATCATCATATCTAAAAGCACCAAGAGCTATTAGTCCTAGTCCTACAAAAATCATAACCCATGTAGCCCAGGCTAATACTGTATTTTTATTCATTGCCATAATCTTTTCTTTTTATTGGTTAG
>NZ_CAJQQI010000134.1 GCF_905480415.1 uncultured Algibacter sp. | reverse complement strand
AAATTTCTAAAATACCACAACTCAACTTTAACAAACCTTTTAAGTCTTCCGCGAAAGCGTTACTATAAATTTTCAATACATTTGCTTTAATCAAATTTTAAAGAGATTTCTACCTAGGTGGAAATGAAAAAACGCAATCTTTTTTATGAAAAATACAGCCTTAACTGAAACTCACGAAGCACTTGGAGCTAAAATGGTGCCTTTTGCTGGTTATAATATGCCAGTACAATATGAAGGTATAAACATTGAACACGAAACTGTTAGACAAGCTGTTGGGGTGTTTGATGTATCACACATGGGTGAGTTTTTAATTGATGGTGAACATGCGCTTGAGTTGATTCAAAAAGTATCAAGTAATGATGCATCCAAATTAACTATTGGTAAAGCACAATACAGTTGCTTACCAAATGATGATGGCGGTATTGTTGATGATTTAATCATTTACAAAATTAAAGAAGAACAATTCTTATTGGTTGTAAACGCTAGTAATATTGAAAAAGATTGGAATTGGATTCAGTCTAAAAATGATGTTGGTGCTAAAATTCGCGATTTAAGTGAAGACTATTCGCTTCTCGCCATTCAAGGGCCTAAAGCTATTGAAGCGATGCAATCTATTACAAGTCATGATTTATCGGCTATTAAATTCTATAATTTTGTGGTTGGTGATTTTGCCGGAGTTGAACATATCATTATATCGGCAACTGGTTATACCGGAAGTGGTGGATTTGAAATTTACTGCAAAAATTCTGACGCTAAACAAATTTGGGATAAGGTGTTTGAAGCTGGAGCAGATTTTGGTATCAAACCCATAGGCCTTGCGGCTCGTGACACCTTGCGATTAGAAATGGGGTATTGCCTTTACGGAAATGATATTGATGACACCACATCGCCGATTGAAGCAGGATTAGGATGGATAACCAAATTTACAAAAGACTTCACAAATTCTGAGGCTATAAAGGCCGAGAAAGCGCGCGGAATTGAAAACAAACTTATTGCTTTTGAATTGGATGAACGTGGTATCCCTCGTCAAGGTTATGATATAGTTGATCATAATGGCAATAAAATTGGAAGAGTCACTTCAGGAACTATGTCACCATCACTTGGAAAAGGTATTGGCTTGGGTTATGTCCCTAAAGTATTTGCTGATTTTCACAGTAAAATAAATATACAAATTCGAAAAAAAGCTATTCCTGCCACAGTCATTAAATTACCTTTTTATAAAGGATAACATTTTTAGTATTTTGTAATGCAGGAGAAGGCGAAAGAAAGTAAACATAGAATATTAATAATTGGTGCCAGTGGCTTTTTAGGGGGATCTATCTACAAAGAGCTTTGTTCCTACTTCAGAACCTTTGGAACTTACAACATAAGCAATAAGGCATTTGAAAAGAATAAGCATTTTTTTCAATATAATATTGAAGAAGATGATATTTATGAAATCTTAGACATTGTAAAACCTACAATTATTATTTCTGCGTTACGAGGTGATTTTTCTAAACAAGTTTTGGTACACCAGCATTTAACTGAATATGTATTTACTAAAAAAGTTAAGCTTCTTTTTTTGTCTTCGGCTAATGTATTTGACGCTTACATTAAATACCCGAGTTATGAGCAAGATAAAACCTATAGCAATAGTATTTATGGACATTTCAAAATAAAAATTGAAAATATGCTTTTGCGTTTGCCCAAAAAGCAAATCGCTATTTTAAGATTGCCTATGGTTTTTGGTGCACAATCACCAAGAGTTCAAGAAATAGTTCAATTTGCAAAAGACAAGGAACCTATTGAGGTTTTTCCTAATTTAATAATGAATGTTACCACAGATTATAAAGTAACTCAACAAATTCACTATATTATTAATAGGAATAAATATGGAGTTTTTCATTTAGGGAGTAATGACTTGGTGCATCATGATGATTTTATTAAAGAAATTATTGTTTTATTAGAATTAAAAAATACACCTATTTACAAACGTGTTTACACCACAAATGATGATAGGTATTTAGCTGTGCTTCCAAAATTCAATAAGCTTCCTAAACATCTTCAAATTAAAAGTCAGGATATTTTAACTGAATTAAAAATATAGTTGATTTTGATATTCAAAATCATTAAATTGATAAAAAAATAATTATGACTAAGCTTAAAAAACAAGACATAGAGGCAAAATTACTTCGATTTCCTGATTGGGAATACTATGATAATGCCATACACGCAGAATTTGAATTTGAAAATTTTAAGGACTGTTTTAGTGCTATGAGTAGAATTGCTTTTGAATGTGAAGCCTTAAAACATCATCCTGATTGGAGCAATGTTTATAATGTGCTTACCATTTCATTATCTACACATGATGCTGGTGGTGTTACAAACAAAGATTTCAAATTAGCAGAGGCTATTGAATTTATTGTAGAACCTGACGAATAATTTGCAATTAAGCACTAGGTTTTTAACTTTGTTAAAATTTAAAAAAGAAGATTTCTTCTATCGAAGGAATTTCAAATAAAATAAGTCAAATTATGGGAAGAGCTTTCGAGTTTAGAAAAGCAAGGAAAATGAAACGTTGGTCTGCTATGAGCAAAGCCTTTACACGTATAGGTAAAGACATTGTAATGGCTGTAAAGGAAGGTGGCCCAGATCCAGATAGTAACTCTCGTTTAAGAGCCGTTATACAGAATGCTAAATCTGTTAACATGCCCAAAGACAATGTAGAACGTGCCATAAAGAAAGCAAGTGAAAAAGGTCAAGGCGATTATAAAGAAGTGATATTTGAAGGTTATGCACCACATGGTATCGCTATTTTAGTTGAAACGGCAACTGATAATAATACCAGAACTGTAGCTAATGTGCGTAGTTATTTTAACAAATGCGATGGTAGCTTAGGCACTTCGGGTTCTGTAGTATTCATGTTTGACCATACCTGTAATTTTAGAATAAATGCAGAAGGTTTAGATGCTGAAGAAGTTGAATTCGAGTTTATTGATTTTGGAGCAGAAGAAGTGTTTGCAGATGATGACGGTATTTTAATTTATGCACCTTTTGAAAGTTTTGGTGCTATTCAAGCAGAGTTAGAAAGCAGAGGTATTGAAATTTTATCTTCTGGATTTGAACGTATACCACAAGTAACTAAAGTGTTAACATCAGATCATGTTGCGGATGTTGATAAACTTTTAGAAAAACTTGAAGAAGATGATGACGTGCAAAACGTTTATCATACTATGGAAGAAAGTACAGAATAAAACAAATTATAATTTTAAAAAAAGAGAGCCTAATCGCTCTCTTTTTTGATTTTCAAAATATGAAATCTTATGAATTGGGGATTTATTGGTTGTGGTAGTGTTACCGAAATAAAAAGCGGACCAGCTTATCAGCAAACTACCGATTTTAATGTTACAGCTGTCATGCGTCGTGATATTGAAAAACTTAAAGACTATGCAAAACGCCATAATATTAAGGCTACTTTCACTGATGCTGATGCATTAATAAACGATGCAAACATTGATGCTGTATATATTGCAACACCTCCGGATACTCACAAATACTATGCTCTAAAAGTAGCAAAAGCAAGAAAACCGTGTTGCATTGAAAAGCCTTTATCTCCTAGTTATAACGAAAGTTTAGAAATTCAAAAAGCATTTAACGAAAAGAATACACCTTTATTCGTAGCGTATTACAGACGCTCATTGCCTCGTTTTTTAAAAATAAAAGAATGGTTAGCTAATAATTACATTGGTGAAGTAAGACATATAAATGCACATTTAAGTAAACCGGCAAATGATATAGACTTGGCAAAAGGCTATAACTGGAGAACGGATGCGAAAATTGCACCTGCTGGATATTTTGATGATTTAGCTAGTCATGGATTGGATTTATTCACATTTCTTTTAGGTGATATTATAGATGCAAAAGGCATAAGTTTTAATCAACAAAATTTATATACTTCAAAAGATGCTGTAACTGCTTCATGGTTGCATAAAAAAGGTGTTTCTGGAACGGGGGTATGGAATTTTGGGTGTAATGATCATTTGGATAAAGTCATTATTTATGGAAATAAAGGCACTATTGAGTTTTCAGTATTTCACGAAAAGCCAATCATATTAAAAAGTGCAACTAAAAACGAAGAAGTTTTCATAGAAAACCCCAAGCACGTTCAACAGTACCACGTTCAAAATATAAGCGATTTTTTTCAAGGAAAAATAAAATCACATCCATCTACGGGGAAAACGGCATTACATACAAGTTGGGTAATGTCAAAAATTTTAGGAGGAATCTAATCTTTATTTTTTACATAAATCAACTTAAAGCGCCCATTACTTTGATCACGTTGTTCCATTTCAAATTGTGGTAGCGATTTAAAAAGAGGTGTTAATTTTTGAAACCCAAAGTTACGGGAGTCAAAATTAGGTTGCTTTTTAAGTATTAAAGAGCCAACATCACCAAGGAATGCCCATCCATCATCATCTGCAGCATCGTCAACAGAATTATGAAGGAGTTTAATCACCTTGGGTGTTATATTATATAAATTAGCTTTTTTAGCTTTTTTTCCTTTATCATCTTTTTCAATATCATCATCATTGGCAAGAATTTCCAAATAAATAAATTTATCACATGCCACTATAAATGGATTTGGCGTTTTCTTCTCTCCCATTCCATAAACTACCATGGCGGCTTCACGCAACCGCGTGGCTAGTTTCGTAAAATCACTATCAGAAGATACTAAACAAAAGCCATTTACTTTTTCAGAATATAAGATATCCATCGCATCAATAATCATAGCAGAATCCGTAGCATTTTTCCCTGTAGTATAACCGTATTGCTGTATAGGCGTAATGGCATTTTCTAACAATACATTTTTCCATTTAGATAAATGAGGTTTTGTCCAATCGCCATAAATACGCTTAATTGTTGGAGTACCGTATTTTGCAATTTCTTCCATCATTTCAGTGATGTATTTTGATGGTATATTATCTCCATCAATTAATACGGCTATTTTTGTGTCTTTAATCATAATTCATAAAGATAAAGAAATATAATGACCTTAGAATAATTTAACTTTTATTTAGATAGTTATCCCTCAATTTTTAATTACATTTCCCTGACTAATTTAAATAACCAGGATTTTATCCTAAATAATTGTTTTAAC
>NZ_CAJQQI010000133.1 GCF_905480415.1 uncultured Algibacter sp. | reverse complement strand
ACCGCTTTCACCTCGCCATGACATCACTGTTGCATTTGGAGCTAACCCACCATCTAAAATTTCATCCCAACCAATTATTTTTTTTCCTTTTGCATTAATATATTTCTCAATTCTAGTTATAAAATAACTTTGTAGTTCATGCTCATCTTTTAATTTTTCATTCTTTATCAAGTTTTGACAATCATTACATTTTTTCCATCTATTTTTTGGGGCTTCATCTCCACCAATATGAATATATTTTCCAGGAAATAGATCCATTACTTCATCTATAACATCTTCTAAAAACGTAAATGTACTCTCTCTTGTACAATAGATGTCCTCAAATACACCCCATGTTGATGCTACTCCAATTTGTTTTTGCTCACAACTTAAAAATGGATATGAGGCTATAGCGGCTTGAGCATGACCAGGCATTTCTATCTCTGGAATTATTAATACTTCTCTTGATTTGGCAAAAGCGACAATGTCTTTGACTTCTTCTTGTGAATAATAACCACCGTATTTTTTTTTATCATACCTAATGGGTTTATCTGTGTAATGCCCAACAAGTGTTGAATCCCTATATGAGCCTATGGTATTTAATTTTGGGTATTTTTTTATTTCAATTCTCCATCCCTGATCTTCGGTTAAGTGCCAATGAAATGTATTAAATTTTAGCATAGCTAAAGCATCTATATATTTTTTAATAAAATCTACCGAGTACATGTGACGACCAACATCGAGATGCATTCCACGATACTTGAATTGTGGTGCATCAGAAATTGAAACGCAAGGTATCTCGACCTGTTTTAATTTATAAGAACCATTTTCAAATTCAGGCGGTAATAATTGTCGTAATGTTTGTACGGCGTAAAAAGCACCCTGATCTGTTTTTGCTCGAATCTCTATTTTATCAGGTTTAACATCTAAGACATAACCTTCGGCATTATTAATTTGAGAATCATATATAAATTCAATATCATTCGATCTTCCAAGTTCAATTGAACTACCATCTTTAATATAGGTTTTTATAAAATCTGAAGAAACTTTAAATTCTTTTGGATAACTAATTCCAATAGTATTATTCAAAATAAATTTACCATTATTGACAATTTGACTTTGAGTAATTGGTATGATTTCTGGAGTTTTTAACTTACTTTGTGCATTATTACATGACGTATATATGCTAAGTAGCGTTGTCCATATAACAATCTGCGTTGTTAATCTAAAAATCCTCATTAAAATAAAATCAATATCATTATATTGCTAATTTAGAGAAATAAATAACTTATACAATTTATGAGGTTTTTTCTTTTATCTATTTCATTTTTAGTACTTTTTAGTACGATTGCCTGTACAAAAAAAGGTAATGCAATTCCAGCTCAAAAAGATGCCAATTTAATTTCTTATGTAAATCCATTTATTGGAACTGGCGGACATGGACATACCTATCCAGGTGCAACCCTGCCTTTTGGTATGATGCAATTATCACCAGATACGCGATTAGATGGTTGGGATGGCTGTTCTGGATATCATTATACTGATAGTTATATTTATGGGTTTTCTCATACACATCTCAGTGGAACGGGCATTAGTGATTATGGCGATGTGCTTTTAATGCCTACCAACGAACATAATTTTAATAATGGTGCAGATGGAAAAAAAGGCTATCGTGCGCACTTTTCTCATGATAATGAAATTGCAGAACCAGGTTATTATAAGGTGCATTTAGATTCGACTAATATCGATGTAGAATTAACGGTTTCTAATCGTAGCGGACTTCATAAATACCAGTTCCCTACACCTGAAAATCAATTTGTAATTTTAGATTTGGTGCATCGTGATAAGGTTTTAGATGCAAAAATTGACAAGATTTCGGATACTGAAATTGTTGGGTATCGTCATTCAGAAGCTTGGGCAAAAGACCAACGTTTGTTCTTCGCTATTAAAACATCTCATCCTTTTAATGATATGTTACAATCGCCTCCAAAAACTGGAATACCAGGCGCAAGGCGATCTTCTTTAAAATTTATTAATCCTAATAACGAGCCTATACTAATTAAAGTCGGAATTTCTGCAGTTGATATTGATGGCGCACGCAAAAACCTTGAAGGAGAAATCAATAATAAAGATTTTAAAACTGTAAAAAAAGAAGCCCAAAAATATTGGGAATCACAACTTGAAAAAATTGTTATTGAAAGTGATGACCTAGATAAAAAAACTAATTTTTATTCGGCATTATATCATACCATGTTAGCGCCTCAACGCTATCAAGATATTGATGGTCGCTATAGAGGTATGGACTTAGAAATTCATAATGCTGATTTTGACTATTACTCTGTTTTTTCACTTTGGGATACTTATAGAGCTGCACATCCACTGTATACCATAATCGAACAAGAACGAACCAATGATTTTATCAATACATTTCTCGCGAAGTATGATGAAGGCGGCATTATGCCAATGTGGGATTTAGCTGGTAATTATACAGATTGTATGATTGGTTATCACTCAGTGCCAGTTGTAGCTGATGCTTATTTAAAAGGAATTAGAGGTTATGATACTGAAAAAGCTTTTGAAGCGATGAAACATTCGGCTACAAGAGACAAATTTGGACTAGAAGCTTATAAAAAATATGGTTTTATTCCTGTAGATGAAGAAAGCGAATCAGTTTCTAAAACTTTAGAATATGCCTACGATGATTGGACCATTGCGCAGATGGCAAAAGAAATGGGTAAAACAGATGATTACCAAACTTACATTAAACGTGCACAGAACTATAAAAATGTCTTTGATCCAGAAACTCAATTTATGCGTGGACGTTTTAGAAATACATGGTTTGCGCCTTTTGATCCCTATGAGGTGAATTTTAATTACACCGAAGCCAATTCTTGGCAATACAGCTTTTATGTACCTCAAGACGTTTCAGGATTTATAGAGTTACTTGGAGGAAAAGATAAATTAGAAGCTCAGCTCGACGAATTATTTAATGCAAAAACACAAACTTCTGGTCGTGACCAATCTGATATCACTGGTTTAATTGGGCAATATGCTCATGGTAATGAACCAAGTCACCATATGGCTTATCTTTATAATTTTGTAAATAAACCTCACAAAACGCAAGAGAAAGTGCATCAAATTTTAACAGAACTCTACAACAACGATCCTGACGGTGTATCTGGAAATGAAGATTGCGGACAAATGAGTGCTTGGTATGTATTGAGTTCAATGGGATTCTACTCGGTAACACCAGGAAGTAATACATACATCATAGGCACACCTCTTTTTGATAAAGCTTCAATTAATCTTGAAAACGGAAAGCAATTCAATATTACCGCAAATAACCTTAGTGATTCTAATATTTATATTGAAAATGTAAAATTGAATGGAAAGAATTTAGATGTCACATACCTTAAGCATGAAGATATAATTTCTGGTGGTACATTAGAATTTACGATGACAGATGATCCTGCTACCTGGGGAAGTAAAGTTGGTAATGAACCTATAACAGAAATTACCGAACACATTATCTTAGCTTCACCGTATATCGAAAAAGGTGATATTACATTTAGAGGTTCAACCGAAATTGTTCTAAACACCTCTGAGGGTAATGCAACAATTTACTTCGCTTTAAATAATGATAATTTTAAGGTTTACGAAAAACCATTTACAATAAATGATGACACACAAGTAAAGTTATATTCAAAAAAAGAAAATTTAAAAAGCCCTGTATTAACTACACCTTTCTTTAGGATTGATCCAAACCTTAGTATTACTCTTGAAAGCGAGTTCGCTAATCAATATTCTGCTGGCGGCAATGACGCACTAATAGATGGTATTAGAAGTACTAAAAATTATAGAACTGGTAGCTGGCAAGGTTATAATGACACTGATGTTATTGCCATAGTCGATTTAGGCTCTCAAAAAACCATTTCTTCAGTAAAGGTTAACTTTTTACAAGATCAAGGTGCTTGGATTTTTTACCCAACAGAAGTACAATGTTTTGTTTCAAAAGATAATAAGAACTTTAAAGCTTTACCTGCGCAAAAGATTGATGCTTCAAAAAGAAATAGTGATCTAGAAATTAAAACAATTGAGTTTGAAATTGCTAAGAACAACTATAAATATGTAAAGATTATAGCTAAGAAACTTGGAAAAGTTCCTGAATGGCATAAAGGTTATCCTTATGATGGTAGAGGATGGGTTTTTGTAGATGAAATTTCAATTAAATAAAACTAACCAATACTAATATGAATCAACAAAAATCGTATCGTTCTTCCTTTATTTTACTGACAATTTTATTTTTCCTTTGGGGATTTATTACCGTTTTAGTAGACTCTTTAGTTCCTAGATTACGAGAGTTATTTACACTTACTTATGCGCAAGCCATCTTAGTACAATTTGCTTTTTTTGGAGCTTATTTTATCTTATCTATTCCTGCGAGTTATATTTTATCAAAAATTGGCTATAAAAAAGGTATCATACTTGGTTTACTAACTATGGCTTTTGGTTGTTTACTTTTTTATCCAGCTGCTTCATATCGTGTTTTTGGATTGTTTCTAGTAGCTTATTTTATTTTAGCTGGAGGTATAACCATTTTACAAGTAGCAGCAAATCCTTATGTTGCTGTTTTAGGAAGTGAAGATGGCGCTTCTAGTCGTTTAAATTTATCTCAAGCATTTAACTCACTAGGAACAGCCATTGCTCCAGCAGTTGGAGCTCTATTTATTTTAAGTGACGCTATTAAAACGAAAGGCGAAATAGCTTCTCTTTCAGAAACTGCTAAAGAAACGTATTTGGCCTCGGAAGCTTCAGCGGTTCAAAAACCATTTTTAGGACTCGCAGTTTTTATTATTGCTATTGCAGTAATTTTCTTGTTTGCAAAGCTCCCAAAATTGATAAGCGAAGAAGCAACAGGAACATACTCTGATGCATTCAAACAAAGAAACTTAATGCTAGGTGTGCTTGGTATTTTCTTTTACGTTGGGGCCGAAGTATCTATTGGAAGCTTTCTAGTAAACTATTTTCAAGAGATGAATATGGTACCATTGATACAAGAAAGCAACACCTTAATGAGCATAGCAGACACTGTAGCAAACTTATTTTTTAAATCTTTAGATGGTGCAGATGATAAAGCCTTGCTTGGTATTTTTGTTATTTTCTATTGGTCTGGTGCTATGATTGGTCGTTTTATAGGTTCGTATCTCACGAAAATAATGAACCCAGGAAAAGTATTAAGCATCTTTGCTTCTATCGCCATTTTATTAATCCTAATTTCAATAAGTACAACAGGATTAATATCTATGTGGAGTATTCTTGCTGTTGGTTTATTTAATTCAATTATGTTCCCAACCATATTTACTTTAGCTATTGATGGTATTGGCGAATTAAAACCCAAAGGTTCTGGACTTTTATGTATGGCTATAGTTGGTGGTGCCATTATTCCGCTTATTTGCGGAAATTTAATCGATTCAATAGGCTTTAAATTAGCATTTCTATTCGTTACTATATGCTATGGCTATATATTCTATTACGGATTTAAGAATTCTAGGAAACAATCAATATCATGAAACGCAGAAATTTCATCAAAAACGCATCTTTAACTGGAGCTGGTATCGCAGTGGGAACAGCATTAGTTAGTTGTGCTGAAAACACTTCAAAAGAAAAAAAAGCCATTGCAAATTCAACGATTAAAGCAACATTACCCTTAGTCATTGCAACATGGCATGTAATAAATGCTACGGCTAAAGCTATGGAAATATTACAAGCAGGAGGCAATGCTCTAGATGCTGTTGAACAAGGGTGCATGGTTGAAGAAGCAAACGAAAAAGGACAGTCTGTAGGTAAAGGCGGTTTACCTGATCGTGATGGTAATGTAACTCTCGATGCTTGTATCATGGATGAACATGGTAATTGTGGTTCTGTTGTTTATTTACAAAATATAACACATGCGGTTTCTGTAGCAAGAAAAGTAATGGAAGATACTCCGCACGTAATGCTTGCTGGTGAAGGCGCTAAACAATTTGCAGTTTCTAAAGGTTTTAAACTTGAAGACTTATTAACTGAGGCTTCTACAGAAGCATGGGAGAAATGGAAAGTTGAAGCTAAATATAAACCTATAATAAATATAGAAAATCACGATACCATAGGTATGCTCGCTATTGACAAAAATGGAGATATCTCCGGAGCATGTACTACAAGTGGTTTAGCATATAAAATGGGTGGTCGAGTTGGAGATTCACCAATTATTGGGTCTGGATTGTTTGTTGATAATGAGATTGGTGGTGCTGTTGCTACAGGTTTAGGTGAAGAAGTGGTGAAAACAGTTGGAAGTTTTTTAGTAGTTGAATTAATGCGACAGGGAAAAACACCGCAAGAAGCTTGTGAAGAAGCAATTAGCAGAATTGTTAACAAATCTAACAGTGATTATAAAAACTTTCAAGTAGGCTATATAGCCGTAAACAAACAAGGCGAAACAGGAAGTTACTCGATACATCAATGGTTTAGTATGACTAAATTCCAAGATGGTGTTAATGAACAGATCCAATCTGATTACTTTAATAAAAGTTAGATTGTAACGCTGATAATTATATCCATAGATGAAATGTATCTAAATAAGACTTCAGAACTGCATACCATTTCTAGCACCGAACATTTCGTCGATGATTTTTTTATAAACTTTTTAAACCTCTTTTTATGTTAGTCGGCGAAAGTTAACTCACCCCTAGCTTCTTGTTCTTTTAATTTCTGAACCAAATCTAAAGCGTCTGGAATAACATCACTGCAAAGCACAATAAGAGACCCTTTTACTGCATTTTTAACGGCATGAGTAATGGCTTCTTTCTCAGAAGGGATGATGGTTGTTTTCTTATTTGGATCTTTCATCATAATGCCATCATTCAGCATTTTAATAAGCTCTTGCTCTGTTTTTCCACGCAAACGTTTATCCTGTCGTATAATAATTTCATCAAACATTTCTGCTGCGATGCTACCCATTTCGTTATTATCTTCAACGCGCCTATCACCAATACCGGCAATAATTCCAACCTTAACAGTTGCGTCTAGTTCTTCTACAAATTTTTGAAGCGCTCTCATACCTGCTGGATTGTGTGCGTAATCTAACAGAATAGTAAAGTTATTAAATTCAAATAAATTCAAACGGCCAGGCGTTTGAGCTGCAGAAGGAATAAATGTTTCTAAAGCTGCTTTCATATCTTCAATACTAATACCTTGTACATGAGCCGCTAATACTGCTCCTAGAACGTTTTGAATCATGAATTTGGCCTTTCCACCATAAGTTAATGGGATGTTCTCAGCTTTCATCAATCTCATTTTCCATTCACCTCTGCATATAGTTACATAACCATTTTCATAAACCGCAGTAATACCATTTAAGCGCTGCAATGCTTTTATTCTTGGATTGTTTTCATCCATTGAGAATAAGGCAACATTACATTCTAGATTACGACGCATATCGTAAACTAAGTCGTCATCTGCATTTAAAATAGCATAGCCATCGGGCAACACCGTTTCTGGCACAACAGCTTTTACTTTAGCCAACTGCTCAATAGTATGTATTCCTTTTAATCCTAAATGATCTGCTGCTACGTTAGTTACCACAGCCACATCACATTTTTTAAATCCTAATCCTGCGCGCAATAAACCACCTCTAGCACATTCTAAAACCGCAAAATTCACCGTTGGATCTTTAAGCACAAACTCTGTACTTGCGGGTCCTGTGCAATCACCAGTCATAAGGAGTCTGTTTTGAATGTAAACACCATCACTAGTTGTGTAACCAACACGATACCCTTTCATTTTTGCGATATGTGCAATTAAACGGGTTGTTGTTGTTTTTCCGTTAGTTCCAGATATTGCAATAATAGGAATCCGTCCTGTATCGCCTTTTTGAGGAAATAATTTATCAATTACTGGAGCTGCTACATTACGAGGTAATCCAGTTGTTGGTGCCAAGTGCATTCTAAATCCTGGTCCTGCGTTCACTTCTAGTACGGCGCCTCCAGTTTCAGATATTGGTTTAGAAATATCTGTAGTCATAATATCGATACCGCAAATATCTAAATCAATTATTTTAGAAATACGTTCCGCCATACTCACATTTGCAGGGTGAATAATATCTGTAATATCCTCAGCAGTTCCACCTGTACTTAAGTTTGCTGTGTCTTTTAGGATAAGTTTTTCTCCTTCAGTGATAACAGAATCCAAAGTATAACCAGCATCTTTTATAATGGTTAGTGTTAACTCATTTGTGGTGATTTTTGTTAATACATTTTCATGTCCAAAACCACGACGAGGATCGCTATTCACGAAATCTATAAGTTCTTGAACTGTTGACTTACCGTCGCCTATAACATGGGCTGGAGTTCTAATAGCTCCTGCAACTAACACATTATTAATAACGAGTAACCTATAATCATCTCCAGTAATAAATTTTTCGACAATAATTGCGCCACTTCGTGAACTGTCTTTTGCATGCTGAAAGGCAACTAAGGCATCATCATAATTCATAATATCTACTGTAATACCTCGACCATGATTTCCATCAACGGGTTTAATAACCAAAGGATAGCCAACATAACGACACGCCTCTTTTAAACTACGCTCACGACGGATAATCTCGCCTTTTGGCACTTCAACTTCAGCCTGTTCCAATAAATATTTAGTATCCTCTTTATCACAAGCTATCTCAACACCAATACTACTCGTTTCGCTAGTTACTGTTGCTTGAATACGCTTTTGATTGGCACCGTAGCCCAATTGACATAGCGAATATTTATTTAACCTTATCCAAGGAATACCTCTACTTACGGCCTCTTCCACTATAGAACCTGTACTCGGACCTAAGCGATCTGCTTCACGTAATTCTCGCATTTCTTGAATATCTTCAGTCAAATCATATGTTTCTCCGGCAATTAAAGCCTCACATATTTTCACCGCAGCTTGTGCTGCATAACGCCCTACAGATTCTTCCATATAAGAGAAAACCACATTGTAAACACCTTCTTCTCCATAACCTCTAGTTCTACCAAAACCAGTATCCATACCAGCTAAGGTTTGAATTTCAAGTGCAATATGTTCTATAATATGCCCCATCCAAGTACCTTCATCAACACGCATAAAAAACCCGCCTTCACATCCTTCAGAACAGCGATGTGAATACATGGAAGGAAACATGGTCTTTAAACGCTCTGAAAATCCTTCAATTTTATTTGAAGGTAAAGCTTCCATCTCTTCAAGATCAAGAACCATTACAATTAATTTATGTCTTCTAATCGACCAATAATTTGGTCCTCTCATGGCATTTATCTCGCGTATTTTCATGGAATTTTCTTTTGATTTAATATTTGTGAAAGAATATAAATATAGTATTTTTCAATACAAAAATTAGTTTATTTTTGCCTAATATTTAAACTAGAGCGATAGATTTTATGCAGAAGATTAAAGGAATCCTTATTCCGATAGGAGGAAATGAAGATAAAGGTACTGAAGACAGTGAATTATATACTCTTGAATTTATTGACGACGGTATATTATTTCATGTCGTGAAGGAAGCTGGAGGCATCAATGCAAAAATAGTGGTGATTCCTACTGCATCAAGTATTCCAATAGAAGTTGGTGAAAATTACTTGAGCGCCTTTGCAAAATTAGGTTGTACCAATGTACATGTTTTAGATATTAGAAGCAAAGAAGATTCTGAGAAAAAGAGTTCTATAGATTTAATAAAATCTGCAAATTGCATCATGTTTTCTGGAGGAAATCAATCAAAGATAACACAGCATATTGGCACAACTACCATTCATGATATAATGATTGATCGTTATAAAAACGAAGCAGGATTTGTAATTGCTGGAACAAGTGCTGGCGCTATGGCCATGACCAATGAAATGATTGCTGGCGGTAGCCCAAAAGAGGCTTTTATAAAAGGTGCCGTCGCTATGTATACTGGCTTAGGTTTAATTCCAGAATTAATTATCGACACCCATTTTATTAGACGTGGCCGATTTGGAAGACAAAGTGAGGCTGTCGCTAAATTTCCTAAACTTATCGGTATTGGTCTTGCTGAAGACACCGGAATGATCATAAAAAATGGCAATGATTGCACCGTAATAGGATCAGGAATGGCTATTGTTTTTGATGGGAGTAAACTTACTCATAATAATGAAAAATTATTAGAAGAGGGCACACCAATGACTATTGCCAACATGACGGTTCACGTACTTTCTAATAGCGATCAATACGATATAAAAAACAGAAAGGTCACTGTACTGCCAATTGAAGCTCCTTTTATTTAAAATCCCTTCGTCAGCAGCAATCTTATAAATTTTTGGGCGTTACCTAAAGGTCGGGCTATCCACTATATCTTTCTGCGAAGTAGTCCCAAACTTGCTTCGGGATCTCATTAGTAATACATCTCTAGTTTTAAATAAATAGACTTAATATTGGAAGCTTCACACAAAGGATGTCGTTTCTATCCCTAACGCATAATCTAGAAGCAGTTCATATACATCGTTCAGAATCAAGAGATCCCTTTTTTCAAAGGGATTTTATTTATAAATAGAAATTTCGGCTTCCCCTTTGAACGTTTTACTTGCGCGATACATTCCTTCAGTATTAAAAGGCATGGCAATATTTCCTTCAACATCTACAGCTATTAAGCCGCCATCTCCGTTTATTTCGAGAATGCGTTTATTAATAACTTCGTTTGAAGCCTCTTGAAGAGATAACCCTTTGTGTTCCATTAGGCAAGCTACATCATAAGCGACTACACCACGAATAAAAAATTCCCCGCTTCCCGTGCAACTAATAGCGCATGTTTTATTATTCGCATAATTACCAGCGCCAATCATTGGGCTATCTCCTACACGTCCCCATTTCTTATTGGTCATTCCTCCTGTTGATGTCGCCGCTGCAATATTGCCTTCTTGGTCGCATGCCACTGCACCTACAGTTCCAAATTTTGAATCTTTTTTAGTAGCATGGTCTAACTGAAAACTATCTGTATCCTTTATTTCTAACCATTGCTTATGGCGAAATTCATCATAAAAATATTGGGCATCTTCAATTTTATAATCTAATTGTTTTGCAAATTGCATGGCGCCTTCTCCAGCTAAAAATACGTGCTCGCTTTTTTCCATCACATCTCTAGCTAAACCCACAGGGTTTTTAATTCCTGAAATTAAACTCACAGCACCGGCATTTAAAGTTTTACCATCCATTATAGAAGCGTCCATTTCATGTGTTTCGTTTGCAGTAAACACACTTCCTTTCCCTGCGTTAAAAAGAGGAGAATCTTCCAAGAGCTTTACAGCTTCTTCAACCGCATCAATAGCTGTACCTCCTTTATCCAAAACAGCATAGCCTTTTTCTAAAGCAATTTTTAATGCCTCTTTATATCGAGATTCTAACTCTGGCGTCATCATACCCTTTACCAAAGTTCCTGCGCCACCATGTATGGCAATTGAGAATGTATTCATTTATATAAAATTAACTTCGGAAAATTACAAATTGCATTTCAATGCCACAATTAAGTTTCGTAGTTTTATAGTCTTCAACAAAACAAAAATATGTCCGACAACAAACGTGTCTTTTTAGTTGATGCTTTCGCATTAATTTTTCGTGGCTACTATGCCTTTATAAAAAACCCAAGAATTAATTCAAAAGGCCTTGATACCTCAGCTATTATGGGGTTTATGAATTCGCTTTTAGATGTTATAAAACGTGAACGTCCAGACCATCTAGCCGTTTGTTTTGATAAAGGCGGAAGTGCCGACCGTGTGGAAATGTTTGAGGCATACAAAGCCAACAGAGACGAAACACCCGAGGCTATAAAAATTGCAGTTCCTATTATTCAAGAAATTTTGAAGGCTATGCATATCCCCATAATGGTTAAGGCTGGTTTTGAGGCAGATGATGTGATTGGAACGCTTGCAAAACAAGCCGAAAAAGAAGGTTACCAAACCTTTATGGTAACACCAGATAAAGATTTTGCACAATTGGTTTCTGAAAATATATTTATGTATCGCCCTATGTTTGGCGGTGGTTACGAAACTTGGGGCATTCCTGAAGTTCAGAAAAAGTTTGAAGTTACAGACCCATTACAAGTCATTGATTTTTTAGGGATGATGGGTGATGCTAGTGATAATATCCCCGGGCTACCTGGTGTTGGCGAAAAAACAGCAAAAAAGTTTTTAGCAGCTTATGGCAGTATGGAAAATCTTTTAGCCAATACACACGAGCTAAAAGGCAAAATGAAAGAAAAGATTGAAGCCAATGGCGAATTAGGTCTACTTTCAAAAAAGCTAGCAACTATCATGCTCGATGTTCCTGTGACTTTTAATGCGAAAGATTTTGAATTAGACCACCCGGACATTCCGAAAGTTACCGAAATATTTCAAGAGTTAGAGTTTAGAAGAATGATTGATAATTTCACCAAAACATTTGCTGTTCAAGCTGAAACTAGTCCATCTGAAACTCCTAAAAAAGCAACGGAAACTAAAACAGCACCTAAAGAACAAGCTTCGGCGGGTGCAGGACAATTTTCATTATTTGGAGGAGATCCTTCTAGTGCACCTCAAACAGAAACGGTTTCAGAGTTTACCCGAAAAACTTCTGAAACAACTTCACATTTCTACCAAAGTGTAGCACCTGGAATGGCAACCAAGCTTTTTATTAAAAACTTAATGAATCAAACGGCTGTATGTTTTGATACTGAAACTACAGGTTTAAATCCTTTAACGGCAGAACTCGTAGGTATAGCTTTTTCTTGGGAAATTGGTAAAGGGTTTTACATGCCATTTCCAGAAAATAAAGATGAAGCTCAAGAACTCACTGAGCAATTACGTCCGTTTTTTGAAAGCGAAACCATTGAAAAAATTGGTCAGAATTTAAAATACGACATTAAAGTTTTAGCAAAATATAATGTAGACGTTAAAGGCAAGTTATTTGATACCATGTTAGCGCATTATTTAATTAATCCTGATATGCGCCATAATATGGAGGTTTTGTGGTTAGTATGTCTCCTGAAAATATCGCACAGCAAATATGACGTGAAGGTTTTCTATGGCCGAATCAGATTGTTAATGTATTGTTGGCCTAGCAGGTCTCGCGGGATCAAATCTGAATATATTGATCCCTATTGATCACTATTAACGGGAGGTGGCGGTCATATATTAAACAGTAGCTTAATCGGACACCCCGAAGCTTGGAGTTCCCTATAGCACGCCTTTTGGCGAGAATCTTCTATTGCGCTCGAATTGGAAAGCGC
>NZ_CAJQQI010000132.1 GCF_905480415.1 uncultured Algibacter sp. | reverse complement strand
AATTTAGATTTGATATAGCGTCATTAAGTTCAGAGATATTTAAACCACCAGAGCCATCTGAGTTTCTGATAATGTATACTTTTACAGGTATAGAATTTAAAACATTTGTTGGAACTTTCCCTTTAGCAGATCTAGAAGATTTGTCTGATAAAAATTCGTTTTCGTATTTTTTTAGTTGAGGTTTAATGTTTTCGTAAAACGCTATCGCATTTGAAGTTGTTATATTACCGCAATTTGCTTCTTCTTCATTTTGAGAAAAGATGCAAGTGGACATCGATAAAAATATCGAAAGCACTAAAAAGTTTAATCTGTAGGTTAAAATATTCATTTGGGGTGAAAATATTTATACTCAAATGTATACCGAAACGAATATCAACTATAAAAAAAACGTTAACATGTTAATTTACTCGATTATTTAGCAATTCAGGGCCTTTTTATTGACGATTCTAAAAAAATAACGATGTTTCATTCTAGGACTGTCAATCAATTATGAGTTTTTGAGTATGGCTTACTCCATTTTTATTTAAGACTTTTAGCAAGTACATTCCCTTATTAAATTGTGATAAATCTAAGTTTAATTTTGATGAATTTTGTCTCACATGAATTTGTTTTACTAACGTCCATAATACGCTATAAATCTCTATAGATTTTAATTCAATATTTTGAATGTTTGAAATATTAACATGACCGTTAGACGGGTTTGGGAAAATTTTTAAATTTTCAACAGAACTTATATTTTCTGCACTTAATGTTGAAGAAGCATATGTAAAAGTAATTGTTGCCATTTTATTTCCGTTTATTGGAAATCCGGATATCATAGTAATTCGTTCTCTTGGATTTGTTGACATGTTACTAGATGTGTAATTTGTTCCAGAATCTGTTCCAGAATCGTAAGCAAAAACATCTACAGTAAAAGTATCTTTCCAACCATTATTAACTGCGTTATTTCCAGAACGTAGATTTAAATTATTAACAGCTATAAACCAGTCAGGGCTAGGAGCTACCATAGATACTAAAGTTATTAACGGAAAATTTTCACTTACAGTAACATTACTTAGTGTTGAATTACTGTTATTTCCTGCAAATGGTGAGAATCCTTGTTGTAAATATTGGTCAGCATTACCAGCCGTTATTAAAGCATCAACTTCACTATTAAAACTGGAGGTACTCCCAGTTTCTGCAATATTTTTTATTCCATTAGTCAGCGGCGCAGTCACTCCAAATTCTAAAATATCATTAGGATTCTTATGAGTAGCCCCGGCAAGAGGCGACCAATGTGCATTCCCTGGAACTGAGGTGTGGTCTATTGAATTCCAGATAGTTGTTATTGAAATGTCGTAATTAGCTGTACTGCTTTGTCCAAAGCTGAAAGTGCAAATTAAAAAGGATAATAGAAGCGTAATATTTTTCATGATAAAATTTTAGAATGGCTTATTAATAGTATCTGTGTCGTAATTAGTTATTAAAACCTACATTCTTAAAAATAATGGTATTTTTATCAACTGAATTTCCTAAAGAATAAATGTCGAAAGCAATAAAAATAATTGAATGCCCACGTGATGCCATGCAAGGAATAAAGCAATTTATCCCTACAGCGCAGAAAGTACAATACATTCAGTCATTATTGCGTGTAGGATTTGATACGATTGATTTTGGCAGTTTTGTGTCTCCAAAGGCTATTCCGCAAATGGTGGATACTGCAGCTGTTTTGTCTCAATTAGATTTGAGTAAAACCACAAGTAAACTTCTAGCCATTATAGCGAACACGAGAGGTGCACATGATGCCTCCAAACATCAAGAAATTGATTATTTAGGATACCCATTTTCTATTTCTGAGAATTTTCAAATGCGGAATACGCACAAGACCATAGCACAATCTGTAATTACTCTTTCTGAAATATTAGAAATTGCAAACAAAACTAATAAAGAAGTTGTGGTTTATATTTCAATGGGATTTGGAAACCCTTATGGTGATCCATGGAATGTTGATATAGTGGGAGAGTGGACAGAAAAACTCGCAAATATGGGCGTAAAAATAGTATCGCTTAGTGATACTGTAGGAACATCAAATCCAGAAAGTATTGATAATCTATTTTCAAATTTAATTCCGAAATACCCAAATATAGAATTCGGGGCACATTTGCATACAACGCCAACAACTTGGTTCGAAAAAGTTGATGCCGCTTACCAAGCAGGATGTCATCGTTTTGATGGTGCCATACAAGGCTTTGGCGGCTGCCCAATGGCCAAAGATGAACTCACAGGTAATATGCCCACAGAAAAACTTTTATCATACTTCACATCAAATAAAAACAATAGTTTAAACGCACTTAGTTTTGAGAGCGCTTATAACGAAGCTTCTAAAATATTTAATAATTACCATTAATTTTTTTTCACATTTAATTTGTTGATAAACAACATGTTATTGCTTGTTTTTAAAGTCTATTTAAAATTAGTCTAAATAAACTTTGTGCAAATAATTATGTGTCTTATATTTGCATCTTCAATGGAAATATTATTTATAATAAGTCTAAATAAAAATAAAAAATCAAATAAAAATGAAGAAATTATCCTTACTTTTTTCAATCTTAGTAGCTTCAGTATTAGGTGCACAAACTTTACAAGATTCTATCACTTTCGATCCTCAAAAACAATTAAATGCAGCGCAACGTATCCTATCAGGTAATTATGGTAAAGCAGTAACGGTTGGTGCTTATGGAGAGCTCACTTACAATCAACCAGAAGCTTTAAACGGCGAGTTAGATGTACAACGCTTAGTATTACTATTTGGTTACAAATTTAATGATAAAACGCAATTTGTAACAGAAGTAGAATTCGAACATGTAGAAGAAGTATTTATAGAGCAAGCTTTTATTAATTATAACGTTGCACCAAATGTAAATCTGCGTGGTGGTTTAATGTTAGTACCTTTCGGTATTATAAATGAATTTCACGAACCAACAACTTTTAATGGCGTAGAAAGACCAGCTGTAGATAACGTAATTGTTCCGACAACATGGAGAGAAATAGGTTTTGGTGTATCTGGTAGATTCAATGAATTGTCCTTAGGATATCAAGCTTATGTTTTTAATGGTTTTAAATCAACATCTTTCGATGGTAATGGAGGCGTAAACGGCGCGCTGAAAGGCTCAAATGGGTTACGTAGTGGTCGTCAAAAAGCCATTCAATCTACTATAGATAGTCCAACATTGTCAATGAAATTGGATTATTATGGTTTTCCTGGATTGCGTTTAGGTCTTTCAGGATATTTTGGAGATACCCAAGCAGAAGACGATGTAGAAGCCATTGATGGGGCCAACATAGGTATTTCCATGATAGGCTTTGACGCTCGTTATGCTTTCCAACGTTTCACAGCACGTGGTCAGTACGTTCATGGTTCTCTATCCGGTACCGAAGCATATAATAATTTAACAGGTAAAGATTTGGGAAGTGCATTACAAGGGTGGTATCTAGAAGCAGCATACAACTTATTACCACAAGAAAAATATCAACGTTTATTTGCTTTTGCAAGATACGAGCAGTACGATACTCATGCCGGTACAGATGGTAGTTTACAGCAAAATGATGCCTATAATCGTAACGATTTAACAACAGGGTTAAGTTATCACCTTGCACCAGGAGTTGTATTAAAAGGCGATTACCAATTTAGAGATAATGCCGTTTCTGGTGGCGATGTTGCAAATAGACTAAATTTCGGAATCGGAGTTTGGTTTTAATATAATTTGTGCGTTACCGCAAGGGTCGGGCTTTCACAAGTCGCTCTCTTCGAGGAGCTCCAACAATTGCTCAATCCCTAACGCAAAGCCAAGACAATGGCCAAAATCAAGTTTTGTAATTTCGGCTTTGTCATTTTACTTGTAAGAACAATAAAAAACAATACTTTTGTATTATGCATTTTAAACAGGTTTCAATATTATTTATAGCTTTAATCATGATGTCTTTTGGTTTGCCAAAAAACATTCAGAAAAGAGTAAATAAAGAGATAATTAAAACCTACAGTGTTGAAGTTTTTGATTTTACAGAGGTTGTAATTCCTTCAGATACTGCAAAAGACTTACCTTCAAAATTCGAAACCAGTAACCTATTTAAAATAGAAGCTAATGGCAGCCTTTTAGGTTATGCTTATTTATCAAAAGCGCCAAGTAAAACAGCACTTTTTGATTATTTAGTTTTACTTGATAAAGATTTAATCGTTTTAAAATCAAAAGTTTTACTCTATAGAGAAGAATATGGAGGTGAAATTGGAAGCACACGTTGGTTAAAACAATTTATTGGTAAAAAAGGAGGAGATGAACTAAAACTCGGGGATAATATTATAGCTATTTCTGGAGCAACTATTTCAGTACGTTCTATGACAAATGCCATGAATGATTTCTTAAAATCTTTAAAAATTCTTCAAAATAAAAATATTTTATAAATGGAAATTAATGGATTGATAGTTACACTCCCTAAAGAGATTAAATTATTAATTGGAGTATTTATAATCGTATTGAGTATTGGGTTTTATACAGGGTTATTATTTGTGGGCGAAACCTCTTCTGGTAATCCAAGTGGTATAGAAGAACAATATTTAGGTAATGAATATGATGAAAACGCTGAGGTTATGCGTTTCAAAAAGAGTGATCAAGAAATGCTTAGCTTAGTTCACAGCCATATCCTATCTATGTCCATTATTTTCTTTTTAGTTGGCGGGCTTGTTTCTATTACCAAACTCAATAAAAAGTTAAAGCTATTTTTAATTATAGAGCCTTTTGTATCCGTAGTTTTAACATTTGGTGGGCTCTATTTACTTTGGTCTGGTATAATTTGGATGAAATATATAGTCATGATTTCAGGTATACTAATGACATTTACATTTACCGTATCAACGTTAATTATCTCAAAACAGTTATTTCAAAAAGCATAAATACCTATTGTTCATTTCTTAAGAAAAATTAGGTAATTTAATCTATTATTAAATTGTATATTTGCATGCAATTATAATTATAATTGCGACATGACTGCACACGAAAACAAAATAGTAGGAGAAGGTTTAACCTACGACGACGTTCTATTAGTCCCAGCTTTTTCTGAAGTACTTCCTCGAGAAGTAAACATTCAAACAAAATTTACCCGTAACATTACTATAAACGTGCCTATTATTTCGGCAGCTATGGATACGGTTACAGAAAGTAAAATGGCTATCGCCATGGCGCAAGAAGGTGGTATTGGTGTTTTGCATAAAAACATGTCAATTGAAGCTCAAGCACTAAAAGTTAAAAGAGTAAAGCGTGCTGAAAGCGGAATGATTATAGATCCTGTTACCTTGCCACTTACAGCTAAAGTTAAGCATGCCAAAAAGTATATGGCAGAGTATAGTATTGGAGGTATTCCTATTGTTGATGAAGAGGGCACCTTAAAAGGCATTGTTACAAATCGTGATTTACGTTTTGAACATGATAATAAGCGACCAATAACTGAAGTTATGACTAGTGAAAAATTGGTAACTGCGGCGGTTGGAACCTCTTTACAAGACGCTGAAAAAATACTTCAAAAATATAAAATTGAAAAGTTATTAATTGTTGATGATAATTTTAAATTATCAGGTTTAATAACCTTTAGAGATATTACAAAGCTTAGTCAGAAGCCTAACGCTAACAAAGATAAATACGGACGTTTGCGAGTTGCTGCAGCTTTAGGAGTAACAGCAGATGCCGTGGAAAGAGCAGAAGCTTTAGTGAAAGCAGGTGTAGATGCTGTTATTATTGATACGGCTCATGGACATACCAAAGGTGTGGTAAGTGTGCTTAAAGATATTAAAGCAAAGTTTCCTGAACTGGATGTTGTTGTTGGTAATATAGCCACAGGAGCAGCTGCTAAATATTTGGTTGAAGCAGGAGCGGATGCTGTAAAAGTAGGTATTGGTCCAGGTTCTATATGTACTACGCGTGTTGTTGCGGGTGTTGGATTTCCACAATTTTCTGCAGTGTTGGAAGTTGCGGCTGCTATAAAAGGTACAGGTGTTCCGGTAATTGCAGATGGTGGTATTCGATATACCGGTGATATTCCAAAAGCTATTGCAGCTGGTGCAGATACGGTGATGTTAGGATCACTTTTAGCTGGAACAAAAGAATCTCCGGGAGAAACGATTATTTACGAAGGACGAAAATTCAAATCGTATCGAGGTATGGGTTCTGTAGAGGCTATGAAAGAAGGTAGTAAGGATCGTTATTTCCAAGATGTTGAAGATGATATCAAAAAATTAGTACCAGAAGGCATTGTTGGTCGCGTGCCCTATAAAGGTGATTTGTACGAAAGCATTCACCAGTTTATTGGCGGGTTACGCGCTGGTATGGGATACTGTGGTGCAAAAGATATTGAAACCCTAAAAGAAACGGGACAGTTTGTTAAAATTACCGCAAGTGTTATAAACGAAAGCCATCCGCATGATGTAACTATTACTAAAGAATCTCCTAATTATTCTAGATAATTAGCTCTAAAGATTTATCTCGTAATAAAAGAGGTTAAATGTTTTAAGAATAAAAAAGCTACACTAATTTAGTGTAGCTTTTTTTTAATGTTATTATTTCAAAAATATAAAATATTGTTCTGATATTTATTCTACTGAGATACTAAAAACAGCCTGTATATCTGTTTCTCCCCCAGCATTTGTAATATCACCATCACTTACGCCTGTATCACTTTTACTTGGTTCGTGTCTTAAAGTAATAGTTAGTGTCCCGGTTCCTAAATTTGCACTAGTTGTTACTGTAAATTCTAATCCAATAGGGTTACTATCTCCATCAAAATCTGTATACTCAAAAGTTGCAAGACTATTAGTTATTTGATAGAAAAATTGGTGCTCATCATCTTCTGCTTCAATTTCTGCATTTATAGGTTCGGCAGGGGATTCAGTTTCATTTAAAAGCTCAAGTGTTCCGTTATATGTTGTGTTAGAAGCTAAAGCTCCAGATACGGAAACTACAGGATCGTTTGGTCCGTCACCATCTAAATCTCGTGTCTGTAAAGTAACAGTAGTACCACCAGTTACAGGTATTAAAGTTGCTGTTAATGTTGTTATTACTTCTTCTTCATTTACAGGTTCTGGATTGTCGTCATCGTTAGAACATGCTGTAAATACTAATGCAGACATAAATAATATTGATAAATTTTTTAAAGTTTTCATTCTTTTGTTTTTTAATTATTAATAATTTAATTTTAATTGTAACATAAAATTCCTTCCTAAATCATCGGCAAAATATCTTAATCTGTTAAGGTATTCTCTATAAGAAGTATTAAAAATATTTGTAACATTAATTCCTACATTTAAATCTGTTTTTTCAGAAAGTTTTATTGTTATATCACTTTCAAAATGCATTAAATGGTAGGTTGGAGGTGGCGTGCTAATATCTAATAATATAAATTCTTCGGTAGTTGGAATATACACTTCAAAATTATTATTAGGGTAATCGTTTTGCATTAATATCAATTCGCTTTGTAATTCCGCATTAAAATTCAACCATTTTTTGTTTAAGTATCCTAAAACATTAACAGTCTTAAATGAAGGTATATCAATTAACGCCTCTTTTTTAATGAGGTCCCTTCCTTTTATAAAAGATGATTTATTATTTAAAAACCATTTTCTACTAAAATTATAATTTGCAGTTACATCTAATCCATATAGCAATGCATCGGTTTGAATATAATCCCAAACTGGGAAAGCACCTCTTATGGTTTGCTCTGTTCCTGTAGGTTTAATAAAAATATAATCATTAATATGATTTAAGAAGCTTTCTAAATTCAATGATAACGACTTATTTTTAAATTGATATGAACCGGAAATTCTATGAGATGTTTCTTGCTTTATACGCAAATCGCCCAATTCGATTCGCGCTGCAGAATGATGCAAACCATCACTAAATAATTCTGAAGAGTTTGGCGCTCTGTTTGATAATCCGTAATTGAAAATAATAGTGTTTTTATCATTAAATTTATGTGACATTCCAGCTGAAGCAGAAACGTTATGATAATTAAGTACAGGATTAACAAGTAATTGAGTCCCTAAATCATCAATCACGATATTAGCAAAATCTACATCATATCCGCGCTCAATCCAACGGCTAGTTCTATAAAATTTTTTTGCATCAATTTTGTTAAAATCGTAACGCAATCCAAAATCTAAATTGGTATTATCATTTAATTTAAAATTCGAAATAGCAAAAACACCAGCATCATATTTATCGTAATCAGGAATTAAGCGCCTTACACCTGTTTCTGGATTTGCAAAATTATTCTGAAACCCTAAAGCTAGACCAAACCTATAAACAGCATTAGTATTGGTATCTATTTTTAAACTAGATTTCAATGTATGTGTTTTCAAAGTCAAATCGATAGCTGGCTTATTTCTATCATCACCCACACGAACATCGTATTCAAACCTTTGGTTATTTTGAAAATCATATAGAACTTCCAAACGTCCAAATTTTTTAAAGCGCTTATAAAAATCCGCTTTTATTATTTGATGCGTTACATCCTGTCTTGGTGCATTTATTTCATAACTAAAATCTTCTGTACCTAATGGCTCTTTATTTATTATACCCACAAGATTTTGGAGATTTATTGCATTATTTAAATCTTCAACATTTCCGATATGAGATCCTCTCAAAATACCTATTTGATTATTTAAATAACTATAATATACATTGAAACCTTTTTCAAAAGTTTTAAATCCTGTATTTACAGAAAAGCCTTTAGAGTCTAAACCTGTGTTGGTTAAGCTATAATCTGGAGCTTCAAAATCCCCAAAGCGCTTTGCAGAAGCTTGACCTGTAAAGTACCACCCCTTTTGCCATGATTTAGTTAGGGTTGATGCTATACTATAACCTCTACCATTTGTTTGTCCACTAACAATTGTTTTTCCATAAAGCGAATCTTTTAAACTGATTTTTTGAGGCTTCAGTACAATAACACCGCCTATAGCATCACCACCATAAGCTAAAGAATTAGCTCCTTTAATAACGTTAATACTACCTGCTGCATTTAAATCTATGTTTGGTGCATGTTCAATTCCCCATTCTTGATCCTGCAAACGCACACCATTAGTCATCACTACAACTCTGCTACTGTGCAAGCCATTAATTACGGGCTTTACAATGGTGTTTCCAGTGTTAATTGATGATACACCACTTATATGTTTCAATGCATCACCAAGACTAAAAGCACTAAAGCGTTCAAGTGTTTTTGTTTTTAACTGGGATTCTTGAGACGTTTTAGTTAACTTAGGGTTTCCGCTGGCATCAATTTTAATTTCATTAAGTTCTTCAATATGGTGTTCCATATTAATTTCATATTGTGTATCTCCATTAATTTGAACTTTTATTATTTTGGTCTCGCATCCTAAATGTGATACTTCAAAAGTTAAAAGTCCTTTACACAGATCTTCAATAGTATAATTTCCCTCAATATTAGATGTTGTATATCTGTCGAGGGTTTTAATATATATGGTGGCACCAGTTATTGCAGAACCATCATGGAAATCATGTATGTTACCAGAAAGCTTGTAATTGCAGTTTTGACCATAAGTAATGCTAAATAAGCAACACGTTATAATCAATATATAGTATCTCATTACTAAAATTTTAGTTTAAAAATAAATGCTGACACCATTTCCTGTTTTACAGATATTAATAAAATGAGAAATGATATTAGTTTAAACTAAAACAGGCGGTCCTCTTAAAGAGAAAGATAAAGACCGATGATTATTAAGAAATTTATATGTTAGATTGTAAGTACGAGAAGGGCTGAGCGTTTGAAAAAACTCAATAAATTCTTTCGGTAATTGAAAGTGATGGGTAATACTGAATTTTTGAAATTCACACTCTAAATCGACTTTATGAATATGTGTGCTGTTATCACCCTGGCAAATTTCGTGTTTATGATGATCAAAAACGTGTGCAAGTTTAACAGTCGAAGGAACCCATAGTAAAATGACTAACAGAATGGTTAGTATTTTAAAAGCTATATGTCCCTTATAGAAATTCATTAATCAAAGAATCGTTTTAAACCTAGTCTGCGCAACATCTTTTTTTCAAAATCCCAGAAAAACTTGTGTTGTCCAAATAACCACCCAATAGCAACGAGCAATATTTGATAAAAGATAAAACCAATAAAAATATATAAAGTCCAATAGGCAAAAGTTGGTAAATTTTCTTTATTAATACCTATTAACTTAATTAGAGGTCTGCTCACAAATACTGAAGAAGACCCTGTAATAGCAAACACTAAGAAAATAGAGATGAGCTCCCATCTGTATTTTACATCCCACTTTTTTTCTAATTTTGAAAAAATAAAAAGGGTTAATTTTAAAAGTCCAAAAAAAATAATGGAGACTGAGAACAAATTAAATATGATATTGTCTTGATTTAAAAATAAAGAGGATAACCTAAAGGACGAGTAGCCTAAACCTAATATTCCTAATAATGGAAAAATAAGTTGCCAATTCCGACCTATTTCCCAGTTCTCTTTTAATTCATTCACATTTCTTATTTTGATGCAAAAATAAATAAAGTGATTTAAATTCTAGGAATAAAAGCTCCTAATTTTTGATTATAAGTTAATTGAAAGTAAATAAAGTAGTTATATAGCACATAATTAACCTCGTAGCCATAGTCTATACCTTGTTGGTAATCTATTTGTAATTCATACAAACTTGAGCTGTAACGTTGTGGCTGAAGTACACGCTGATTCCATTCAGCAACATAAAATATATTTTTATTTTCTAAGAATTGTTGTGTGTAGTAACCTCTTTGCCTTGCTGTACTTGCTAACCAGAAATTAAAGCCTGGTTCAATTATCATGATTTCGTATTCTATGTCTTCATTCGCTATTTTAACCGTATCATTTTGCTTTAAGCTTTCTAAACGTTCATCTTTTTTTGAAGTCGTAGTTTTTGATGTGTTACAGTTAAAAATAAAAATAGAAATAAGTAATGTGTAAATTATTTTTTTCATGAGTGTAAATATGTTTTTTATCTCTTTTTTTAAATGTAAGAACCATTACTTCTTTTAAAAAGTAAGGATTAGGTAACCTATACTTCTATGGAGTAAAAGGATTGCTTTCTAATAAATTTACAAAAATCATTCCTTAAATATTGATTTTCAATTGTTTTTAACAAAAAAAGAGCCAAACATCATGTTTAGCTCTTTGTTGGAATTTATTTTCTAAAGAATATTATTTTCCTCCTAAAAGGCCACCTAATAGACTGCCAAGCCCGCCTTTCTTCTTGCTGTCACCTAAAATCATACCCGCAACATCATCGATAACGCTTCCATCTCCGTCAGCATCAAGAATAGATTCTAAAAAGCTTTGTTCTTGCTGTGGTGAATTTCCACCAAGCATTCCGCCTAATAAATCTCCAATACCATTAGAAGAGCTTACGTTTTGTTGTTTTGCTTGATTTCCTAAAACACCCATTAAAATTGGTGCAGCAACTTTTAATATGTTAGCAACAGAGCCAGCATCTAAACCAGATTTTTCTCCTAATATTTTTTCAACTCCATGTTGTTTGGCACCTAGAACGTGTCCTAATATTTTTTCACCATCCTGTTTCACTTCATTAGCACCACCATCACCAAATAATCCACCAAGATTTTCTAGAATACTACCATTATGTTTTCCTTGTATAGCACCCATAAGTCCTTCTGCACCTTGAGGTGTTGAAGCATTTCGTTGCATAGCTTTCATTAAAACAGGCAAAGCCATTGTTAACACGCTACTTGTTTTGTTCGTATCGTTTCCTGTTGATCCAGCTACACCGTTAATTATAGTTTTTCCTAAGTCACTATTTAATAAATCTAAAATTCCAGACATGATTATTGTATGTGTTAATTAATAAAGTTTAATAAAAATTGAAAGCTTAATGTACAAAAAAAGTCCCAACCTCTTTAGTTAGGACTCAGTAATTCTATTTAGGTCACAATTTGTTTGAAAAATAATTTCTCAATTTTATAATTGAGATTTCATTTGAAATCGCCATTCTCGCGAAAGCGGGAATTACTATCCTAAGATACTAATAATTTGTGATGCTAATTCTGTACCAATTCTGTCTTGAGCTTCGTTAGTTGCTGCACCAGTATGAGGTGTTAAAGATAATGCAGGGTTCATTAATAATTGCATTTCTGGTTTTGGCTCTTTTTCAAAAACATCTAAAGCAGCTCGTGCTACTTTTCCACTTTCAATAGCTTTCACTAATGCTATTTCGTTTAACACACCACCACGTGCTGCGTTAGCTAAAATAACACCATCTTTCATTATGTTAAATTCTGCTTCATCAATAACATAGTCTTCTTGTGCAGGAACGTGAAGTGTAATAAAATCTGATTGTTTTAAAACATCTTCCTTTGAAATGGTTTTAATATCAAAATTTACAGTTTGCCCGTCAAAGAAGTCTAATTCTAAATTAGCTGATTCTAAAAATGGATCAAAAGCAACTACTTTCATACCAGCTCCTAAAGCCACTTTAGCTGTAGCTTGACCAATACGACCAAAACCTAAAACACCTAAAGTTTTTCCTTTTAACTCCGTTCCTTTTGCGTAAGCCTTCTTCAAACCTTTAAAGTTACTATCGCCTTCAAGAGGCATATCCCTGTTTGAATTATGTAAATAACGAGCTAGTCCGTATAAGTGTCCAAATACTAATTCGGCAACAGAATGTGAAGAAGCTGCAGGTGTATTAATTACACTGCGCCCTTGTTCTTTAGCATATTCTACATCAATATTATCCATACCAACACCACCACGACCAATAATTTTTAATCCTGGGCATGCATCGATTAAATCTTTACGCACTGTTGTTGCACTACGCACTAATAAAACGGTAATATCTTTTTCGTTGATAAAGTTAATCAGTTGTTCTTGGGCGACTGTAGTTGTAATGACTTCGTAACCACCTTTTTCTAAGGCATCAATACCACTTTGAGAAATTCCGTCGTTTGCTAATACTTTCATTTATCTAAGTTATGAGTTATAAGTTAAAATTAAAAGTTCTGTGAACGATTAACAATTCAACTTAAAATTAAATTTTTTTTTATTCATTTGAGTAAGCAACTGCAACATGCACCTGTTTACTGCAAAATTTTTAAGCTTTACTTTCTAATTCACTCATGACTTCTACCAACGCTTTTACACTATCAAGTGGCATGGCATTGTACATAGAAGCTCTATAACCACCAATACTTCGGTGTCCGTTTACTCCACTAATACCTGCTTCTTTTAGCATAGACTCAAAAGTATCTTTTAAATTTTGGTTTTCTAGAGTGAACGTTGCATTCATGTCTGATCTATCTTCCTTAGCAGCAAAACCTTTGAATAATGGATTTAAATCTACCTCAGAATACATTAAACGTGATTTCTTTTCGTTTTCTTTTTCAATAGCAGAAATACCACCTAAACCTTTCAGCCATTCTAAAGTTAACATAGATGTATAGATAGGAAATACAGGAGGTGTATTGAACATACTTCCTTTACTGATATGTGTTTTATAATCCATCATTGATGGAATTTTACGAGATACTTTCCCTAAAATATCTTCTTTTATAATAACAAGCGTAGTACCGGCAGGGCCCATATTTTTTTGAGCACCAGCATAGATTAAATCAAAATATGAAAAATCTAATGAACGTGAAAAAATATCACTACTCATATCACATACTACAGGAATATCACATTTTGGAAATGATTTCATTTGAGTACCGTAAATAGTGTTATTTGAGGTACAGTGAAAATAATCGTAATCTGTTGGTATATCGTAACCTTTAGGTATATAATTGTAGTTTGCTCCTTTTGAAGATCCTACTTCATAAATATCGTCATAAATTTTAGCTTCTTTGATGGCCTTATCAGACCAAGATCCTGAGTTTAAATACCCAGCTCTTTTTTCAAGAAGATTTAGTGCCACCATTAAAAATTGTGTACTTGCACCGCCTTGTAGAAACAAAGCTTTATAACCTTTGCCTTCTAAACCAAGTAACTCTAAAGCCAAGGCTCTAGCCTTTTCCATAATATCTACAAAAGCTTTACTTCTATGAGATATTTCTAATAAAGACAATCCACTATCATCTAAATCTACAACTGCCTGAGAAGCTTTTAATAATACTTCTGGTGGTAAAATACTAGGTCCTGCACTAAAGTTATGTTTCTTCATATCATAGTAAAATTTAAAGATGCAAAGTTGCTAATTAATTAAGTATTTCTTATTAAGAATTCAATAATTTTTTTGTTATATTGATGATAAAAATTTAATAGAATCTACATCATCCGCATAATCCCAAAGTTGAGGTTTTTGAGTTGCTCCAAAAGCTATTTCATTTTTTATAAACCCGTTTGAAACGATACATTGAATTTGTTCTTTTTTTGCTTCTAAAGTTTCTTTTAATTCTGATAAATCATTATAATATTCAAAGAAGAGGGTCGCTATTGGCGATGCATAACTTTCATCTTCTTTAATCATAAAAAATCCATTTTCTAGCATATCAAATTCGCTCATTAAATATACGGCTTTATTGTAGTCGTAGTTATTCGCGTATTTTGCTTTTTCAACAATAGGATGCCAGTGGTAGATAGCTTCAAAAAATGCATCAAATTTATAGCCTTTAGGGACAAAGAGTTTAGATACATTCCTGCATCCCAATCCATAATATCTAAAAACATCTTCTGAAAGGTTTTTTAATTCGGCACTAGTCTCCTTACCTGTTAAAACAGCAACAGAATTTCTATTGTTTCTAATAATTGAGGGCTTATTTTTAAAATAGTATTCAAAATAGCGTGCCGTATTATTACTTCCTGTTGCGATTACGGCATCAAAGTTTTTAAGCTTTTCTTCTGTGAATTTTATTACCCCTTTGAATTGAGGTTCAACATGCTCTAAATATTTGGTTAAATAGGGTAGTAAGTGTTTATCATTTGATGATTGTTTAACTAACACAGAATGACCAGAAATAAGTACCGATAAAAAATCATGAAACCCTACCAAAGGAATATTACCTGCCATAATAATAGCAACTTCTTTTGGGCTAATATTATTAATAGCATATGGCTCTAACCATGTATTAAGATTGCTGAAATTTAATGCGTCAGACCAAGACTTTAAAGCAAACTTAATATTCTCTTCAGTAAACCAACCATTGTGCTCTTTAGCTAGTTTTAGCTGATGTTTAACGCCTTCAAAGAAAAAATCGTTATGTTCAACATTATCTGATTTTTGGGTAACTTCACTAGAAAATTGCCTTAAAAAATCTCCTAATTTTACAAAAGCGTTAATTCTTTCTTGTAATTGCATGCTGAATTTGGTTATGAATGGTTTTGGCTTTATTTTCGCAATTGCAAATTTAAGGATTCTGTATAGAGTTCTTAAATTTTAAAACATAAAAAATTACTATGGCAATTATAATAACAGATGAGTGTATAAATTGTGGTGCTTGTGAGCCTGAGTGCCCAAATACTGCAATATATGAAGGAGCTGACGATTGGCGTTATAAAGACGGTACAAGTTTGGAAGGCAAGGTTGTACTAACAAATGGAGAAGAAGTTGATGCTGACGAGGCGCAAGAGCCTGTGAGTGATGAGCTTTACTACATTGTGCCAGATAAATGTACGGAATGTAAAGGGTTTCATGATGAACCTCAATGTGCAGCGGTATGTCCTGTAGATTGCTGTGTGCCTGACGAAGATGTTGTAGAGACGGAAGAAGAGTTGTTAGCAAAACAACGTTTTATGCATCCAGAAGAATAAATAAAAAACACATAATGAAGAAAATAACAAAAATGTTTTAAATACTAACTTTTGGAATGTTCGTATTATGTGGGAGTGACGATGGTTCTGATTCTAATGCTTTTGAAACAGATATTATTGGTACTTGGGAATTAATCTCTTCAACGGCTAATGGCTTAAAATTTTTTGAAAGTACAGAATGCCAAACTCTACTTATCTATACTGCCACTAACATAGTCTCAACAGAATTTTATGATTATGAAGACGGTAATGGATGTGTTTATAAAATTTTAAAATACTTTGTTGGGCTAGATTTAATGCGTTGTGATTATATAAGAAATGTTTATGATTTTTAATTCTGTTTATTAAAGGTCTTCATTTCTTTTGAAGGCTCTAATGTTTCTTCATTTTTCCAAATGCTTTTTTCAAACCGACTTAATTGTTGGTATGGTGCTTTTTTCTTTTGTTTTATAGCCTCAAAACTCTGTAAGCCTAGTTTGTTATTTGCAGTAAATAAAAGTTCTACTTTATTGCGGTTATCACCTTCAATTTTAAAACTAAAACTCACTTTATTTCTAGCTCTACTGTTTTCAATAAACTTTAAATCTCTATTTACATAAAAGTAACTTCCAGTGGTGTGTTTTAAGTATTTTGGATGATATATATTACTACTATCTTTTTCAAATATGAGCTTTCCTTTACTCAAGTTTTCAATGTACTTAACACCTAAAATGAGTTTTAAGTTAACCTTTGTACCATGTCTGTTTTTATAGTATTTGTAATCTACTCGCGTTATAGCATACGTATCATCACTAATAAATAATTGACCGGTGTATATCGCTTTTGATTTTTTTGGTTTGAAGTTAATGACATGAGTTAGTTCGTTATTGTTGTAGGCTAAATCTTTACAAGTGTATTCATATAAATCAAAACTTAATAGGCTGTTTAAAAAAGAGTTTTTGTAAAATTGTGAACGGTTCAAAAAAGACCTTGTTTCTTCATTTAATAAAGTAACCTCATATTCTTTTTTATTTTCTTCTTCTGAATTTTCATCTTTCAGAGACAGAGAATCTTCAATCTTAAAAAGGCCAGATTTTAATTTGTAAGTTTTAGTTGTGTCAAGGTATTTTAAAATAATATTTTGTGATTTTTCTTGTATTTGCTCTATTGAAAAATCGTTTTTAGAATCAAGTAATTGTGTCGCTTTGTTTACTACAATTTTACTGCTATCTTTATTTAACGCGTAAAATTCACCATTAAAATCTTCAAACTGAACCATATTACTCTCACGAATTTTTTTTGATAAAGCTTTTAAATTATCATTGGCAGATTCAAGATTTTTTTTCTTTACATGCGATGCTTTTTCAATTTCAAACTCTAAGTTTTTAAAATCAATATAGTTTGTGGCTCTTCTGAAAATAGTGTATTTGTTAAGATTATTACTATAGTTAATAGCTAGTTTACTTTTTACTTTTGTAATAATAGAATCTGCGTTTGGCGCTTTATTACTAATATAAACTTCATCAAGTTGGTTTATGGCTTGTTCTAAATTGATTATGAAATCGAGATCCCTGATTTTTTGTATGTTAATAGTTTTATTTTGATAGCCTAGACAGGAAATGGCAAGACTTTCTAATTTTTCATCTTCTGTGCGAATAGTAAAATACCCTTCTTCATTAGAGATAACGCCACTATATTTACCAGTTTTAATTGATGCAAATTGAACTGGGTTTCCAGTTTTACTATCAATAACTTTAACAGTTATATTTTGAGAATAAATACTAAAACTGGTAAGACAAATTATAGTTAGGGCTATAATATATTTCATTATATATGGTTTATGCTAATCTAACGATTAAAGCTTAAAATTGTTACAAAAATTAATAATGGAAATGACTACATTTGCACTCGCAAAATTATATTATTATGAAAGCAGGTATCGTAGGATTACCAAACGTAGGGAAATCAACGTTGTTTAATTGTTTGTCAAACGCAAAAGCACAAAGTGCAAACTTTCCGTTTTGTACAATTGAACC
>NZ_CAJQQI010000131.1 GCF_905480415.1 uncultured Algibacter sp. | reverse complement strand
CTTATATTGAAAAATTCTTTTACAGAAATGTTCTCATCTAAGTTGTTTACAATTGATAAATAATCATTATTTCTAACATCTTTTTTAACGCCATTAGATATCACTATATCTTTTAACCCGTCATTATCTAGATCTACAAATAAACCACCCCAACTCCAATCTGTCTTAGCTACACCTGCAACATTTGAAATATCAGAAAAAGTACCAACACCTGTATTTAATTGAAGGGTATTTGACATATATTGATAATGATATCCTAAACTAACTATCGTATTGAAGTCTTCTGTCGACATGGAACCCATATTCGTTTTTGATCGAAAGTGGTCATCAGCCGCCATTTCGAGTGTCATAATATCAGTTAACCCATCATTATTAATATCACCTGTATCTGAACCCATACTAAATCTAGAAATGTGTTTCAAATTATTGTTAATCACATTTGTAAACGTACCGTCCTTATTGTTACGATACATAAAGTCGGGTTCGTCATAGTCGTTTGCAACATATAAGTCTATCCAACCATCATTATCCAAATCTGAAGCATTGACACTTAATCCATAAGCGAAAATTTGAGAAAGGCCAGATTTGAAAGAGACATCACGATACCTTCCGTTATCGTTTCTATATAATTTATGTGTAAAAAATTTAGAGTTTTCTGCGGTAATATTATAACGTATAAATAATTTTTGGTCTGCAGGTTGATTCACTTGATACATATCTAAATCACCATCATTATCCATATCAAAAAAAACGGCCTGCGTAGAATAACCAGCATCAGCTAAACCATAAGCCATAGCCGATTCTGTAAACGTTAAATCTTGATTATTTATATAAAGCTGATTTTTACGATCTTCTGGGTTCATAGATTCGCCATTTCTACTGATATAAATATCCAGATAACCATCTGAATTTATATCAGCCATAGTAACGCCCCACGACCATCCAGAGTTCCTTGCCGCTCTAGATTTTTTAGTAATATCCTCAAATACAAAACCTCCTTTGTTCAAGTAAAGTCGATCGCTTACTTGGTTTCCGCAAAAGAAAACCTCTGGCAAGCCATCGTTATTTAAATCACCTATCGCGACACCCGCTCCATTATATATTTGAGCATAATAGAAGTGATTAAAACTTTCGGTTTCTTTAATGGCATTATTAAAATCAATTCCCGTTGTTTCAGAATCGAGTAATTGAAATCCACCAACAAGGGTTTTTGGGTAAAGATCCCTTTGAGGTCCATTACATGCAACCATTAAAACACCTAATAAAAGGCTTGTTTTAAAATATAAGAAATGCTTTTTCATAGCGTGATAAAGTAAACAATAAATATATTGAAAATTTATGTATTGTCTACTTTATGGGCTAAAATAAGGTGTATTAAATTAGAACAGGTTTATACTTAGCCATCACTAATTTTGGAGATCGATCTACTTTAAATAATCCCCAATGTTTCTCGGGCTCATGTGCTTCAGGAGATCCTTTCCATGGTTCATCAAAAGCCTCAAATACAAAGGTTAGAATATCATCTTCTTGGCACCAAGTTATTAAATCATTATAATAAATGTCTTGATGCTCTTCGCTTACGTTACTTGGGCATATTCCCTTTCCATTTGAAAAGGTTGTCCAGCCAGCTTCAGTAATGACTACTAATTTATCAGGATATTTATTTGCTACGGAGTAGAAATTTTGCTTGGTATATTCCATAGCCTCGTGAATATTTTTATATTCCCAAACTGGATAAGTATGAATAGATATAAAATCGACTTCATCCACTAAATCTTTAAGTTTATCAAGCCATGGCAAGTAATTTTCACAAAAGGTTACCGGTTGTTTGGCGCCTTTTTTAATCATCCTTACATAATTAATAACACTTTCAACAGGCACATAATGATCTGTCCAGTCCACACATGCTTCATTACCTGCAGACAAAGAGAAAATAATATCAGGATATTGGTTTGCCAAACGAATCAGTTTTTTAATTTGATTTTCATTTGTAACCTTATTGATTTCTAATTGATCCTCAGAAAATGAGCCGCCCCAAGGGCAACCATAATTATTAGCTTCAGCCCCAATATAAGCTCCAAGCATCACCTTAAAGTCAAAATTCTCCTTTACTATAACCTCAAGTACAATCTCGGAATGTTTATCACAGTCATATAAACGGAGGTATTTCCATTCATTTTGTAAAATTAAAAGATCTTCCTTTATTTCTTCATAGCTTGGAAACACGTCTCCAGGCCGTTGTCCTTCTCTAAACCCAGAATAGCAAATTGCTTTACCTGAATCTAAGCCTAACTCTTTTGTATATTTCATTTGATGTTGGTTAAGTTCCTCCGGTAATAAACAATAAAAACTATTTGGATTCTAATTTGAAACAATATATTCGATAAGACCCCAATTTCCCTATATGACTGCAACCCTACTGACCATAAACACAGGTATAATACAGACCTTATTAAGACCTGTAACTTGTCTTTATTATCATAGAACTATAAAGAATTGTCGGCTGTTATAACCAACTAAAATTTTAGCTTCTCGTTTTTGTCCCATAAGCCCCAAAAAGCTCCAACAACACCCTCAGTACCTACTTTCCATGATTCATCAAAAGATGAAAAGTAGAACATCTCTGTATCGCTTTCTTCAGACCATACTTGTGAATTAATAAAATACTTTATCGCATTTTCATGCGATGGATGTGCACCATCAAGTCCTTCGCCTGCAGAAGGCCAACCTGTTTCTGTTATAATAACTTTTTTACCATTCCCGGCACTTACTGCTTGATTATACATATCCTTCATGTAAAGCAAAGAATATTCCAAACTACAGCCTTCCCAATACGGGTAGCAATTTGCTAATATAACATCGCAAGCCTCTGTGATTTTTGGTCTGTGGCTAAACTCATAATAGGCGTCTACATAACCCATTGGCACAGTTGGAACCGCTTCTTTCACTTCATACATAAAATCTAAAAGCTCATCTTCCGTTAAATCGCCTCGATACATCACTTCATTACCTACAGCTGCGATATCCACATAACCTTCTTTTGCTAGTTTAATAAGCCCCGCTATTTCCCTTTTATTAATTTCGTCATCATCACCTAACCATGCACCCACTAATGTTTTAATGCCATATTCTTTAGCAATTCGTGGAATGGCCTCATTACCATCTGTACACGAGAACGAACGAATCCACTTCGTATAAGGCTTAATAATTTTCATTCGCCTTCTAATCTGTTTTTCAGTCATTTGGTCACCGGGTTCTTGACCTTCTTCATACGGGCTGAAACATAGCCCATGCATCCCATTCTTTAATGTTTTTTTGAATAAATTCTCTAAGCCTTTTGTAGTTTTATTTTCAAGATTTAATCCTGCTAATGACTTGATTTTATACTTTCTAAATGACGACATATCTTTTTAATCTACATTATTATTTTCAATTATAGTTCGCCTCTGCGCGCTACTAATTCTATTTTTATTTCTCTTGATCTAGTTTCATTTAAATTATATTTCCACATAATCCAAACAGCAATAGCCGCAGTGGCAGCTGGTATAACAATATCTGCTATTCGTAACCTTGTCATGGTCTCTGCTGATTGAGTCACAGCACCTTCGTCGAAACCAACTAAACTTAATATTGCTCCTCCAAGGACTAAAGCTATTGCCTGCCCCAACTTTACAAACCACCAGTATATGGCACCGAAAGTCCCTTCTTTACGTGGCATTCCATTTTCTAACTCATCTAAATCACACACATCAGCTGTCATACTCATCATCAAGGTAAATAAGCCTCCTAAACCAAAAGCCATAAACGGAATAGGTAAGAACATGAGCCATGGACCTCCTAAACTGGTGTCCATACTAAACCATGACATACCAATGCTATCTAAAAAAGGATTGATTGCATCAAATATTGAAACCACAAAATTGTTTAACCCTTTACCGGCAGCCGACTGATTGAATTGTGCGTTTAAGGAATTATCAAACCCCCACCATTTAAGACAGTAACCAATAATAGAAATCACAGTAGAGATAATAAAAGCTTTCCGCTTTCCCCATTTATTAGCAATAGCAGAAATGATAGGAATAACCATAAAGGCAGTTATTATTGCAGTAAGTGAAGCAAACCAAGCTGGCCAAGTACCTGCTTGACCATAATCACCATTATAAATGTAAAATACAATTATGAAAAAACTAAACGAAGCCACCATTTGAAATCCATTAAACACTAAAAATGTAGCGCCACATAACTTCATAAAAGGTTTGTTTTTAAACACTTCCTTTATACCTTGTCCTAATTCTTTGAAATTAGATGATAATGTTTTAAGACCTATTTCTTTTCTATTTTCCATTTTCCCAGCATCAAGCCCCTTACAGAATAATGCAGGTAAAACACCAAGTACTGCACAAACCAAACCAACTATTAATGACAATTTACGAACTCCTGTACCTTGTAATTTCTCTGTTGTTGTTTTTATCAATTCGTCTCCAGAAAGCCCCATTTCTCCAATAGATATTAATGCTTCTTCACTTATAGGAAAGACCGTAGGATCTGCAATAATTACCCAAAACCAAGGCACTAACATCCAGGCAATTTGTCCAACCGTGTTTGCAAATGCCATTAATCGTGTGCGCTCATTATAATCGGAAGTCATTTCATAGCCTAAACCTACCAATGGTGTAGCATACATAGTGTTTCCAACGAGAAACAATAAAGACATTAGAAGGAAATACCAAAAGTTAAACATAACCGAATTGTCTTCACTCAGTTGGAATAAAAGGGCAAACAATATTCCACTTAAAATAGCTCCAACGAAAATATATGGTCGGCGTCTTCCCCATTTCGACTTCGTATTATCCGAAATAAAACCCATTATAGGGTCAGTAAGAGCATCGAATATTCTAGGCAAACCACCTAACAAACCTGCTAACCACGGATCCATTCCAAAGGCCGTTACTAAAAAGAACATAAAAACTGCTAATGCTCCTGGTAATAAATTAAGTACTAAGTGTCCTGATCCGAAGGCCATTTTCTGACCTAATGGCACTATATCTTTTAAAGGCGTTACAGTGTGTTTCATATTATTAAAGTTTTAGTTAGTTAGTTTTTTAGTTATTGTATACTTGGTATTGTTATTGTTTGTATGGCTTGTGGGCTAATAGAAATATCTACAGACTTATCGTTTAAAACAAGATGTATACTTTTTGCCTCTTGCGTTTGGTTAAAAACGACTACAGCTATAGTTTGGTCTGGGTTTTTAGCCGCCGTAACCATTAAGTTGTCATCTGTATTATTAACTTTAATTACTTTTGCTTCTGGTCTTATGTATTTACTGAAATGAGCCATGGTATAATAGATAGGGGTAAAGTAAACTTCGTCTTTATCTGGGTCTACTATGATAGGGGCAACACACCAATTTTTAAACCAGTTAGGACCGCCTTGTGTATCTAAAACCATATTCCAGTCTACCCATCCATCAACCCAATTATTTAGGCATCCAATAATATCTCTAGCGTAGCGATATACTGGCACATACTTACGGTGTAAATGTTTTTGATCTGCTGGAGCCCAATCCCAGCCCCAATCTGTAGCCTCTTTACTCCAATACCAAGCATCATCTTTCCATTTTGGCACTTCAGAATCCACACAGGCTTCCGTTTGAATTAAAAGTTTATTAGGTGCTTTGTTATGAGCATTCTGTAATTCTTTTGGATAAATTTCAAAAGTACTATCATACCAATGAATGGCTGTTCCATCAAAATACTTTGAAGTTGCTTCATTTTTATACATAGAGTCAACCCAATCTTTTAAATGTGCTCGATTTTGATCGAACCCCAAAATCTTAACATTTCCTTTGCCGTCCGCCTCAAGTTTTGGACCTAAATAATTTTGTACAAAATTTGTCATTTCATCAGGAGAATAATGCATACTTTCCCAATTATCTCCATTACCCATGGGTTCATTTTCAACCGTAAAACCCCAAATATCTATCCCCTCTCCTTTATAAGCATCAAGGTATTTTGAAAAGAATAAAGCCCACGTGTCATAATATTTGGGTAGCAACTTTCCGCCAACCCAATTGTTATTGTCTTTCATCCATGGCGCAGCGGTCCAGGGTGATGCAAATATTTTAAATCCGTCTTCAGATACCGCCATAGCATCTTTAATCATAGGAATTAAATCATCTTTATCTTCTTGAATAGAAAAGTGCTCTAGACTTATGTCATCTTCAACTGGAGCGTATGAATAATTGGAAAGCGAAAAATCACACGAATTCATGTGTGTTCTAGTAAGCGAATATCTAGCACCCTCTTTAGAAAAATAGGCTTTTAAAATAGTATCTCTATTTTCTTTGCTCAGTTTGTTTAATAAATAAGCGGATGACTCAGTAAAAGCGCCACCAAAACCAGTAATGGTTTGAAACGTTTCCTCCGGTACAAGCTCAATTGTTGTTTTAACATCTGAGCTTTGAAATTCTGTAAGTTTTGAAAGCTTATTTCCACTAGCCGAAGTTTCAAAAACCTCAATATTTAGCTTATTACTTTCTGTATTACAATTTGTTAAAAATGCCATAGCGATAATGCCTAAAATGTAATTACGTGTCTTCATATTTAGTCTTTTAACTTTAAATACTTGGTGCTTATAATCTCAAAAGCTTCTTTCTTGTTTCTATCGATATCCACCATGCCCCAATACTCTTCATTGGGAGCGCCGTCATATGGTACACCGCTGCTATTTGGCGCCCAGCCACCCGGGTCTTGTTTTTCAGGGTTTCCTGCTTTCCACCAGCCATCGGTAAACGAGAACATGGTAACGCCTGAGCATATATCTTGATTTTTGAATATCGCATTTAAAATATTTTTATTGGCATTGGCTTGTGCTTTTTCATTGCTGCCTGCTTCATATCCATCTCTTGAAATAGTCATATAACTATCACCACCAGCTTCTGATAAATACATAGGTTTATGACTTAAAGCTTCCCATTCTGAAAAAATAGCTTCAGGGTTATCCCATCGATATGAGTTCATTCCCCATACATCTATGTTGGTGCATATAGAAAGTGCTAAGGCATCTGGCAAATCACCATGAGCAGTGGTTACAGGATGGTTAGTGTCATTTTCGTGTGCTAAATCCGTAGCCTCTTTTAAAGCCTTATACCAATTTTTTATATCGCCTTCAAACCATTCTGGGTGGTAGTTATATTCATTTCCTAATTCCCACATTAATATGGCTGGATGGTTTTTAAATGTATTTATGTAATCGACAAACGTTCCTGATAAAATATCAAAACGCCCTCCTTGATTATACCCAAACCCTATAACAACTTTAAGTCCAGCGTCATGTATTTTATCAAGAACATCTTTATTATCTATAGGAGCATAAACTCTTATGGTATTGATACCTGCTTCTACCATTAAAGCTAGGTCTTGATCTAAACTGTTAAAACTTAAATCTTTACTTCCCTTTGGTACAGGGTGGTAGCAAATACCTTTGATTAAATAAGGGTTTTCATTTACTAAAATTTGGCGTTCAGAAACAGAAACTACATCCATGTTAGTTTTCTTATTGCAAGAAAAAACAACCCATGCTAAACTAAATAAAAATATATATTTCATCAATTTCCTGTTTTATAAATCAAACGCTTTTATCATACCATTTTGCGGTATTTAAATCTTTTAGTTATGCACCATACCATATTCTGTTGGTGGCACTAATACCTCTTTAATAAGGGCGTCTTTATCACCATTATATGTTTTTTTAATCTCTTGTCCGTCTCTAGTTAAACCATTAAAAACGCCTTTATCAACTAAATCCCAAAGTGCATATTTTGCTTCACCTTTTAGGTTTATGAGTCCGAAATGATTTTCTGAACCATTAGCATTCTGAGCATCTTTCCATTGTTCATCAAAAGCTTCAAAGTAAAAACATGAAATTTTTTCTTTTTTTGTCCATTCTCTTAGCAATTGATAATAACGGCCTGCTTTATATTCATCTGCAGCTTGTGAACCGTTTACTCCGTAATGCCCATTAGAAACTGTTGCCCAACCTGTTTCTCCAATATGAATAGGTTTATTAACACCTAAGCTTTTTATATAATTAGATATAGAATCATGTTGCTTTACTGCAAATTCTTTGGCTCTTAGCATTGCCGATTCAATTTTTTCTGAGTCAGACAACTCATATTCATTTTCTGGAACTATCCAAAACCACGGGTTATAATGTGAGTTATGCATAGGGTAGGTGTGCATAGAAATATAATCTACCGCTTTTATAAGGTTTTCTAAATCTGGCGTATGATAGCTAGAATCTCCACCTCCCCAAGATGAAAAATCATCTGAACTTGTAATCCACAAGTCCTTAGGAAGTTTATCTGACTTTTTTAATTCTTGTAAATGATTAACCCATTTTAAAATTACATTTGGTTGAACAAAATAACTTGTCGCCCAACGCACCATAGCCTCATTACCTACAGCAATAATTTTTACAATATCTGGATACTTATTGGCCAAAGCGACTGCACGATCAATCTCACCAGCGTTCTGCTCACTTTCAATATCGTGATTAGGCTCCATGCCTGTCCAAGCATTTTGACAATCAATCCAAGCTCCAAGCATCACATACATTTTAAAGCTTGAATCCTCCTCTTTTAATTCACTTATAGCTTTCAATAAATTGGGAGCATGTTGTAGCTGTACATTATATGTACGCAATATTTTTACGCCCATAGCAGAAAGAATCTTCATGTCCTCTTTTAATTCTGGAATTGTAGGTTGCACGTCTCTCGACGTCTGCCTATACCCTCCATAAGAAATGGCTAAATATTCTGGGTTTCCTAAAATATCTGCTGCTGTTATATGTTTTTCTTTAGTCACGTGGTTTTCTTCTTTTTTCAACTTAGTTGCACATCCAATGGCTGCAATTAAAATGGTTAGTAATAGCGCTATTTTTAAGCTCATTCTCATTTTTACTTGAATTTAATAAGTAAGACCATCTCCAATTTCATTTGATGGTGTGTTGTTATAAGAATTAAAAGCATACACACAAACCTACTAAAGCAAGTTTTAATATAATATGTGTATGCCTGTTTTTCATCTAGGTGCTCTATTTAACAACTGAAACAATAATTTTACTTATTTCTCCTGTTCTTTCAAATACTTTTTTACTTGTTTCTGAGTTCAATTCTAAAGTATCAAATTCTATTGCAGTGCCTTGATTAAGAACCACTTTCAAACCTTCCTTATTAGACAGTTTATAAATAATTGGAATTTGACAATAGGTAAAACAGAGCGAATCTTTTTCTAATTCGACATTTTTTGCTTCCTTATTAACGTCTATATATTTAAATATTTTTGAGCTTTCTAAAAATTCTTCTAGCCTCAATAAACGTGCATTAAATAAAAGTTTTCCATCTGAGACATAGACTCCTAATTCTCCAAATCGGCTTAAAATATCTTCTTTAACCTGTCCAGTCATACCCGGTTGCTGTGCGCCTTTAGTTGCAGGGGTATGAGAATATGGATCTGTTGGTACAGCCCCATATAAATCTGGTGATTTATGCACTCCAATACCTTCATTAATTTCGTAATAATGTTCTAATAATTTCCCAACAACTACATCACTTTCATTGTTTTCTATAGCAAGCAAACACGTTTCCTGAACACTTAGTAATAATTTTGAAACCATGTGCCAGTAAATAGAACCTAGCCCTTCATAACCAAAGAATGTTCCTGAGCGACCTGTAAAGGCTTTATGATCAAAAATATCTTCAAAAGTTTCTAAAATCAATGCTGTGTCTTTTTCAACTAGGCTCCCATATTCTTGTTCCGGTAGCTTAGAAAGTGCAGCTTTTAAGCTATCTGCATTATTAAATGCTCCATTGAAATGGTATATTCCTTGAATGTCTTTTGTAATAATCTGTGTGTTTCCGTGATCTAAAAGTTGTTGCAACAAAGCAGATGCTTTAACTTGATCAGAAGAAATATTATTTTTCACATCAAATCTTGGTAATTCTTTATTCGGATATAGAACGTAACTGTATTGATCTGGTCTAAATAAAGCACTACTTCTTAAAGCATCCAACAACTCTAATGACGCTTTTCCAGAAATATATCCAGAACTTAATACGGCCACTTGACCTTCTAACATTTCAGGCAAGTAAGATAGAGAAACTTCTGAATCATTCTCTACGGTCATTAAATTGTAAGCATGAAATAAGTTGTCTTCCCTTTTGTTGGCGTCTATGGTGTGATCCAAGTATTTTTTAGAGATTTCTAAAAATTGTAATAACTCATTTTTAGAAATAGTGCTTTTATCACTTGTAAAGCCATGTTCATAAATGGTTGTTCTATAATCGCTACCTGCATTTCCAAGGCCGTCTAATACTTTTTTTCTGTCTTTATCTGATACTTTACCTGAAAGGATGTGTGTGTTTTCATTAAAAGTGTCTACTACTTTGTTAAAGAATTCAGCTAATTCTTTAGAAACTTCATTGTCTTGATCAGACATGTTTTTTACTACACCTTCAAAGAAATTTAAGAAGCGTCTAAGATAGTATAGGGTTACCATAGAAACTCCGTTTCCAACCAATGCATTGTTAGCATCGTTCCATTCGGGTCTTTGTGTATTCATCCAAATACCGCCTTCTGGAATAAAGTTAGATACTTTTGCTAATACGGTTGCTAATAATTTTTCAACAAGATTTACTTTATAGATAAAAAAGTTTTCATCTCTAAGTAAGGCTCCATCAACACCTAGTTCTAATCTTTTTTGAGCAATTTTTTCGTTTGACTCAACATCAAAATCAATAGTATCCTTCGGGTTTTTCAAGATATCTGAATAACTTTTTATTCTGTAAGGCACGTTGGCATACACAAAAATATCTTGTTTAAAATAAGTTCCTAATTTATTAGGATAATGGTTTTCAATAAACTCTAAAAACTTTAATAAATATATAATTTGATGATCCCCCCAATAGCCTATATAAGACCATGGATCGTCTGGTTCGATTGTTTCCCAATCAAAACCATCTTTTGTAACTCGGTATGGGTTATAACCATCAAAAGTTGTAGCATTTAAGAATTTATGAATCATACTTTCAATAAACTCTGGGTACGAATGTGCTAAAGCTTCCCAGTTTTGGAAAATATCTCTCCAGTTTCCTTCGTAATCCAATATTTTCGAACCGTCAGATTCACTTGTTGTATTAATAGAAAACTTATTCCATGGTCTGCTTGGATCTCCATGCCTTCTACTAAATTTAAGCGGCATATATTCAATAGCCAATCTTTTGAAATTTTTATCCTCATCCTGATCGGCTAATTTTTTTAAATCACTTTGTGTAAATTGTTCGGGAAGGTTTTTTAGAAGATCTTCCTTTTTCTTGAATACTTTTTTATTGGCAATTTCAAGATATTTTACAAAATCCCACTTTTCAATTTGATATCCATCATCAAAAATACCACCACGCATAATATTAAATAGGGTGTTAGAAAAATGTCTTGAGTTTTTTAATTTATCAGCCGTTAATTGTAACCCATCAGAAGCCGCATTTAACTCTAATAGATTTTTAGATCCTAATTCTATATCTTTTTGAATTACTGCATTAAGGTCTGACTCGCTTTTAATCAATTCAGAAACCTCATTAATGGTAACCATTGTTTGGTTTAGATCTACAACAATCATCCAACTTTTCTCAGACCCTGATGTTAATGTTAAATCTGCACAGATAAAGTAAGCACCTTTTTCTGCTTTTACATCTACTTCTTGAGTGATCTCTTTACCTTTTCTAAAATTGTCTAACTGAGAAGATGAGACTAAATATTTTGCATTATCTATCCCTACAGACCACGCAGCAGTTGCTTTTAATGCTTCACTAGGCTCTGCTTTATCTACAATCATAGAACTCAATGCATAAGTACCAATACCCGTGTTAGCATCCAACTCACATTTTTTATAGGCGTCTACTAAGTTGCTTCGCTTATTTTGTAAATCTTCAGACACCCCGTAAGGAAGAATGTTTTGAATACCATCTAATATAGTTACTTGTATATTTTCTTTGGTATTGTTTACTAAGCTAGATTTTTTTACAAATCCAAACTGGTCGCTTGAATTCCATGCGTATCTAAAAGTCAACCCTAAATCTTCATTGATTTCTTCAAAAACAACTTTGTTTCCTAGGCTATTTTTATATAAATTTCTTTGGGTTTTATAAATCCCTGAATACCTTTCAGAAAGAGGTTCCCATAAATAGGTTTTTCCTTCAGAATGAACTTGAACAATCGTTTTGCTACCTGTAATATCAGCAGATTCTGTAATCTTATCGTCTGTATAATAAGGGAAAAGTGAAGATTCACTATCTTTTCTTCCTGCGGATAATCCACCATTACTTGAAATAAACATCCAGTGGTTAGAATCGCTGACAATGCTCATGAAAAAAGGTCTCATGGCATCGCTATTAGATATTTTGTAGTAATCTTCGTTTTCGAATTCTATAGGCTTCCCTTTGATCTCCTTGGTTTCAAAAGACGCTTTTTTGCTTCCTATATATATTGTATTGCTGCTCATTAATTTTTACTTTTTATGTTTTGGTTTATCATAAAACCTCATTCTTATTATTTGAGGTTGGTTCGTTATTTTTTATTCAACTTTAAATGGAATATTTGCAGTTGCAGCGTGATTATACCCATCATCTGCATATACAAATAAACGATAGTTGCCTTTTCCAGACAATTTAAAATTTATTTCTCTGTTTTGATTTCTTGTTAATTGAACATCTATGCTTTCTGGACGATTTTCTTTATCTCCACCATCTTTTAAATCTGTACTTTCTCGTAATACCTCCCAAGAATAATTAATCGTATTATTTTCAAAATCTACTATATCAATAGTTGCCTTTGCGTCCTTATTAGGTTTGAGAATGACACTTTGATAAGCTGTTTTATTATTTAAAGTGAACGATTTTATTTGAGGGGTTCTGTTTTCCGGCCATTTTTTGCTCCAAATATAATGCATAACATCTACGGATTCTGTTTCCTTACCATCTTCTAAAAAAACACCATACCATGTTGGTGTACGTTCTTGTTTTTGTCCCCATAAAAACACATAAGATCCAAGGCATTGTGTGGTATCCGATTCAATAGCAATTTGATGCCTTTTTAAATAGTTAGCGGCTTTAACAGAGCTATTTTCCTCAATAGGAATATCCCAAGATGTTTTTGGCACCTCCCAATGACCAGTAGCACCCCACTCTGTAACCATATAAGGCCCTATCCAACCAAAATCTTTTAAAAATTTTGGTAATTTTACAATGGATCCGTATAATTGAATAGATAGTATGTCAATATTTTTACAGCGTTCTTTAATATATTCTATGTCTTGCTGCGACATCCCCGCAAGGGTCGTTGTAGTAGGATGGTTAGGATCAATGTCATGAATCATTTTAGAAATGTCGTTAACAGCATCCCAGACTCTAGGGTTGGTTGATCTTAAATTCAGTTCATTGCCTATAGCCCAAATTAACAAAGACGGGTGGTCTTTAAATTCTAATACTTCTTTTCTTATTCTTTCTTTCTGCTCCTTTACAGCAGCCTCATCATTATAATCAAACCCATGGCGTTCTCTGGCAACTTCAATGCCCATGGTAACCATTAGCCCATATTTATGAGCCTCATCTAAAACTTCTTTTCCGCTTTGTTCTCCGTTATCAGTACGCCAAGTTCTAAATGAATTTCCATTGTGTTTTGCTAAAGCAGGAATATTACCAAACTCTAATCCCGCCCCTTTAATATAAAAGGGTTCGTTATTTACTAATAACTGGTATTTACCTTCGGTATTCTTTATAGTTACTTTAGCCACCTTACTTTTTAATGTATTTAATTCTAATTTTGTTGTATTCTGTTTTGAATTACCATTTTTACATCCCATGAGAGCTATAAAACAAAAACATATTGTAAAAATATTTTTCATCGGTAAACCTTTTAATCTCTAACTAGTTCTCTTTCTATTTGTTCTAATGATTTTCCTTTGGTTTCTGGTAATATTTTTATCATAACAAAAAATCCAATACATGCTATGGCTCCAAAAATGAAAAAGGTTAATGCGTTACCCAAATTTGATAACTCCCAAGGAAAAATTAATTGCACTACCCAACTTATAAAAGAGTTTACAAAGGCTATAACACCAATAGCAAATCCACGATATTTATTTGGAAATAATTCAGATAATAACACCCACATTACAGGTCCCAGTGAAAAGGCAAAACAAGCAATAAAGCCCAAAACACCTATTAATACTAAGGTTGCATTTATAATAGTTGCTGTTTCTAAAATATCCCCATCATTTTTAGAATATACTTGATTTCCTAAAGCCGATTTCATATCGTTTTTAAAATCCACATCATTATTATAAACTTTATCGACGTAAATTGATAGCTTGTTGGCACCTTCAAATTTTAATTCTGTAATAGATTCTGAGGTTAATTGATACGTTGCTTGTTTAAAACCATAAGCACATAGTAAAAGGCTTATTGCAATACCAGCTGTACCGAATAACAGTAATGGCCGTCTTCCCATGCGGTCTATTAAATACATGGCTACAAATGTGAAAACTACTGTAATGGAACTTAGCAAAACACCTGAGGCAAAAGCCGCATCTGTTCCTATTCCTGTTTGTTTAAAAATGGAAGTTGCATAAAAATAAACAGCATTTATTCCTGTTATTTGTTGTAAAACGCCAACCACCAAGCCAACTATTAAAACAAACCTTAATGCCGGTTTAAATAGGTCTTTGAGCTTTACTTTTTCTACGGCTTTTAAAACCGTACCTTCTAAGCTACTTAAAATAGTATCAACTTCTTCTGTTGCTTTGACTTCGCCATAGACGCTCACCAAAACTTTTTTAGCTTCTTCATTTCTGTTTTTTGTAAACAGCCAACGTGGACTTTTCGGAATAAAAAACAGGAAAATAAAATACAAAACTGCAGGAATCAACTCTACGCCAAGCATCCATCGCCATACATTTTCGTCTGTAAAAAAAGAATCACCAGATGTATTGTATTTATTGAAATAATAGTTGCTTAAAAATGCTGCAAAAAAGCCAAGTACAATATTTAATTGTTGAATTGAAACTAGTTTACCTCTGTTTTCGGCTGTAGAAATTTCTGCTATATACGTTGGCGCTAAAACCAATGCAGCTCCAAACGCTAATCCACCAATCATTCGTGCTATATAAAGCATTTCATAAGAGATGGCGTACGCTGATAATAATGCCGAAACTGCATATAAAAAAGCGACAACTACGAGTATTTTTTTTCGACCAACAATATCACTTAATCGTCCAGAGAAAATCATGGCAATCATAGCTGCAAATGATGGTGAACTGACTACCCAACCTGATTGAATATCGTTTAAATTAAATTCAGGACCCGCATAAGACATGACACCCGAAATAATACCAGCATCAAAACCAAAAAGGAACCCCCCTAAGGACACTACAAACGCAATAAGTATTAATTTTTTAGACATTTCTATTTCTTTAGTTGGTTAATACTATAGTTTGAATTGAATGCGGCACTATTTTTAACATGGCCGTTTTTGATTGTGTTGTAAGACTATAATCGATTTTTTTATCACTATCATTCATAACCACTAAAACAATACTTCCATCTTTATTTTTAAACCCTGTAGTTAGTAAAGAATTGACACTAGATACACTTATAATACGTTTTGCACCGGGGCGAATAAACTTTGAAAAATGACCGATATAGTAGTATGAATTAGTGAATGTTAATTCGCCTGTATTCGTATCTCCATGAACTGGAGAAAAACACAAATTACCAACATGGTTTGGACCACCTGTTTGGTCTAAAAGTATATTCCAATCGGTCCAAGCTACCGTACCATTATTAAAATCGTTAATCATCGATTTACCATAACGCTCTGCTAATTTTGGGTCTTCGGTTTCAATTCTTTTTAGGTCATACTTCTCATTACAACCTTCAGTAAAAATTAAATTTTTATCTGGATAGGTTTCTTTTACGCGTTTTACCGCATCAAACATAGGAATACCGTCTTTCCAATCTTCATACCAATGAAATCCAGTTCCCCACACATACTTTGCGGCTTCTGGATCATTTAAAATAGTGCTTGCTCTTTGAAATAATAAATCACGATTATGATCCCAAACAATAATATTTTTGTCCCCTAAGCCTTCTTTTTCTAAAGTAGGCCCTAAGTAATTTTTTAAGAAATCGCGCTCTTCTTCTGCCGTATAAATACAAGATTCCCAACGCTGAACCGCCATAGGTTCGTTTTGAATGGTTAATCCCCAAATAGGAATACCTTCTGCTTCGTATGCTTTAATAAATTTAGCGTAATAATTTGCCCAAGGTTGGTAAAATTCAGGAAGTAATTTACCGCCTTTTAGCATATCATTATTCGACTTCATGAATGCTGGAGGACTCCAAGGACTTGCGTACATGGTTAATTTTCCTCCTGCAGCTTCAATAGCTTTTTTTGTAAATGGAAGCCTATATTTTTTATCGTGATCGATATTAAAGGTTGTAAGTTCTTTATCGCCTTCTTCTATATAGGTATAGCTTGACGTTGAAAAATCGCAACTATGAATAATAGTACGCCCTAGTGAGTAACCGATACCTTTTTCTTGATTATAATAAGCCTCTAAAAATTTAGCTTGGTTGGCTTCAGTAAGTTTATAAAATGTTTCTGCTGACGCATCTGTTAAAGCCGCTCCAATACCTAAAAAGGTTTGAAACTCTTTTGTAACATCAACAATAATTGAAGCATCGGTTTCCAAAGGTTGTTTGAATCCCTCAAATTTTAATGAATCCGTTAAAGTTAATTTTAAGTTTGTACTGTGCGCGGTTGTGTAAACTTGACTTTTAATGGTTTCTATATTTAATGAAACGTTATCCTCAACTTCGACTAATGTAGAAGTGGCTTTTGTATTTGACTCGCAAGCAGAAAATAAGAACCAAACAGATAACAATATGCTCGGTTTTTTCAAAGAAAAAGATTTTTTTAATATTTTCATGTCATTTTATTATTTACGCGAATCTAAATAATCAACCATAGGAATTGAAAAATTTAACCTCTACAAAAAACTCCTATTTATATAGCAATAGTGCTTTATTTTCTGCTATATTATTTACACCCTTATTTTTGTTCGATATAAATCCAATGAGTGTTATTAACAATACATTAACTGTCCGTTTAAAATAGTTTGTTTTGGTTTGTATTTTCATGTATTAACTAAATTTATTGTAATAAATAAGTTTTAAAAATGACGAATAACAAAAAATTAAAGGGGCAAATTTATAAAGAACAAATAAATTTTTGAAAAAAGGTTAATCTTAAAAAAACTAACCTTTTTAAATATGTTCTACTTATTTATTATCATTTCTATTTTTTTAAATAATTAATATTATCTCTAATTAAATTAATTTACAGTAACGGAAACATTATCAATATATACGATTCCTTCACAAGTTGTTGCGCCGCCGCATACAACCTCAATTAATAAGGATACCCCACCAGAAACAGTGCCTCCAGTAGTAAAAGTAAACGTATTAGTGTTCCATGCACCTGGAGCTATATTTATAGACCCAAGGTTGTGCAATATGGCAGGCTCTCCGTTAACAGCACTTTCAGAAAAGGCTAGAACATTAACTACAGCACCATCTACTAGAGATTCTACTTTAGAGTCTAACGATACATTAAGCGCCTGGTTAGGTGAAATTGTTCCTGCGCCAAATCTTTCATTCTTAATACCTGGATTATTAAATGGTCCACTAGTAATTTTCGCAGAATAGGTGCCACCATTACTTTCGGCACTGCTAACTACAGACTCGCCTCCATTGGTAGTATTAACATCAAAAAATAACCAACCACAACCATCACCGTTATTTGCTTCAAAATCACCATTGGCAATAAAGTCGCCTGCAGGAGGAGCGGTGCAATCAGTAGAAGGTGGTGTGCCACCACCGTCGCCGTAAAGTGCCAAATCATCGAAATAATAAGTGCCCGTATTATTCTCATTTAAATCAAAGAAAATTACAATTTTGTTAAACTTATCACTATCTCCGCTAGAAAATGGAAATGTTAATTCTTCCCATCCACTGATTACTGAAGTTGTTAACTCTTGTTCAATATTATTACCTGAATTCCCTATCTCTTCTAGTTTAATTCTAACTTGTGTATCTGCTAAACCAGACCACACTTTTATTTTTAAACCGGAATTGTTGTTAAAATCTAATTTCCCATCTAAATCAAACTGATTATTGTCATAAGGAAACTGTCCACTTTTTGTTATTTGCCCAACTTTACAAGACGTGTTTACAGCATTATCAGAATCAGGATTGTCAATCCATTCAAAACCAGCGCCATCCGAAATAATAAATGCACTTGGGTCTGTTAGAAAAGTCATATTTAAGTCTGCAGCACTATATGATTCATTAGTTTCTGCGGTACATGCACCAGGTGCAGCCACTATAACTGTTCTTGTAACTTCAGTCGCGGGATTACCAGCGACATCACTAACGTTGTAGGTTATAGTATATGTACCAGCTGTATTTACATCTACAGTATCTCCTGCAACTATAATGCTAGCAGTAATATCTCCATCTACATTATCCGTAGCCGTTGCTCCTGGATCCGTAAATGCGTCTCCAAGGGTAACATTGATTGTGTCACTACCAGTTAACGTGATTATTGGTGCTACAATATCTGCAGCAACTATAACCGTTCTTGTTACTTCAGACGCTGCCTTACCAGTATCATCACTAACGTTATAGGTGATGATATACGTACCTGCGGTATTTTCATCTACAATATCTCCTGCTATTACAATATCACTCGTGATATCTACACCATAACCATCTATAGCCGTTGCTCCTGGATCTGTAAATGTACCTCCAATTAAGATGCTCAAAGGATCGGTTCCATTTAAAGTAATTACTGGTGCCGATTTAACTTGTATAATATCGTCCATATAGAACGTACCATCTGTTGTGCCGGGCCCATCTACAAATATTACTAATTTTGAGTATTTACTTGTAGAAGTGAAAATAAACGAAAGTTCTTCCCATCCACTACCAGAATGACTAACAATAACATCTGGTGTAGATGTAGAGCCTTCTTCAAGTTTCATTAAAACA
>NZ_CAJQQI010000130.1 GCF_905480415.1 uncultured Algibacter sp. | reverse complement strand
AGTTTTATCACACTGATAAATGGTACATAGAAAGAGTTGGAAAAGAATGGGTTATAAAAAAGAATTTAATTGAAATATTGCTTCATATTGAACTTAATAATATTGATTTAGTAGAATCTAGATTATTAAGCTTTAAACGTAGTTATTATAAATTTTTATTAGAAATAAAACAACAGAGAGTAATCACTTACCTAAATCTTATTAATGAATATTATAAAACTCCAGAAATAATTACTTCAATAAAATTTAAAAATAAAGTTGAAGATTCTTTCGAATGGGTTGGAGGAGCACAAGAAGATATATTTGTAATAAGTTTTTACAGTTGGTTGAAAGGTAAAATGAATAATACAGACCTATATCAAACTACTTTAACCCTAATAAAGCAAGCCCAATAAGAAGTAAAAACTAGATAATTCTATATAATTAAACTTTACCTATTTTTACACAATGCTAAAAAAAATACTATTTACTATCCTATGTTTTTGTAGTTTAACACTAACTGCACAACAACCTGATAGCTTATCAATTAAAAATGGAATAGATAACCCTAGCATATTATCAACACATCACTTTGGCATATTCAGTTCACGGTTAAACACCAATTTTAAATATGCGCCACCTCAAAAAACCACATTTGCATTTAACTATACTAGCGGAAATAATTTCCAGCCTTTTGTTGAAGCGTATTACCCGAAAAACCATGAAATAAGAAAACAATTAAGTCGAGTTAAATGGCATAATCGCCGTTTCAATTTCATAGACCAAGAAACCACACCAGCCGATTATTTAAACATTGTGATTGATGCAGTTATTAAAGAATTCAGGGCTACAGTAAACATTCCAATAAACAAACAACATGAATTGGGAATCACATTAAGGTCTTACTTAATAACTAAAGGAAAATATCCATTTTCAATTTTCACAAGTGATGAAGGTATTGAATGGTTTCACAGCAATGCAGTTGGCGGCGAAGATCCATTTGGAAGACGATATTATGGTTTAAACCAAGTGAATTTTAGATATTTTGATAGAAACGGAAACACTTTACAGTTAAATAACAACGATTTTTTTATTGGCGGATTAGAGTTTAACCACTACTATTACCCCAAGCTATCACTAAGTACAACTCAAAATATTTATCTTAATTTTGGTACGCATTTAGGCTTAAACACCTCAAAATATAATTCATCAATAGACGTTGGTATTTCAGCAAATGCTATTAAAAAACTAACCTTAAAAAATAATCACGAGCTAAACTTAGCTGTAGGCGCAAACCTATTACGCAAAAATATCATCAATTTTAAAGAGGTTATAGATTTAGGAAACAACCCCTATCTGGCCTCCCTCGAGGGTGAAATTGAAATCACCAAATACACGAAAAAGGGCAACTACAACGCTTTTGGCATAAATTACCATATTCAATCGCGTTACAACAAAAAAGCTGAAGGTGAATATTACAGATTAATTGGTAAGTGGCAAGAAATAAATGGCGGCTGGCAAAACGGCGTATATACACTCTACGAACCCCTATCTAGTTGGAATATTATTTACACTTACGGCACACCAAAATATCTGCTAACATTATTTATCAAAGAAGATTTACAAGTAAACAATGCTCCAGATTTTCAAACTGGTGTGAGTTTAAAAATTCCTATATCTAAATAATTATTTTTTTAGCGTTACCACAAGGGTCGAGCTTTACGTTGCAATCTTTTTGTTCGTGCTTCTCAAAAAGGATTTCCACTACAATCCCTAACGCAAACCCGTTTCAATTACAACGGCACAACTATGTTAATGTGTAGTTAAAATTTAGGCATAAATTAAACCATTCTAAAATATAAAAGTCCAAAAGACAAATACATTTAAAACCTTTATAAAATGAAAAAAATCTTAATAATTGCCGTAGCGCTTTTAGCATTACAAGTTACCGCACAAGAACAGCAAAGAGAACGCTCGAATAAGCAAGGCAAATCTCTAAAAATGATGGATCTTTCTGCAGAAGACGCAGCTGCACTTCAAACCAAAAAAATGACTTTGCATTTAGACTTAAACAAGTCTCAACAAGCCGAGATTAAAAAAATAAATTTAGAGAATGCCACCAAAAGAAAAGCCATGATGGCAGAACGTAAAGCCAGAAAAAAAAGTGGTGAAATTCAAAAACCTACACAAGAACAGCGTCTTGAAATGGTAAATACCAAATTAGATCGCAAAATTGCTATGAAAGCAAAAATGAAAAACATTTTAGATAAAGAGCAATATACTAAATGGGAGAAAGCTCAAATGCAGAACACCAAGAACGGAAAGAACAAAAAGAAAGGCCTAAAAAAAGGCATGCATAAGAACAAATAATAACGATTTTAATTTAGTTGATGAGAAACGCATCCCGAAATATCGGGATGCGTTTTGTTTTTATAAAAATTTTGAAACCTTATTTACAGCAGCTATTGTAAAATCTAAATCTTCATAACTTAAAGCATCCGTTATGAACCATGTTTCAAAAGCACTTGGTGCAATATAAACTCCTGAATCTAGCATACCATGAAAGAATTTCTTAAAAGTGTCATTGTTTCCCTTGGCTGCCGTATCAAAATCTACAACTTCAGCCTCATCAAAATGAACTGATATCATAGACCCTACTCTATTTATGGTGTGTGTAATATTATTATCATTCAAAACTTTAGCGATGCCTTCATGCAAATACGCTGTTTTTTCTTCTAATCTAATAAATACTTCCGCATGGCTATTCAGTTCTGTAAGCATTGCTAAACCGGCTGCCATAGCTAACGGATTCCCACTTAAAGTGCCAGCCTGATAAACGGGCCCCAATGGAGCTAAATGATTCATAATTTCATTTCTAGCTGCAAAAGCACCAACTGGCAATCCGCCACCAATAACCTTTCCGAAGCAAACGATATCAGCTTTGACATTAAATAATTCTTGACATCCACCTTTTGCTAAGCGAAAACCTGTCATCACCTCATCAAACACTAATAAAATATTATGTGTATCACATAGACTTCTAATCGCTTCTAAAAAACCTGATTTCGGAGGGATACATCCCATATTTCCAGCAACGGGCTCAATAATAATACAAGCTATTTCATTTTTATTCCCTTCAATTAAAGCTTTCACATTTTCAATATCATTGTAGCGAGCTAGCAATGTATCTTTTGCTGTTCCTTTAGTAACCCCGGGACTATTTGGTGATCCAAAAGTACTAGCTCCACTTCCTGCTTGAATTAAAAATGAATCAGAATGCCCATGATAGCAACCCGCAAACTTTATTATTTTATCTTTTCCTGTATAGCCTCTCGCTAAACGCACGGCACTCATACAGGCCTCTGTCCCAGAATTAACAAAACGAATTTTATCAATATTCGGCACCATAGAAACAGCTAATTCAGCAATTTGAGTTTCTATTTCTGTGGGCATTCCAAAAGATGTGCCTTTTTTAGCTTTTTCAACTACTGCATTCACAACGGGCTCAAAAGCGTGGCCCAAAATCATAGGTCCCCAAGAATTTATGTAATCAACTAAACGGTTTCCGTCTTCATCATACAAATAGGCACCCTTGGCTTCTTTGACAAAAACAGGTGTTCCACCTACACCTTTAAACGCTCTTACTGGCGAGTTTACACCTCCTGGAATCACTTTTTCCGCTTCAGCGAATAACGCACTACTCCTTTTATAAATCATGTAATCTAATTATTTATTTGATGATGGTTTCACAATTAACACCTGCCCTAAATTAAGATCCGTATCACTCAACCCATTTATATTTTGAAGTTCTTTCACTGAAATCTTATATGTTCTAGAAATTGAATATAAGGTATCACCTTTAACAACCGTATACATTGTTAGTTCTTGTGTTACAGGGTTTTCATATTTCACATATAACTCACCTAAGACTTCTTTGTCGAACTCATACAATTGGTATCGTTCTATTAAACTAATAAGTTTCTGCGGATATTTTCGATCTGTAGCATATCCAGCTGCTTTCAACCCTTTAGCCCAACCTTTATAATCTTCTTTTTTTAATTTAAAAAGTTTTGAATAACGTTTTCGTTCTGACAAAAACAAAGAGTGATCTCTAAATGAATATTTAGCATCCTTATACTTTCTAAAACATTCTTGCTTTTCATCATCATCATGGTATATCTTTTTCCCGGTCCAACCATGGCACTTAATCCCAAAATGATTATTGGCTTTAACAGATAACCTGCCTTTACCTGAACCAGACTCTAAGATTCCCTGAGCTAAAGTAATACTAGCAGGAATCCCATACAAACTCATTTCGTTCTGTGCTGTGGCTTTGTGAAAGTCTATATAACGCTCAGTATTATTGGCATATACTTTAACATCCTTTTCTTTATCTTTTTGTTTTACCTCAACTTGTTTAGTTTCATCACTGGGCTTTTTAGTTACAATACCTTTCTTAGACTTACAACTAAATACCAAAAGCGCAACACATAAGATGACAATTATTCTGTTCATTAATTTAGATAATTATTGATAAATTTTTCTTCCTTAAAACGGCATTCATCCCTTCAATACCTTGTAATCCTCCTGTATGGATTACTAAAATTTTTGAACCCTTTGGGAAATGATTTTTATTAATTAAATCCATAATTCCGAATAGCATTTTACCTGTATAAACAGGATCTAAAGAAACTTGATTATCGATTTTAAACTGATTAATAAACGTTACTAATTCTTCATTTATTTTAGCGTAACCACCAAAATGATAATCTGTAATTAATTTCCAATTGGTTTGTGATGCAAATTTACTAATATCTTCCTTTAAAAAATCACCTTTTAAGGCAGGAAAACCTAAAACTTGTTGACTAGGTTTTGAACAATTTATAAGGCCAGAAATGGTGCCTCCTGTACCCACAGCGCAACATATATAATCAAAATTTTTATCTTCCGTGTTTAAAATTTCTTCACAACCTTTAACTGCTAATTTATTTGTTCCTCCTTCCGAGATTAAATAAAAATCTCCAAATTCTTCTTTCAAATCATTTAAAAAAGACTCAGAAGTTTTATTTCGATATAATTCCCTAGAAACAAACTTAAATTGCATGCCGTTTTCCTTTGCAAAACTTAAGGTTGAATTTTCAGATATTTTACTCCCTAACTCTTGACCTCTTACTATACCAATGGTTTTAAAACCAAAAGCATTTCCTGCCGAAGCAACTGCAGCTATATGATTAGAAAACGCACCACCAAAAGTAAGTAGCGTATCAAATCCATTATTTTTAGCTTCAAGAAGATTATATTTTAACTTTCTGTATTTGTTTCCAGACACAAATGGGTGGATTTTATCCTCACGCTTTATATAAAGTTCAACCGTGTTATTGGGTAAAATAATTTGCTGGTTTATGCTGTCTGAAAGCTTAAATATCATGATAACGAAGATACTTTAAAAAAGCACAAAATGAACGCTGCTTCAAATAATCTAGGTTAAATTCATTGGAGTATGACTCTCTTTCAAATGAAATATTCCGATACCCTTTACGCCAATTTTTATATTGAATTAATCGCACTAAAAATTCTATTCCGTAGAAGATATAAAAAGGAATAACGAGTAATTCTAACTGTTGTCTCAGATGAATTTTTTCATGATTTATTAAAATATAATTTACTTTTAATTGCTTCGATTTTAAAAAGACAAAAGGGAATATCGTTATTCCTGTATAACCTTTAGGTACTATATATTTTGAAATAAGAATCATGTTATATACTATTCAAAAATCAATCCAATTTACATTATCTTTGCTCATAATGAAAAAAATAGTCCCAATTGAAGAAGGCGATTACTACCTGACACCCGAAGGTTATCGTTGTTTTACCGAGCAATATCACTTAAAACGTGGTTATTGTTGCGAGAGTGGTTGTAGACATTGTCCATATGGATATAACAAAGCTACAAATTCTATAAAAAAATAGTTTTAAAAGCACACATTTCCTTGTGTCCTTGGTATGATTATTGATACTATTTATTACGTGAAGTTATAAGAATAAAACTGCTGTAAACTAATGTTTTTATTTACACTTAATTTTTTTACAGCTACTACAACCTTTAAAAAATTGTATTATGAAAAAATTTATTAAAACCTTACCGCTTTTAGCATTACTGATTTTGCTATCTTCATGTAGCTCTGTTAAAGTGGCTGCAGATTATGACAAAGAGGCTAAATTTAACGATTACAAAACATTTGCATTCTTTAAAACTGGTATTGACAAGGCTGAAATTAGCGATTTAGATAAACGTCGAATACTTCGTGCTATTGAAGCAGAACTTTTAGCTAAAGGCTTTACAAAATCTGAAAAACCAGATTTATTGGTGAGTCTATTTACAAAATCACAACAACGCGTTGATGTTTACAACAATTCCTGGGGCAATGGCGGCTGGGGTTGGGGTGGCTATGCAGGCTTTGGCCCTAGTTGGGGATGGGGCTGGAATCAACAACCTAGCGTTTCTACAAGCATGCAAGGCCATTTATATATAGACCTTATTGACGCTAATAAAAAAGAATTGGTATGGCAAGGTATGGGAACTGGTTATTTAAGTAGAAATATGGAAAAGAAAGAAGCTCGTATAAAAGAGTTTGTTACTAAAATAATGGAGAAATATCCTCCAGGAACGCAACAATAAAAACAAAAAAGGCAACTCAGTGAGTTGCCTTTTTTATTACATCACAATATCATTTTGCCAAACATAAGGTTCAGGAATATTAGTATCATCTATAAGTTGCCTGATATCGATTTCAATGCCCCTACTCAAATCTGTAATTGGCACATCATTTGGCCCACCTTCAAAAGGGTTTTCTGTGTTCTCCCCTATTTTTTCCATAGTATGAAAAACCCAAGATAATAAAGTACTAAACGGGATTGAGAACCAGACAAAATGTTTAGCTATAAATTGTTGAACACGATGCATTATATCTGTTTGCACTTCATGCAAAGCAAGCTCATCTAAAACACGATCACCAATAACCTCAAAACCCTCCATTACTCCGTAGGGTAATAACAAAATAAAACTCCACACAAAAAGATAGTTTAATGTAGCATATTGTCTTGGATATGGAAAATTTTTAATACGCTCCGATTTTCCCTGTAACGTATAAAACTCGGCTAAAACATTAACCATTTCCATATGCCTAAAGTCTTCAATCAATCCTTGATCCATAAGTTCTTTTAAACGTCTTGATTGGACACCAAGAATTTGAGAGGCTTTATTTCCCTTTGCAAAAACTTCATCATACTCCTTTTTAGACAAATAAGGTTCAATAGCCTCTTTAATAGGTATTTCATCTTCACAAACCAAGTAATAGGCTTCTCTAAATTCGGCATTAGACTTCGTATCTTTTAAATGCATTTCCCAAGGCTTATCGGCACGCATTTGATAACGCAATGCAGTTAACCAAGCTACGTGTCTATGCACCAATTCTCGTTTTATCGATTGTAGTTTCTCGTCTGTTACATGTTCTTTAGTATGCGTATTATCAATAAAATCCTTGACCATAATAGTCCAAGAGCGTGACGTATTTACAATTCCACCCCAAATTTTGCGCGCTTCCCAGAGCCTATCATAAGATGCATTGTTTTTAAAACTCACCAAAAACGCTACAGCTGTACCTAAAACCCCCATTGGTAGCCAAGGAATGTGCAACCATTTCCAATGTAAAATGTCAAATAAAATTACTGGAATTGTAGCAAGTATTAGAAATAAAAAAATATGGCGCCTAGTCCATTTTATTACTCCTTTTACAGGAAATATACGTCTTGTGTACATATGTGTTTTTTGAAAATTTAGTTTTATAAATATATAGAAATCTTCAATGGTTATTCAGCAAAATTAGAATTGAACAGACAACTAATGAAAGAAAAGCTAAAAACCCTCTGTTTTAATGAATTATTCGTATTTTTAAACATGTTTTAAATCTAAAAATTACTGATGTCGCATTCAATTGAATCAAACGAAATACTTCAAAAGCTCCCAAAGCATTTAAAGCAGTTTATAAAACCTCAAAATTATGAGGATTATTCGGCTATAGATCAAGCTGTTTGGCGTTACGTGATGCGCAAAAACGTAGATTTTTTGAGCACTGTTGCTCACCACTCATATTTGGAAGGCTTAAAACAAACAGGAATCTCTATCGATAGTATTCCCAACATGTATGGCATGAACCGCATTTTGAAAGATATTGGGTGGGCAGCTGTTGCCGTTGACGGCTTTATTCCTCCAAATGCTTTTATGGAATTTCAAGCCTATAACATTTTGGTTATTGCAAGTGACATCAGACAACTGGAACATATTAAATATACACCGGCTCCCGATATTATTCATGAAGGTGCGGGACACGCCCCAATAATTGCTAATCCTGAATACGCTGAATATTTAAGACGTTTTGGAGAAATTGGCTGTAAAGCCATTTCATCGGCAAAAGATTATGAACTTTATGAAGCCGTTAGACATTTATCCATCATAAAAGAAGCACCTAACTCTTTGGAAGAAGCTATCGCTTCGGCAGAAAAAAAAGTAGAAGATTTACAACAAAACATGGGTACTCCAAGTGAAATGGCACTCATAAGAAATTTACATTGGTGGACTGTTGAATATGGTTTAATTGGAACTGTTGACAACCCCAAAATATATGGAGCTGGTTTACTGTCATCAATCGGCGAAAGTGCCTGGTGCATGACTGACGAGGTTAAAAAATTCCCTTACGACATCAATGCAACTTACAAAAATTTTGATATCACTAAACCACAACCTCAACTTTATGTAACACCAAATTTTGCACATTTAAGTTTAATTTTAGAAGAGTTTGCAAATACCATGTCATTGCGTAAAGGCGGGCTATCTGGGGTTAATAAATTAATTGAATCAAACGCTTTAGGAACCATTGAGTTAAGTACAGGATTGCAAATTTCTGGAGTTCTTAATCATGTTATTGAACACGACGGAAAACCCATCTACATACAAACCACAGGAAAAACAGCTCTCGCTTATCGCGAAAAAGAGCTGGTCGGTCATGGTGTAGACACTCATTTAGACGGTTTTGGTTCTCCTATCGGAAAATTAAAAGGTATTAACCTGGCCATTGAAGATATGAGTCCCCGTGATTTAGCAGCTTATAATATTTATGAAGAACGCATTGTAAACCTAGAATTTGAAGGCGGTATTAAAGTTTCAGGAGAAATCATTACCGGAAAACGAAATCTTCAAGGAAAAATAATTCTTATTAGTTTCAATAATTGCACGGTTACACACCAAGAAACGGTATTATTTAAACCTGAATGGGGTATTTATGATATGGCCGTAGGTAAAGATATTGTTTCAGCTTTTTCTGGACCTGCTGATTTAAGTAGTTTTGATTTAATTACGCACAAAACGTCATCAAACACGATTCATATAAAAAAATCAAAAGATCGATTAGCACTTGAAGCTTTATACCAACAGGTTAAAGATTATAGAGAAGGGATAAACAAAACCATTTCTAGAACAAAAGTTTTAGACCAGCTTTTAGAGAAACATCCTAATGACTGGTTATTACCTTTGGAACTTTATGAATTAGCCCACTTAGGAAATGAAACTGAGCTATGTAAACAAATATTAAAACAACTAGAAACTATTAAACAAAATAAGCCCGAGGTAGGACATTTAATTGATGATGGATTGGAGATTGTTCAGAATAAATCAATTATTAAATAATGTTATCTAAAGCGTTTCAATATCATTTTTGTAAACGTACTCAAAACTAGTTTTCCACTTATTTCAGCGCGTTCACTCAATAAAGCATTCCAATTTTCTGTTCCTTTCCAGAATACTTTTTTCATTTCTATTAAAGCTTCTGGATTATAACTTGCTAATTTTTCAGCTAACGTTTTTACTGCTTCATCTAAGTCTTCGACGGTTTCGAATACCTCAGAATACAAGCCTTTCTCTTTTGCAAATTCAGTAGAAAAAAAAGTCTCAGCATCAATGGTCATTTGGGACATGGCTGTAACTCCTATCTTTCTTGAAACAACAGGCTCAATAACAAAAGGCCCAATACCAATACTTAATTCGCTCAATTTAATAGAAGCATATCTTGTTGCTAAACAATAATCTGCAGCAGCTGCTAAACCTACACCTCCTCCAACTGCTTTTCCTTGCACCCTTCCAATAATCAACTTTGGGCATTTACGCATTGCATTTATAACATTAGCAAAACCCATAAAAAATTGTTTTCCAGATATTTCATTTTCGATGGCAATTACTTCATTAAAACTTGCTCCGGCACAAAAGGTTCTGTCTCCACCACTTTTTAAAACAATAACTTTTATATCATCATTTTTACCAGCATCAATAATAATTTGCTCTAATAGTGATAAAACATCACTAGGCATGGAGTTTCTATTAGGATGAAAAAACTCGATAAAACCAACTTCATTTTCAATAGTAAGCGTAACATAAGCTTCCATAAATACTCAAATTTTAAAAGTTGAATATACATAAAATTTTAATGAACTATAATGCAACTTATGTTACCTATACTTTAAAAAAAATTAAATTAATTTGCAATAAAAATTAGACTATGGGCTTATTAGATTTTCTGTTTGGTAATAAAAATGACATGATTAAAGATTTTCAAAATAGAGGTGCTATTATTATAGATGTTCGAACTACTAAAGAATTCAATCAAGGTGCTATCGCTGGCTCAAAAAACATTCCTTTACAAATCATCAATTCCAAAATTGAGAGCATAAAAAAACACAACAAGCCTGTAATTACATGTTGCGCTAGTGGAATACGTTCTGGAAGTGCTGCTTCAATTTTAAAAAGCAACGGCATTGAAGTCGTAAATGGCGGTGGCTGGATGAGCTTAAACCGTAAGTTATAATTTTAAATTTTGAAAATCGTTAATGGATTGCATCGAATTATCGTTATAGATTAAAGTCCAACCAAGAGAGTTTGTTAGAATATAAACTTTTGAAAGCTCGCTGATTAATCTGTTTTAAATATTAGAAGATAGATCTCATGCTAAATAGGTGTAGACACAAAAAAAACATCAATTGAGAATCATTTTACTGATTTTGCAATTGATGTTTTTAAATATAAACTGATTAATAGCATAATGAAGCTATAACTTATACTAATACATTGGTTGTTTTTTCGACAAAGTGTTATTAAAAAAGGTAAAACGTGTTAGAAATCAATTAACTTTTTAGAATACGATATGTGGAAAATGGGAATGAATCTGGTTTTTTTTAGCCTCTAAATTTTGAAGGAACTTTTGATGCGCTTGAGATTTAAGATTAAAAGGCTTGTGTTTTAAGCCCTTTTGAATAGTATCGACTTCTTCCATAACTTTGAAAGACTCGTCAGAAATCCAGACCGTTTTAAACTTATCCCAAATGTAGTTTATTGCCACCTGATTGGGGTGAATCATGTCTTCGTTATAAAAGCGATAGTCACGAAGTTCATCCATCATGATTTCAAAAGATGGAAAATAAAATGACTGATTATTTATTACTTGATGGATGGCTGTTATTAAATGCGCTTTACTTTGAGTATTTTGAACAAAGCCATCTTTTGTATGTCGAATTGGAGAAACTGTAAAGACCACTAAAACATCATTATTAACACTTCTAATCAAGCTCAAAATGTTTTTTAATGAGTTTGTAATTTCCTGAACCGACAACAATTCTTTCTTAAATAGCTTCTGTGGAACTTTATGGCAGTTGGCAACAATACTATCTGTTTTTATATCTCGATATACCCAAGCTGTTCCAAAAGTAATAATAATGTGAGAAGCTCTTTTTAATTTTGAGCTTGTTAAATCAATTTGCTCATTTAGTTGATTTATTAAATAGTTTTTTGAAGTATTACTCAATTTTGAGTGTGCATCATAACAGTGCCATTGTTCATTATTGAGAAAAACATCGCCCTCAGAATATATCTTATTTCCAACCGCATTTGATATGAGAGTTTCAATGGCTTTAGGATGAAATAAAATACCAAAAGGATTTTGAAGATTTTGAAATTTAAAATAGTCGAGTTTCTTTCCTATGTTTTCTGAAAAGCACGAACCAAATAATAGTACATTAGAATTATAGTCTATTTGATTTTTAGACTGTTTCTTTAATGGTATTTTGGTTTGAAGATTCAAAACTTAAGAAACAAAATTCCTAGCATTCTCCAAAGCCTTATCAATCCCGTCAGGCTTCTTACCTCCTGCAGTAGCAAAAAACGGTTGTCCACCACCACCACCTTGGATGTATTTACCAAGTTCTCTAACCACCTGCCCAGCATTTAAACCTTTACTAGCAACCAACTCTTTTGAAATATAACACGACAGCAACGCTTTTCCGTTTTGCTCTGTTGCAAATAATAAAAACAGATTATCAAACTGACTTCCTAATTCAAAAGCCACATCTTTTAACCCACCAGCATCCAAATCTAATTTTTTAGCTAAGAACTTAACGCCATTAATATCTTCTAATTCCTTTTTAAGCTCTCCTTTAATAGTCGCAGCTTTATCTTTAAGCAGCGTTTCTATTTGTTTTTTAAGTCCCGTATTTTCTTCTTGTAAATTCTGAAGTGCTTTCACAGGCTCTTTAGCGTTATTAAGTAGGTCTTTCATTTCAAAATAAGCTCTATTATTTTCAAAATAAAAACCTTTTACCGCATCATTAGTAATTGCTTCAATTCTTCTAATTCCTGCAGCAACTGCACCTTCTGAAACAATTTTAAAATGCCAAATATCAGACGTGTTTTTTACATGTGTACCACCGCAAAGTTCAATAGATTTACCAAAACGAATTGCACGAACCGTATCACCATACTTTTCACCAAACAAACTCATAGCACCTTCTGCAATCGCTTCTTCTTTTGGAATATTTCGTTTTTCTTCTAATTGTAATTTGCCTTCAATTCTTCGATTTACAAAATTTTCAATATCTCGTAATTCTTCAACTGTTAATTTTGAAAAATGAGAAAAATCAAAACGCAAATATTTAGAGTGCACTGCACTTCCCTTTTGCTCTACATGAGCTCCTAAAACCTCTCTTAATGCCTGATGCAGCAAATGTGTTGCCGTATGATTACATTCGGTTCTGTGACGTTGTTTAACATCAACAGCAGCTTTAAAAGATTGATCAATATGCTTTGGTAAATTTTTAGCAAAATGGATAATAACATTGTTTTCTTTTTTAGTATCCAGGATATAAACCACGTCACCACGCGTATCTTCCAAATACCCTTTATCGCCAACTTGTCCGCCACCTTCAGGGTAAAATGGTGTTAAATTGAACACCAATTGATACATATCTCCATCTTTCTTGGAAGATACTTTTCTATATCTCGTCAGTTTGACATTAGCTTGCAATATATCGTAGCCTACAAATTCTTCTTCAGCGTCATCCACAATAATGGTCCAATCATCAGTAGACATCTCACTCGCTGCACGAGACCGTTTTTTTTGCTTTTGTAATTCTTCGTTAAAACCTTTTTCATCAAGCTTTAAACCTTTTTCAGAAAGAATTAAAGCTGTCAAGTCAATTGGAAAACCATAAGTATCATAAAGTTCAAAGGCTTTTTCTCCTGAAACCGTATCGCCTTTTGTTTCGTCTACAATTCTATTTAACAACACTAATCCTTGATCTAATGTTCGAGAAAATGATTGTTCTTCTTCTTTTATAACATTTTCAATAAGTTGTTTTTGAGCTTTCAACTCTGGGAATGCCTCTCCCATGCGATTACTCAACACATCGACCAGCCTGTATATAAACGGCTCTTTTTTATCAAGAAATGTAAATCCATAACGCACAGCACGACGTAAAATTCTTCTAATAACGTATCCTGCACCAGTATTGCTAGGTAATTGCCCGTCAGCTATTGAAAACGCAACAGCACGAACATGATCAGAAATTACTCGAATAGCAACATCCGCCTTTTCATCCTTTCCGTAACTTTTATTAGTTATGGTTTCAATTTCACGAATAATAGGTGTAAAAACATCAGTATCATAATTAGATTGCACATTTTGCAATACCATACACAAACGTTCAAACCCCATACCAGTATCGATGTGTTTATTCGGTAAGGATTCCAATGAACCATTTGCTTTTCGGTTGTATTGCATGAATACTAAATTCCAAATTTCAACAACCTGTGGATGATCTTCATTAACCAAGTCTTTACCAGAAATTTTAGCCTTTTCTTCAGCAGATCGAATATCTACATGTATTTCACTACAAGGTCCACAAGGTCCTTGATCGCCCATTTCCCAAAAATTATCCTTTTTATCACCTTTTAAAATGCGGTCTTCAGAGATGTATTGTTTCCAAATATCATAAGCTTCGGTATCCATTTCTAAATTATCAGCATCAGCACTTCCTTCAAAAACAGTAACATAAAATATGTCTTTATCAATACCGTAAACTTCAGTTAGTAACTCCCATGCCCAAGCAATAGCTTCCTTTTTAAAGTAATCACCAAAACTCCAATTTCCCAACATTTCAAATAAGGTATGATGATAGGTATCATATCCTACTTCCTCTAAATCGTTATGCTTACCAGAAACACGCAAACATTTTTGCGAGTCTGCAATACGATTATTTTTAGGTTTTGCATTGCCTAAGAAATACTCCTTAAAAGGCGCCATACCAGAATTTACAAACATTAAGGTTGGGTCATCTTTTAGAACCATGGGTGCAGATTGCACTATACTATGCTTCTTTTCTTCAAAAAAACTTAAAAACTTTGATCGTATTTCCTGTGAGTTCATCTCTTGTTATTATGCATCTTGTTTCTATTAAATTATTTTTAATAAGAAACAATTTTTATATTTACTCTCCAAAAATATTTAAAATTAAGGAGATGGTGAACCTACAATTGAATTATCATCTAATTATTATAATAATAATTTTGTAGGTTTGTTCGTTTACTACTTGAAACAACACTTTTAGTTGTTCTAATTTAGCTGCAAAAATAGTATAATTTAAGAAATGAGTAAGGTAAAATATTACTACGATAAAGAATCGCTTTCTTACCGCAAAATAGAACGCAAAAAGCGAACTACATTTAAGTATGCTGGTATATTTATTTTAGCAGCTGCTTTTTTCGCATTTATATTTATTTTTATAGCTAGTCAGTATGTTGAATCTCCCAAAGAACGGGCTTTTAAAAGAGAACTTCAGAATGCCCAATTGCAGTTTGACTTGCTCAATAAAAAAATGGAACACGCTGAAGCGGTTTTAGCTAATGTTGCGGATAGAGATAATAATATTTACCGCGTTTATTTTGAAGCTAACCCAATTCCTGACGAGCAACGTAAAGCCGGTTTTGGTGGAATTAATAGATACAAAAGTTTAGAAGGTTTTGATAATTCCAAATTGATTATAGAAAGCAATAAGCGTTTAGATATTTTACAAAAACAGATTGTTGTACAATCCAAATCTCTTGATGAAATTAAATTACTTGCTGAAGAAAAGGAAAAACTTTTAGTAGCAATTCCTGCTATACAACCTGTTAGTAATGAGGACTTAACCCGTATGGCTTCTGGTTACGGTATGCGATCTGACCCATTTACTAAGGTTAGAAAAATGCATTGGGGTATGGATTTTACTGCTCCAAGAGGTACTCCAGTTTATGCGAGTGGTGATGGCGTTGTAGCTCGAGCAGACAGTAATTCTTCTGGTTACGGAAAACATATAAGAATTAAGCACGGTTATGGCTACACAAGTTTGTACGCACATTTATACAAGTACAATGTTAGAAGAAATCAAAAAGTAAAACGAGGCGATTTAATAGGTTTTGTTGGAAGTACAGGACGTTCTGAAGCACCTCATTTACATTACGAAATATTTAAAGACGGAGACCGCATTAACCCAATAAACTTCTATTATGGAAGTTTAACTGCGGAAGAATTTAACAAGCTATTGGAGCATGCTTCTTTAGAAAATCAATCCCTCGATTAATGCATATAGATTTACCTGAAAAAAGATATTATGCTATTGGCGAAGTTGCCAAAGCATTTGGCGTTAATACATCTTTGATTCGTTTCTGGGAAAAAGAGTTCGATGTTCTCAAACCTAAAAAAAACGCAAAAGGCAACCGTAAGTTTACACCAGAGGATATAAAAAATCTTAAATTTATCTATCACCTTGTTAAAGAACGCGGATTTACACTTGAGGGTGCAAAAACACATTTAAAAGAAGAAAAAAAGCAAGCTCTTAATAATTTTGAAATTATCAATAAGCTAGAAGATGTGAAAAGTCAGCTTATCAAAATAAAAGAACACCTTTAATAGTAAGGCTGATGTAACTTTTTATAAAAAGAAGTGTCTTATCAATAACAATTAACAAAATTATATTAAACTAATTTATCATGAAGAAATTTTTACCATTGATTATCATTGCTATTTTGGTATTAGGTATCTATTCTTGGGCAAAAGGATTTAACAATACAGCTGTAGAACATGAAGCTGATGCTAAAACAGCTTGGTCTAATGTGGAAAGTGCTTACCAGCGCCGTGCAGATTTAATTCCAAACTTAGTTGCTACTGTAAAAGGTTACGCTGCTCACGAAAAAGAAACTTTAGAAGGTGTTATCAAGGCGCGTTCTGAAGCTACAAAAACAACTATTGATGCTGGAGATTTAACACCTGAAAAAATGGCTCAATTTCAAAAGGCTCAACAAGGCTTAAGTGGCGCATTATCTAGATTATTAGTAACTGTAGAAAGATATCCTGATTTAAAAGCAGACAAGAGTTTTCTTGAACTACAATCACAGTTAGAAGGTACAGAAAATAGAATTAACGTGACTAGAGACCGTTTTAATGAAGCTGTAAATATTTATGACAAATTCACTACAAAATTCCCTGGCAAATTATTAGCCGGCTTATTTGGATTTGAAGAAATGGCTCGATTTAAAAGTGCTCCCGGTAGTGAAAACGCTCCTAAAGTAGAATTTTAAAATGTCAAATAAAGTTGAAGATTTTCTAACTGCAGACGAAGAACAAGACATTGTTGAGGCTATTCGTGTTGCAGAATTAAATACTTCGGGAGAAATTCGTGTACATATAGAAAAAACATGCAAAGGCGATGCTACAAATCGTGCTATAGAACTTTTTCATACTTTAAAAATGGATAACACCAAACTTCAAAATGCGGTGTTAATTTATGTTGCCATTGAAGATAAAACCTTCGTTATTTTTGGAGACAAAGGTATTAATGATGTGGTTGAAAATGATTTTTGGGACAGCACTAAAAACATCATGCAATCACATTTCAAAAAAGGTGATTTTAAACAAGGCTTAATTGAAGGTGTTTTAAAATCTGGTGAACAACTTAAAACCTATTTTCCATATTCAGATTCTGACTCAAACGAACTAACTAACGAGATTTCTAAAGGATAAAATGCAGTATTCAGTGTGCAGTATTCAGTCGCAGTCACAGCATAACTTAAAAAGCAAAGTTATACCTACCTTACTGCTTGCTATATTATCTTTTAGCTTCTCTTTTGCCCAGTATGATATCCCTAAGAAGCCCGAGCTTCAAACCAGTGTTTATGATTATGTGAATTTACTTTCTGCTGATCAAAAAAGTGATTTAGAGCAAAAACTTATTAGGTATTCTGACACGACATCAACTCAAATAGTTATTGCTGTTATCAATTCTACAAATGGTGAAAATATTAACTATTTAGGAGCAAAATGGGGGCAAGAATGGGGTATTGGTCAAGAAAAAGAAGATAATGGTATTTTAATACTATTGGCAAAAGGAGATAGAAGAATCGCTATAAATACGGGATATGGTGTTGAGCACTTATTAACGGATGCCATGTCTAAGCGAATTATAGAACGAGATATTATCCCTTATTTTAAACAAAATGATTACCCTGGAGGATTAAACAAAGGTGCTGATGCTATTTTTCAAGTTCTCAATGGTGAATATACAGGCTCACGACAATCAAATGGTAGTGAGTTTCCCATTGGACTTATATTTGTTCTGATTTTCATATTTATCATTATCCTGATTTCAATTTCCAAAAACAGACGTGGCGGTGGTGGAAATAGAGGACGTCGATCTGCTGGAAGTGGTTTATTAGAAGCTATTATTTTGAGCAATATGGGCCGTGGCAATTACCGAAAAGGTTCATCTAGCGGTTGGGGCGGAAGTTCTGGCGGTGGCGGTGGTTTTGGAGGCGGATTTGGTGGTGGCGGATTTGGTGGCGGTGGCGCTTCTGGAGGATGGTAATTTCAATTAACAATAAACTTATTAATTTGATTTACTTTGCACCTACCTATTTAAATCGACAAGATATATTTCTTTCTACAGTAATGATAAATTCATTAATTACAGAATAATTAAAATCTCCCACGTAAGAGTGTTTTAGTAAACTAAATAATATCTTTTCTAAAACTATTTCTTACGCATGTAAATACTAATAGGCACGCCATTAAATCCGAAATGTTCTCTCAATTTATTTTCTAAAAACCTTTTATATGGGTCTTTTACATACTGCGGTAAATTACAGAAAAACGCAAATTGAGGTTGTGGTGTTGGCAACTGCATCACGTATTTAATCTTGACATACTTTGCCTTATACGCTGGCGGTGGGTAATTTTCTATAATGGGCAACATCACCTCATTAAGCTTACTAGTTTTGATTTTCTTGTTTCGGTTTTGGTAAACCTCGACAGCCGTTTCAATGGCTTTAAATATACGTTGTTTTGTTAATGTTGATATAAAAACAATTGGAACATCAGTAAAAGGTTCCATTTGTTGTCTTATTACTTTTTCAAATTCCTTTACAGACTTATGGTCTTTCTCTACTAAATCCCATTTATTTACTAAAACTACAATACCTTTTCGGTTACGTTCTGCTAACCAAAAAATGTTTTGTACTTGTCCGTCAAAACCACGAGTAGCATCTAAAACGATAAGACATACGTCACTGTGTTCTATGGCTCTTACACTACGCATAACAGAATAGAACTCTAAATCTTCTTTTACTTTGGATTTTCTTCGAATTCCTGCAGTATCTACTAAATTAAATTCGAATCCAAAACGATTATATTTTGTATCAATGGAGTCTCTTGTTGTACCCGCAATATCCGTTACTATATATCTATCTTTACCAATAAGGGCGTTTATAAATGATGATTTCCCAGCATTTGGACGACCAACCACAGCAAAACGAGGAAGTTCAGCTTCTATAACCTCTTCTTTTTCAGGTAAGGCTTCTATTAAAGCATCTAAAAGTTCGCCTGTACCACTTCCATTAATACTAGCAACGGTATAATAATCACCTAAACCTAATGAATAAAACTCAACCGCATCTTCTGCACGCTTTCCATTATCAACTTTATTGACTACTAAAAAAACAGGTTTACTTATTTTACGAAGTAGCTTAGCAACATCTACATCCATTCCAGTAACCCCAGATTCCACATCTACCATAAAAATAATAGCATCAGCTTCATCAATAGCTAACTCTACTTGTTTATCTATTTCAGCTTCAAAAATATCATCACTTCCTAATACATACCCTCCAGTATCAATTAAAGAAAATTCTTTTCCATTCCAATCACTTTTACCGTAATGACGGTCTCTTGTAACGCCACTTACAGCATCAACAATAGCTTCTCTTCGTTGTATTAAACGGTTGAAAAGCGTTGATTTTCCAACATTTGGTCTCCCTACTATGGCTACTATATTACTCATAATCATTAAATTGTATGCTACACCTTATCTGATGCCGTTATTATTTCTATCCGAAATATTTTGCAAAAGTAGGGAATATAGACGAAGTAAAGTTCTTTTTTAATAAAGATTGAATGTATTTAAAGTTTAAAGAAAAAAACAGTAATTTACTTTACTAAAATTAATATGAATGCCGCTAAAAAATGACATTGCATTACGCCCAAGGTTTAAAATGGAAATCCCGAGGTATAATGAAGCCATTTTGAGTGATTTTGAAAATGAAAAAACAACTCAATCTGAATTTATTATAACCAGAGTTGATGACCATGTTTTTATTAAATTTCCTAAGGATAAGCAACATTTCTGGTCACCACAATTACATCTTGAAATAAATAAGGTTGATGATAATTCTAGCACACTGCATGTTTATTTGGTCCCAACCCTACAGTTTGGACGCTTTTTATGTTTCTTCATTTTCTAGTTGCAGTAATATTTATTGCCTTTGCCATTTGGACTTATACCAACTGGACTTTAAACCAAACCTATGCCGTTCAAGCCAGCATAACGTTATTGATGATTTTAATATGGGTTACTTTATATTTTGCAGGAAGTATTGGCAAAGCATCCAGCACTAATGACATGCGATTACTTAATGATTTCATGACTAACACACTAAGTCTAGACCTAAAAAAAACACCTTAATTATAACCAAAACGTTTAAGTTGGTTTTGATTACTACGCCAATTCTTGTTCACTTTAACGTATAATTCAATATGAATTTGTTTACCAAAAAATTTCTCTAAGTCTTTTCTAGATTCAACTCCTACTCGTTTTAGCGCACTCCCTTTATGCCCTATAATAATCCCTTTCTGGGTTTCTCGCTCTACCATAATTACAGAACGCACTCTAATAATAGTCTCTTCTTCAAAAAATTCTTCAGTATCTACTTCAACAGCATAAGGAATTTCTTTTTTGTAATGCATTAGAATCTTTTCTCGAATCGTTTCATTAATAAAAAATCGTTCTGGCTTATCCGTTAATTGATCTTTAGGATAAAACGGTGGCGATTCTGGAAGCAATTCTAAAATACGAGTAAAGACTTCTTTTACGTTGAAACCCTCGAGTGCTGACACTGGAAAGATCTCTGCATTTGACACTTTTTCAGCCCAAGTTTGAACTTGTTCTTCCAACTGCCCTTGATCTGACTTATCTATTTTATTTAATAATAACAAAACAGGGATTTTTGAATTGGTAATTTTATTAAAGAATGCTTCGTCTTTTAATTCCTTTTCTCCAATTTCTACCATATAAAGAAGTACATCGGCATCTTCAAAAGCAGATTTAACGAAACCCATCATAGACTCTTGAAGCTCATAGGCTGGTTTTATAATGCCGGGGGTATCACTTAAAACGACTTGGAAATCTTCACCATTTACAATACCTAAAATTCGGTGTCTTGTAGTTTGTGCTTTTGACGTTATAATTGAAAGTTTTTCTCCAATAAATGCGTTCATTAATGTTGATTTCCCAACATTAGGATTCCCTATAATATTTACAAAACCTGCTTTATGGCTCATCTTATTTTTCATTTAATCTACTGCAAAGTTACAATTTGAATATTCAATACATCATAAAAAATTAGAAACAAAAAAAACAGGAAGTAAAACTTCCTGTTTTTTCTAAGAATATATAATAAACTATTACTTTACAATTTCTAACAATTCTACATCAAATATTAATGTTGCGTTAGGTTTAATTACTCCGCCTGGTCTTGGGTTAGCACCGTAAGCCAAACTACTAGGTACAAAAAATTTGTATTTAGCACCTACATTCATTAATTGTAAACCTTCAGTCCAACCTTTTATAACTTGTGTTACTCCAAATTCTGCAGGTTCTCCTTTATCAACTGAACTATCGAATACAGTACCATCAATTAAAGTTCCATGATAATGCACCTTTACTTTAGATGCTGTTGTTGGCTTTTCACCTGTTCCTTCTTTTAAAACAGAATACTGCAAACCACTTGCAGTAGTTTGAACACCTTCTTTAGTTTTATTTTCAGCTAAGAATTTCTCTCCTGCTTCCTTATTTTCGGCAGCTGCTTCTTGACTCTTAATGGCATCTTCTTTCTGTTTATTTTGAAAATATGTTCTAACAACTTGTTGCGCTATAGTCGCATCAATTAATATGTCTGTAGAATCTAAAACATTTGTAAATCCTTGAATAAACAATTCGTTATCAAAATCATCAAAACTAGCTTTTACATTTTTAGCAACATCCATTCCGATAGCATAACTAACCGAATCTAATTCTGTCTTTATGGGTTTTTGTGCTGCTCCATTATTATTGCATGACACTAGCAGAATTACCATTGCTGCAAGACTTAAACATTTCATTATTTTCATTTTTAATATTTTTTTTTAGTACGATGCCAAATGTAATAAATTTATAATAAGTAAAAAAGAAAAATAGTATTACGAGAAAAATTTTAAGCACTATTTACATATCTATTT
>NZ_CAJQQI010000129.1 GCF_905480415.1 uncultured Algibacter sp. | reverse complement strand
GTCTTGTCTCATAAATCTGGTTTTGATGGGTTTTATATGGCTTTACTGGAGCGGAAATCTTAATAAGGAACTATTTAACAAAATAATGCTTTTTTGATTTTATTTTAAAATCAATTCAACTCTTTTTTTACTTTTTAAAACCAAATTTAAAGGTATTAAAAAAGCTACATAAATGATATTATCTATCAAAAAATATCCGTCTATGGTAATTAATTTCATTTAATAGATATAAACAATTATATTTAGGGTAAGAAAAAATTATCATACCATAACCTCCCTATAAATGAAACACATTTACTTAGTATTCTTATTAGTAACATCGATTGCATTTGCGCAATTAACACCGCCTGCAAGCCAACAAACCTACTACACAGATGTAGATTTCAATACTACTGGCATGACTTTATTTAACGATTTAGCCATTGAAACTATAGCGAAACACAGCAACTTCCTTAGTTACTCAGAGATTTGGGATTCGAGTAAAATAACAGACGAAGACCCAGATAATAATAGCAATGTCTTATTAATTTATGGCTATAACGATACAGATGGTAATTCTAAAACAGACCGCTCAAGATCTAAAAATTTAAATGGAGGGACCAATGGTACCGATTGGAATAGAGAACATACCTTTCCAAATTCTTTGGCAAGTCCTAAATTAGAAGATGACATCTTCGCTTATGCCGATGCTCATAACCTGAGACCTGCTGATGTGGACATGAACGGTAGTCGAGGGAATTTAAAATTTGCAGCAGGTTCTGGAAATTCAGGTAGTGTTTCTGGTGGCTGGTATCCTGGTGACGAGTGGAGAGGTGATGCTGCAAGAATAATTATGTACATGTATTTAAGATTAGGTAATAGATGTTATCCCTCGTTTGCCACAGATGGATCAACAAACGCTTTTGATATTAATATGATTGATCTTTTATTAGATTGGAATTCAATCGATCCTGTTTCAGAAATCGAAGATAAGAGGAATACATACCACGCAAATACAAGCAATACCTACGCCCAAGGAAACAGAAATCCATTTATAGACAATCCATATTTAGCTACAGTTATTTGGGGAGGAACACCTGCTCAAGATCGTTGGAATACAACACCTGACACAGAAGTCCCAACAACACCTACAGCTCTAGCAGCTGTAAACCCAACAGAAACAACCGTAGATTTATCTTGGACTGCTTCAACAGATAATATTGCAGTTTCAAGTTACGATGTATATCTAGGTGGTGCCTTTTATGTAAATACTTCATCTAACACTACAACATATACAGTTACAGGTTTAACAGCCTCAACAGCTTATACATTTACGCTTTTGGCAAAAGATGCTTCGGGCAACGAATCTTCTCTTAGTACTTCTGCAACCGAAACAACTACAGCACCTGATACGGAAGACCCAACGATACCTGCAAGTTTAACGGCCTCAAACCCAACAGCATCAACCATAGATTTATCTTGGACTGCTTCCACAGATAATACGGCAGTTACAAGTTATGATGTGTATGTTGGTGGTATCTTTTATGTAAATACAGGATCTAACACAACAACATATACTGTTTTAAACTTAGCCTCTGAAACAGCTTATACCTTTACCATTTTAGCTAAAGATGCTGCAGGTAATGCATCTTCTCAGAGTAATTCTGCAATCGAAACAACATTAGTTGGTTCGTCAGACTGTGCCTCTGAAGATTTTGCAAATATTCCTGCAGGTCAAAGTAATTATACAACACGCACATGGACAGGAACAGATGGATTTTGGACTGCTACAGATGCTAGAACAGACCAATCATTAAACTCTAAAGCGATTTGTATTAGAAATGGCACATTAACATCTCCCGCTTTAAGCGGTGGTATAGGAAGCTTAACGGTTACAACCCAACTCACTTTTGGCGGTTCTGCAGGTACTTTTGATGTTCTTGTAAATAATGTATCTGTAGGCTCTATACCGTACGGTTCAGATAACACAACTAGTACGACAACAACACTATCTAATATAAATACTTCAGGAAGTGTTACTGTTGTTTTGGACAATCAATCAACTACTAATAGAGTGAGAATAGATGATTTATCTTTTACTTGTTACACGGGTACTTTAGATATCGATAATAACGACTTTGTAGCTATTAAATTATACCCTAATCCATTAAATGGAGACCAATTATTTATAAAAGCTAACGAAATATTAAATGTTAAAATATTTAGTATTCTAGGCGAAAAAATTACTGATAGCAGTGTAGATGCTTCCAAAAGCTATATTAAGGTTTCCAATTTAAACAAAGGCGTTTACTTGGTATCCATTAGTAACGGAAATAAATCGGTTACTAAAAAACTGATTAAGCTATAAAAAACTCCTAAAAAAAATAGTTTTAAGTTTAAATAAATATAAAAAACCAATCCATCTTAATAGTAAATGTAATACTGTCTGACGGTAAAGAACTAGAGAAAAGGTTAATTAAAAATTAAATTCTAAGCGGCTTTATATAAGTCGCTTTTTTTGTTCAAAACTCTTGGATAACTCAAAATTTTCGATATCATTTTTTAACTAAAATTCCACTAAAAAAAGTAAATTTGCCCTTTCTTTAAATAAATACTAATCAAGACCTAATGATTCATTTCTTTGGAAACACAACCAGCAACATATTTGCTGTTCAAACTACAAAAGAATTATCAACTGAAACGACTTCAAGATTAACATGGCTTTTTGGCAATCAGCCCAAAATAGAACAAGCATCCTTAGATGCTATTTTTATTGGTCCGCGCGCAGCAATGATAACCCCTTGGAGTACCAATGCTGTTGAAATTACTCAAAATATGGGGATTTCAGACATCATCAGAATTGAAGAATTTCAGCCTGTTTTAGAAGATTTTAATGATTTTGACCCAATGATTTCTGAGAAATTCAGCGGTTTAAGTCAAGACTCATTTACTATTGATATTCAGTCAGAACCTATCCTTAATATTGAAGATATTTTAGCCTTCAATCAACAAGAAGGTTTATCATTAAGCGATGAAGAGGTATCGTATTTAGATGGTGTTGCTAAGAAAATTGGTCGTCCTTTAACCGACTCGGAAGTATTTGGGTTTTCGCAAGTTAATAGTGAGCATTGTCGTCATAAAATTTTCAATGGCACGTTTGTGATAGACGGTGAAGAAAAACCGATCTCATTATTTAAATTAATTAAAGAAACTGCGAAGCAACATCCAGGCGATATTGTTTCTGCTTATAAAGACAATGTGGCTTTTATAAAAGGCCCAAAAGTGGAACAATTTGCACCTAAACGAGCAGATATTCCTGATTACTATACCACACAGGATTTTGAATCTGTTATTTCGCTTAAAGCGGAAACGCATAACTTTCCTACTACCGTTGAGCCTTTTAATGGTGCTGCAACGGGCGCTGGTGGTGAAATTAGAGATAGACTTGCTGGTGGGAAGGGGTCGCTTCCTCTTGCAGGAACTGCGGTTTATATGACGTCGTATTCTCGATTAGAAGAAAACAGGCATTGGGAACAAAAATTTGAAGCAAGAGATTGGTTATACCAAACACCAATGGATATTTTGATAAAAGCATCTAATGGTGCATCAGATTTTGGTAATAAATTTGGACAACCTCTAATCTGTGGTTCGGTATTAACTTTTGAACATCAAGAAAACTCAGCAGTAAGTACATCAACAGCAAGAAAACTTGGTTTTGATAAAGTTATTATGCAAGCTGGTGGAATTGGATACGCAAAAGCAGATCAGGCTCTAAAAGACACACCTCAAGAAGGCGATAAAATTGTAATTCTTGGTGGTGATAATTATCGAATTGGTATGGGTGGCGCTGCAGTATCTTCTGCCGACACTGGAGCACTTGCTTCAGGAATTGAATTAAATGCAGTACAACGTTCCAATCCAGAAATGCAAAAACGTGCTGCTAACGCTGTTCGTGGTATGGTAGAAAGTGAAGAGAATTTCATTGTTTCTATTCACGATCATGGTGCTGGAGGACACTTAAACTGTCTATCTGAATTGGTTGAAGATACAGGTGGAAAAATAGATTTAGATGCATTACCAATTGGAGATCCTACGTTATCTGCAAAAGAAATTATAGGAAACGAATCTCAAGAACGTATGGGATTGGTTATTGGTGAGGAACATATAGAAACACTTCACAACATTGCAGACCGGGAACGTTCGCCAATGTATACTGTTGGAGATGTGACAACAAACAATCGTTTTACTTTCGAATCTAAAACCACAGGAGATAAACCTATGGATTTAGCTTTAGAAGACATGTTTGGTAGTTCTCCTAAAACTATTTTAACTGATAAAACTGTTGTCCGACATTATAAAAACTCAAGATATAAAACGAAGAATTTACAAATCTATTTAGAGCAGGTTTTACAATTGGAAGCTGTAGCTTGTAAAGATTGGTTAACTAATAAAGTAGATCGATGCGTTGGCGGCAAAGTAGCCAAACAACAATGTGTTGGTCCTTTACAAATTCCGTTAAATAATGTTGGTGTTATGGCATTGGATTTTAAAGGAAAAGAAGGGGTTGCGACCTCTATTGGCCACTCGCCTATATCTGGATTAATCCATCCAGAAGCAGGTAGTAGAAATTCAATTACAGAAGCGTTAACTAACATCATTTGGGCACCATTAAAAGAAAATTTAGCCTCTATTTCTCTTTCTGCCAATTGGATGTGGCCCTGTAAAAATGAAGGTGAAGATGCGCGTTTATATAAAGCTGTTAAAGCTATTTCAGAATTCTCGATCGATTTAGGAATCAATGTTCCAACTGGAAAAGATTCGCTTTCTATGAAACAAAAATATAAAGATGGTGATGTCATTTCTCCAGGAACTGTTATTATTTCTGCTGCTGCAAATTGTAATGAAATCTCTAAAGTTGTGGAACCTGTTTTACAACAAAACGGAGAAAACATCTATTATATTAATATCTCGCAAGATGATTTTAAATTAGGCGGAAGTTCTTTTAACCAAGTTTTAAATACCATTGGAAATGAAGCTCCAGATGTAAAAAATTCGAGCTTTGTAAAAGACACTTTTAATACCATCCAAAACTTAATTAAAGCAGATAAAATTTCTGCTGGACACGATGTGGCTTCTGGTGGATTAATTACCACCTTGTTAGAACTATGTTTTGCTGATATTAACTTAGGTGCTGATTTTGATATCTCTGCTTTAAATGAGGAAGATTCTATAAAAGTTTTATTCTCTGAAAATTCAGGACTAGTTTTTCAAGGTGATGCTTCAATTGAAACTATTTTATCAGAAAATAATATAGAATTTTTCACTATTGGAACTGCAAATAATACAGGAATAGTGAACATTAAAAATAACGAAGATGACTTCTCTTTTGATGTTGCTACAATGAGAGATGTTTGGTATAAAACATCTTTTTTATTAGACCAAAAGCAAACAGCAAATGGTTTAGCTCAAGACCGATTTGACAATTATAAAAATCAACCGTTACAATATACATTCCCAAAGCATTTTACTGGAAAATTACCAGTAATTGGAAACACAAAACCAAAAGCGGCTATCCTTCGAGAAAAAGGAAGTAACTCTGAGCGCGAAATGGCAAATGCTATGTATTTAGCTGGTTTTGATGTGAAGGATGTTCATATGACCGATTTAATTTCTGGTCGTGAAAACCTAAAAGATATTCAGTTTTTAGGCGCTGTTGGTGGATTTAGCAACTCTGATGTTTTGGGTTCTGCAAAAGGTTGGGCAGGAGCTATTAAATATAACGAAAAGGCTAATAAAGTGATACAAGATTTCTTCAATAGAGAAGACACGCTTTCTGTTGGAATTTGCAACGGGTGCCAATTGTTTATGGAATTAGAAGAGATAAACCCAGAGCATGACGTTCATGGTAAAATGGATCATAATGATTCTCATAAACATGAAAGTTCATTTACTTCAGTAAAAATTCAAGAGAATAATTCTGTGATGCTTTCTACACTCGCAGGAACGACTTTAGGAGTTTGGATTTCACATGGTGAAGGTAAATTTAGCTTACCATACTCTGAAGACAAATATCATATTGTGGCTAAATATGGCTATGAAAGTTATCCACATAACCCTAATGGTTCTGACTTTAATACGGCTATGATGTCTGATAAAACAGGGCGCCACTTAGTAACTATGCCACACATTGAGCGTTCTACATTTCAATGGAATTGGGCTAATTATCCTGATGGACGCAAAGATGAAGTTTCACCTTGGCTAGAGGCTTTTGTGAATGCTCGACTTTGGATTGAAAACAGATAATCTTACGAAATAGAATAAAAAAAGCCCCGAAGTGAAATATTCATTTCGAGGCTTATCATGTAAAAAAAATTAGAAAACTATTATAAAGTTGCTTTTATAGCCGCTTGTGCAGATGCAATCCGAGCTATTGGCACTCGATATGGAGAACAACTTACGTAGTTCAAACCAGTATTATAACAGAATTCAACAGAACTAGGCTCTCCGCCATGTTCCCCGCAAATACCTACTTTTAAATTAGGTTTTGTACTTCTACCTTTAGTAGTTCCCATTTCAACTAATTGACCTACACCTTCTTGATCTAATACTTCAAAAGGATCATTTTTTAAGATGCCTTCTTCAATATATACAGGCAAGAATTTACCAGCATCATCACGAGAATAACCAAATGCCATTTGTGTTAAATCGTTTGTTCCAAATGAGAAGAAATCAGCTCTTTTAGCAATTAAATTTGCAGTTAAACAAGCTCTTGGAATTTCAATCATCGTTCCTACTAAATATTCAATAGAATCGTTTCTTTCTTCAAAAACTTTATCTGCAGTTGCTCTAATAATGGTTTCTTGATTTTCAAATTCAGCAATTGTACCTATTAAAGGAACCATAATTTCTGGTTTCGCGACAACACCTCTTTCTTTTAAGTTTAATGCAGCTTCTATAATAGCTCTTGCTTGCATTTCTGTAATTTCAGGATATGTAATACCCAATCTACAGCCTCTATGACCTAACATTGGGTTAAATTCTTCTAATTCAGCTACTTTACTTTTAACAGCTTCTAAAGAAATATGCATATCTTCAGCTAAATCTCTTTGAGTAGCTAATTGATGAGGCACGAACTCGTGTAATGGTGGATCTAATAAACGAACCGTTACGGGTAAACCAGCCATTGCTTCAAAAATACCTTCAAAGTCTTCACGTTGCATAGGTAATAATTCATTTAATGCTTCTTTACGTCCTTTAACAGTATCTGCTAAAATCATTTCACGCATGGCTTTAATACGGTCAACATCAAAAAACATGTGCTCTGTTCTAGTTAAGCCGATACCTTGCGCACCAAATTTCACAGCTACTTTTGCATCTTTTGGAGAGTCTGCATTTGTCCGAACTTGCATAGTTGCAAACTTATCTGACAATTCCATTATTTCTGCAAATTCACCACTTAATTCTGGTTCAATTGTAGCAACTTTTCCTTCAATAATATTTCCTGTAGAACCGTTTAAAGAAATCCAATCACCTTCGTGATATTCATGACCATCAACTGTTAAAGTTCTGTTTTTATAATTTATTTTCAATGCACCCGCACCAGACACACAACATTTACCCATGCCACGTGCTACAACGGCTGCGTGAGAAGTCATGCCACCACGAGCTGTTAAAATACCTTTAGCAATGTTCATACCTTCTAAATCTTCTGGAGACGTTTCGATACGAACTAAAATACTATGTTTATATTTTGCAGCTTCATCAGCAAAGAAAACAATTTTACCAGTTGCAGCTCCAGGAGATGCAGGTAAACCTTGTGCAATTACATTAGCAGTTTTCAATGCTTTTGGATCAAAAATTGGATGTAATAATTCATCTAATTTATTAGGTTCAATTTTAAGCATTGCTTCTTTTTCTGTATGTAAACCTTCTTTTAAAGAATCCATTGCAATTTTAACCATTGCAGCTCCAGTACGTTTACCATTACGCGTTTGAAGAATCCAAAGTTTACCATCTTGCATGGTAAACTCCATATCCTGCATATCTTTATAATGTAACTCTAACTTTTCTTGGTATCCGTTTAATTCATTAAAGATTACTGGCATTAATTCTTCTAATGAAGGATAGTTAGCCAATCGGTCTTCTTCTTCAACTTTTGCTAATTCAGCCCAACGCAATGACCCTACTTTTGTAATTTGTTGCGGAGTTCTAGTCCCTGCGACAACATCTTCACCTTGTGCATTAATTAAATATTCTCCATTGAAAAGATTTTCACCTGTACCAGCATCACGCGTAAAACACACACCAGTTCCGGAGTTATCTCCCATATTACCGTAAACCATAGCTTGTACGTTAACTGCTGTTCCCCAATCAGCTGGGTAACCGTTCATATTTCTATAGTACACAGCTCTATCACCATTCCAGCTATTAAAAACCGCTACAACAGCTCCCCAAAGTTGTTCCCAAGGGTTTGTTGGAAAATCGTGTCCTGTACGTTTTTTGACGGCTTCTTTAAAATCATATACTAAATCTTTTAAATCTTGTACTGTAAATTCTGTATCTAATTCTATATCACGTTTATGCTTTAAGGCTTCCATTATCTCTTCAAAAGGATCGATATCTTCTTTAGATTCTGGTTTCATACCTAAAACTACGTCACCATACATTTGAATAAAACGACGGTATGAATCCCAAGCAAAAATCTCATTATTTGTTTTTTTGGCTAACCCAAGAACCACTTCATCATTCATTCCTAGATTAAGTACAGTATCCATCATTCCTGGCATGGAAACCCTTGCCCCAGAACGCACTGATACTAACAATGGATTATCTTTATCACCAAAAGCTGTTCCCATTTGAGACTCTATTTTGGCGATTGATGCTTCGACCTCTTCCTTAATCATTCCTACAACAGCCTCTTGGCCTAAAAGGTTATATTCCGTACAAACTTCAGTAGTAATAGTAAACCCTGGAGGGACAGGAATTCCTATTGCGCTCATTTCTGCTAAATTAGCTCCTTTACCACCCAATAGGTTTTTCATTGTGCTGTTTCCATCAGCTGTTTTGTCCCCAAATTTAAAAACTCGAGCCTTTGTTTTTTCAAGTATTTCCATAATATTTATTTTAATTATCCTTGTATAAAAAGTTCAATAAAAGTAACTTATAAATGAATGAATTATCATGACAAAAGTCATGTGGAAACAATTTAAATTTGAAAAAAAATTGATTTTTAATTAAATAAAACGTTAGAAAAAATATGCTATTTGTAGCTGAACTAAATTTTCTAAAAGAAAATTTTTTAGGAAGAAATAAACTGATACCAAAAAAAAAGTACTTCCAAAAATATGACCGTGCTTTCTAATTAATTCTAGTATTAAAGTCTATACCAAATTCAATTGTTTTTCTATTTTTTCATCCATTTTTCGATATGCTCTTGTCACTGTACGTTTCATTATTAATGACACGAATAAAGCAATGGTAAATAATCCAGCAAAAACTTTCAAGGTGGTATCTAGTGAACCTATAGCATTCTTAACCATATCATAAATAGTTGGTCCTACAACACCCGCTAATCCCCATGCAGTTAATACCATGCTGTGGATAGCCCCTAATTGTTTTGTTCCAAATAAATCTCCTAAAAATACAGGTAGCGTTGCAAAACCACCACCATACATGGTTATTACGGTAAAGAGAACGACTAAAAAGGTCAACTCCATTGAGGTTTTTGGCAAGAAGAAAGATGATGAAGGCTAAAACCTGGAAAGCAAAGAAAATAATGTAAGTATTTGTTCTTCCTAAATAATCGGATAACGTAGACCAATTATTCTACCCAAACCATTAAACACATCTATTAAACCAACTATAGCTGCAGTTTCCGTTGCTGTGTAATTAAGTTTTTCTTGCATCATTGGGCTCGCCGAAGATATAATTGCAATACCGCAGGCAATATTAATAAACATAATAATTACAAAATCAGATTTAAAAGAGCACAAACATGGAATTAAGGCAGCATTATATTAAATTTAGTTTATTTGGCACCATTTCACACACTCAATTTGTAAATCATTTTTATTTTCATACTTTGCATCGTTGCATATTATATATTCCCTATGAAAGAGATAACAAGACTTTTTGATTTTCCTTATTACCAATTAGAAAATAAACCTAATGATGCCGCTTTAGTTACTAAATACAACGGTGAATGGGTCAAAACTTCAACACAAGAATATATAGATAAAGCAAATGCTATAAGTAGAGCTCTACTAAAACTCGGGGTTAAAAAGGGGGATAGAATAGCTCTTATTTCTACAACCAACAGAACGGAGTGGAATATTATGGATATTGGCATACTTCAAATTGGTGCACAAAATATCCCAATATATCCAACCATTTGTGCTGAAGATTATGAATATGTTTTAAATCATAGCGAATCTACTTATTGCTTTGTTTCAGACGAAGAAGTATTAGGCAAAGTCAATAAAGTAATAAAGAATACGGGTTTAAAAGAAGTCTATTCTTTTGATCATATTAAAGGATGTAAACATTATTCTGAATTATTAGAATTAGGGAAAGACACTTCTAATCAAGAAGAAGTGGAAATTCGAAAAAATGAAGTAAAGCCCTCTGATTTAGCTACAATTATATACACATCGGGCACCACAGGTACTCCTAAAGGGGTTATGCTTTCTCATTGGAATATTACAAGTAATGTTATAGATAGTATTCCAAGAGTACCTTTGGATGAAGGAGAAACACGAGTACTCAGTTTTTTGCCTATATGTCATATTTTTGAACGTGTTTTAATTTACGTATACCAGCATTCGGGAACTTCTATATATTTCGCAGAAGCACTTGATAAAATAGGTGAAAATGCCAAAGAAATTAAACCCAACATGATGAGTGTTGTACCAAGGCTCTTAGAAAAAGTGTATGATAAAATAATGGCAAAAGCCGAAGAACTTACCGGTATTAAAAAAGCCTTGTTTTATTGGGCTGTTAGCTTAGGTGAAAAATGGGAGCCATATGGACAAAATGGTGCTTGGTATGAATTTAAATTAAGTATTGCTAGCAAACTTATTTTTAGTAAATGGCGAGCTGCTCTAGGAGGTGAATTACATACAATGGTATCTGGAAGTGCTGCACTTCAACCTCGATTATCAAGAATTTTTTCTGCTGCTGGAATGCGTATTATGGAAGGATATGGATTAACAGAAACATCACCGGTAGTTTCAGTAGGTAGATATGCCGACAAGATGTTTAAAATTGGTACAGTAGGTATCCCTATTGATAGTGTTGAAGTTAAAATTGCTGAGGATGGTGAAATCTTAATAAAAGGCCCTAATGTTATGATGGGCTATTACAAGGACCCAGAAAAAACTGCAAGCGTAATGACAGGTGATTACTTCCATACTGGCGATAAAGGAGAAATTGACCCTGATGGCTTCTTGAAAATTACTGGTCGTAAAAAAGAAATGTTTAAAACGTCAGGTGGAAAATATATTATACCTACACTTCTTGAAAATGATTTAAAACAATCTCGTTTTATAGAACAAATTATGGTAATTGGTGAAGGTGAAAAAATGCCCGCAGCACTAATTCAACCAAACTTTGATTTTGTTAAAGAATGGATTGAACATAAACATCAGTCAATTGGGAATTCTTTTCAAGATATTGCGAATTCAGAAATCATCCAAAAACGAATTCAAAAAGAGGTTGATAAATGCAACCAAAAATTTGGTAAATGGGAGCAAATTAAAAAATTTGAAATTACTCCTGAAGTTTGGTCTATAGATTCAGGTCATCTTACCCCTACTATGAAAATGAAAAGAGCTGTTATTAAAAACAGGTATCTAGATTTAATCGAAAAAATTTATCGCCCATAATCTCATCAAAAAATAGTTAACATAAAATTCTATTTGACTCTACTTAAATCAAAATAGCTTTTATATATTTAGTAAACGGTAAATTTCTGAATATATACAAGAGCATGGTGTTTACTATTTTTTTTTAATTTCTAAGGTTTAATTCATATTACAAATATAATTTAACACAAAAATACTATGCGTGCATAGTATTTTTTTTTATATTTGGCTTCACCAATGTAAAACTATGAAGGAAAAAACCATTGATTATGTACTCCGAACTACTTGGCTAACAGTTCAAAAAATGTATAATGAAGAAGCTTCAAAGTTTGGAAGTACGATGGCAACTGGTTTTACATTGTTAAGTATAGACCCGGAAAAAGGAACGCCCTCAACTTCTCTAGGTCCAAAAATGGGAATAGAAGCTACTAGTTTATCTAGAATCTTGAAAACCATGGAAAAGAAAGGCTTAATCACAAGAAAACCGAACCCTAGTGATGGTAGAGGTGTTATTATTGGTCTAACAGATTTTGGTATAGAAAAAAGAGACTACTCAAGAGAAAAGGTGTTGTTATTTAATGAAGCTATAAAAAATAATGTTTCAGAAGAACAGTTACTAAATTTTTATGAAGTCGCAGAAGTTATTAATGATATAGTGTGTAACAAAAAAATATTTAATCAATCTGATAGTTGAAAAATAAAATGAGCAAACGTAGAATTAAAAAAATAGCCATTATTGGTTCGGGTATTATGGGAAGTGGTATCGCTTGCCATTTCGCCAATATAGGTGTAGATGTCCTATTATTAGACATCGTACCTAGAGAACTAAACGATAAAGAAAAAGCAAAAGGGTTAACCTTGGAAGACAAAGTTGTTAGAAATAGATTAGTTAATGATGCATTAACTACTTCAATAAAATCTAAACCTGCACCACTTTATCATGCTTCTTTTGTTAATCGTATTACAACTGGAAACTTAGATGATGATATTGCTAAAGTAGCAGATGTAGACTGGATAATGGAAGTTGTAGTTGAAAGACTTGACATTAAACAACAAGTTTTTGAAAAGCTAGAAAAACATAGAACACCCGGCACCTTAATTACTTCGAATACATCTGGTATTCCAATTAAATTCATGAATACAGGTCGTTCTGAAGATTTTCAAAAACACTTTTGTGGTACACACTTTTTTAACCCAGCACGTTACTTAAAATTATTCGAAATTATTCCTGGACCAAATACGTCCTCAGAAGTTTTAGACTTCTTAAATGGTTATGGTGAGCAATTCCTTGGAAAAACCTCTGTAGTAGCGAAAGATACACCTGCATTTATTGGAAACCGAATCGGAATTTTTAGTATTCAAAGTCTATTTCATACAGTAAAAGATTTAGGTTTAACTGTTGAAGAAGTTGACAAATTATCGGGTCCAGTAATTGGTCGTCCAAAATCGGCTACTTTTAGAACTGTAGACGTTGTAGGATTAGACACTCTAGTACATGTAGCTAATGGGATTGCAGATAACTGTAAAGATGATGAGCGTTTAGAGGTTTTCAAATTACCAGATTTCATCAATACCATGATGGAAAATAAATGGTTAGGAAGTAAAACTGGACAAGGTTTTTATAAGAAAACTGTTTCAGCTGAAGGCAAAAAAGAAATTTTAACTCTCGATTTAAACACTTTAGAATATCGTTCAGCCAAACGTGCAAAATTTGCCACTTTAGAATTAACAAAAACAATTGATAAAGTAGCAGACCGTTTTAAAGTATTAGTAAAAGGAAAAGATAAAGCGGGAGAATTCTACAGAAAAAGTTTTTCAGCATTATTTGCGTACGTTTCAAATCGTATTCCAGAAATTACAGATGAATTATACAAAATTGACGATGCTATGAAAGCTGGCTTTGGCTGGGAACATGGTCCTTTTCAAATCTGGGATGCTATTGGTGTCGAAAAAGGTGTCGAGATGATGCAAGCTGAAGGTTTAACGCCTGCAGATTGGGTTCACGATATGATTGCCTCTGGAAGCGATAGCTTCTACTCTATTCAAGATGGTGCTTCTTATAGTTATGATATTCCGAAGAAAATTCAAGAAAAAATTCCTGGACAAGATTCGTTTATCATTTTAGATAATGTTAGAAAAACAACTGAAGTTTATAGTAACTCTGGAGTTTCTGTTCAAGATTTAGGCGATGGTATTCTTAATGTAGAATTCCAATCTAAAATGAACACCATTGGTGGTGACGTTTTAGCAGGATTAAATAAAGCTATTGATATGGCTGAAAAAGATTTTGCCGGATTAGTAGTTGGAAACCAAGGCCCAAACTTCTCGGTTGGTGCCAACATAGGCATGATTTTTATGATGGCTGCCGAACAAGAATACGACGAGCTTAATGCAGCTATCAAATATTTCCAAGATACCATGATGCGTATGCGTTATTCTTCAATCCCAACAATTTCTGCGCCTCACGGCATGGCACTTGGTGGTGGTTGTGAAATTTCATTACACGCAGATAAAATTGTAGCAGCAGCAGAAACTTATATGGGACTTGTAGAGTTTGGTGTTGGTGTAATTCCTGGTGGTGGTGGTTCTAAAGAAATGGCTTTAAGAGCATCAGACACTTTCAGAAAAGGTGATGTGCAATTAAATACACTTCAAGAATATTTCTTAACTATTGGCATGGCAAAAGTATCAACTTCGGCTTACGAAGCTTTCGATTTAGGGCTTTTACAAAAAGGAAAAGATGTTGTTGTAGTAAATAAAGACCGCCAAATAGCTACTGCAAAAGCACATGCTAAATTAATGGCAGATGCAGGTTACACACAACCTGTTCACAGAAAAGATGTTCTTGTTCTTGGTAAACAAGCGCTAGGAATGTTCTTAGTAGGTACAGATGCTATGAAAGACTCTCACTACATCAGTGAACATGATATGAAAATTGCTAACAAATTGGCTTACGTTATGGCTGGTGGAGATTTATCCGAACCGACATTAGTAAGCGAGCAATACTTGTTAGACTTAGAGCGTGAAGCTTTCCTTTCGCTTTGTACAGAACGTAAAACTTTGGAAAGAATTCAGCACATGTTAACCAAAGGAAAACCTTTAAGAAACTAAGAAAAATGAAAACAGCATATATAGTAAAAGCATATAGAACCGCAGTTGGTAAAGCCCCTAAAGGCGTGTTCCGTTTTAAAAGAACGGATGAATTGGCCGCAGAGACCATCAAATATATGATGAAAGAATTGCCAGGTCTAGACCCAAAACGTATTGATGATGTGATCGTTGGTAATGCCATGCCAGAAGGAGCTCAAGGTTTAAATATGGCGCGTTTAATCTCGTTAATGGGATTGGAAGTAATAGATGTTCCAGGTGTAACAGTTAATCGTTTTTGCTCTTCTGGAGTGGAAACTATTGGTATGGCAACTGCAAAAATTCAAGCTGGAATGGCAGATTGTATTATTGCGGGTGGAGCAGAAAGCATGAGTAGCGTGCCAATGACAGGATTTAAGCCAGAATTAAATTACGACGCGATTGTAAAAGCTGGTCACGAAGATTATTATTGGGGAATGGGAAACACTGCGGAGGCAGTTGCTAATCAATTCAACGTATCACGCGAAGATCAAGATGAATTTGCTTATAATTCTCATATGAAAGCATTAAGAGCCCTAGAAGAAAATCGTTTTCAAGATCAAATTGTACCAATTGAAGTAGAACAAACATATTTTGATGCTAACGGAAAGAAAGCAACAAAATCATATACTGTAACTAAAGATGAAGGTCCAAGAAAGGGAACGAGCAAAGAAGCTCTAGCAAAATTAAGAGCTGTATTTGCAGCTGGAGGGAGCGTTACAGCTGGTAACTCATCGCAAATGAGTGATGGTGCAGCCTTTGTTATGGTCATGAGTGAAGATATGGTGAAAGAGTTAAATCTTGAACCAGTAGCAAGAATGGTAAACTATGCGGCTGCAGGTGTTGAGCCTCGCATTATGGGAATTGGTCCAGTAAAGGCAATTCCAAAAGCATTAAAACAAGCAGGTTTGAAGCAAGACGATTTATCGCTTATTGAATTGAATGAAGCTTTTGCTTCTCAATCTTTAGCTGTAATACGTGAATTAAACTTAAATCCAGATATCATTAATGTAAATGGTGGAGCAATTGCTTTAGGTCATCCATTAGGTTGTACAGGAGCAAAACTATCTGTACAGTTATTTGATGAAATGCGTAAGCAAAATATGCAAGGGAAATATGGTGCAGTAACCATGTGTGTTGGAACTGGACAAGGTGCTTGTGGAGTATTTGAATTTTTAAATTAAAAAGAACTTAATACAATTACATAAAATGGAAGCAACTGAAAAAGATATCCTACGTGGAGGTCAATTCTTAGTAAAAGAAACAAAATGCGAAGACGTATTTACTCCTGAAGATTTTTCAGAAGAACAAAATATGATGAAAGAAGCGGTTATGGAATTTAACGACCGTGAAATCATTCCTCATAAACCTCGCTTTGAAGCTAAAGATTATGCTTTAACTGAAGACGTTATGCGTAAAGCTGGAGAACTTGGATTTTTAGGTGTTGCAGTTCCTGAAGCCTATGGTGGATTAGGAATGGGTTTTGTATCTACATGTTTAACATGTGATTATATCTCATCTGGAACAGGTTCTTTTAGTACTGCATTTGGTGCGCATACAGGTATTGGCACTATGCCAATTACCTTATACGGTACAGAAGCTCAAAAACAAAAATACGTGCCTAAATTGGCTTCTGGTGAGTGGTTTGGAGCCTACTGTTTAACAGAACCAGGTGCCGGATCTGATGCTAATTCTGGTAAAACTACTGCAGAATTATCAGCAGATGGAAAAACATATAAAATTAACGGTCAAAAAATGTGGATCTCAAACGCTGGTTTTTGTAGCGTAATGATCGTTTTTGCTCGTATTGAAGGTGATAAAAACATTACAGGTTTCATTGTTGAAAATGATGCTGCTAATGGTATTACCATGGGTGAAGAAGAACATAAATTAGGTATTCGTGCCTCTTCTACGCGCCAAGTGTTCTTTAACGATTGTGTTGTACCAATAGAAAATATGTTAGCTGGCCGTGGCGAAGGTTTTAAAATTGCAATGAATGCTTTAAACGTAGGTCGTATTAAATTAGCCGCTGCGTGTTTAGATTCTCAACGCAGAATTTTAAGCTATGGTGTGCAATATGCTAACGAAAGAAAACAATTTAAAACGCCTATTTCAGATTTTGGAGCTATCAAAATAAAACTTGCTCAAATGGCTACCGATACTTATGCCGGAGAATCTGCCACATATAGAGCTGCGAAAAATATTGAAGACCGCATTACCATGCGAGAAGCGGCGGGAAACACACACCAAGAAGCAGAGCTTAAAGGCGTTGAAGAATATGCTATTGAATGCTCTATATTAAAAGTTGCAGTTTCTGAAGATGTACAAAACTGTGCAGACGAAGGAATTCAAATCTTTGGTGGTATGGGCTTCTCTGAAGAAACACCAATGGAATCTGCTTGGAGAGATGCGCGTATTGCTCGTATTTACGAAGGAACTAACGAAATTAACAGAATGCTTTCTGTTGGAATGTTAGTAAAGAAAGCAATGAAAGGTCATGTAGATTTGTTAGGTCCAGCAACTGCTGTAGCCAATGAACTCATGGGAATTCCGTCCTTTGAAACTCCAGATTACTCTGAATTGTTTTCTGAAGAAAAAGCAATGATTGGAAGACTAAAAAAGGTATTCTTAATGGTTGCTGGTTCTGCGGTTCAAAAATTCGGACCGCAATTAGAAGAACACCAACAGTTATTAATTGCAGCTGCAGATATATTAATTGAAATTTATATGGCTGAATCTACAATTTTAAGAACTGAGAAAAATGTTAAACGAACTAGTGAAAAGGAACAAGCTGTTCAAATCGCCATGTCTAAATTATATCTATATAACGCAGTAAGTATTGTTGAAGGCAAAGGAAAAGAAAGTATAATTTCTTTTGCTGAAGGAGACGAGCAGCGTATGATGCTTATGGGCCTTAAACGTTTCACGAAATACACAAACTATCCAGATATCGTTGATTTACGTAACGAAATTGCAGAAAAAGTAAAAGCAGAAAATCAATATTGTTTTTAAGTATATTCAGTGACTAACTCCATTTTAAAACGCTTCAAGAATAAATCTTGAAGCGTTTTGTTTTTTGAACTATCCTGAAATTAGAATTTAAACTGGAACCACTTCATAAAAATTCATTTGAACTACATAAAGACTCCTTTCAACTACACTAAACACGCCACTCATCGAATTTGATTTATTTGTTTAGCTTATTAAACTATTTTAGATTCCCATGAAAAAACTTCATTTAAAAAATGTAAACCGATCAAATTTTCCTTAGTGCAATTAGTATACACGTTGAACTACTGTCATTTTGAGATGTTGTAACATAAAATTAAAAACTAAGAAAAAAAAATAAACAGGATGAAAGATAAAAGTGTTAACTTAATTAAGGTTATAAGTACCATTATACTTACGATTATTATTACATGTACAGCAATCTTAAGTACTTAATTTCTATTAAAAAGATCTCATTAATGAATACGTGTATGTCAAAAAGGTTCTTAAATTTCTAAGCCACTTTATGGAGGTCTTGCCTTTTTATTTTTTGGATCAATGGATTTTGATATTAAAATACTGAGTGGTCTAAAAAATGAGAAACTTTAAGGTATTAAAGTTTAATCTAATAGTACGAAAAGGCTTTTCCATTGAAAAGCCTTTTCGTTTTTAATAATTATTGTGTAGTTTAAATTTAGCTATGGTTTCCTTAGCTATAACTAGATGATGATAAATATTTGGTTTAATTGGAATTAAGTAAAAAAAACTAAAGAGGTATTTCAACAAAATTTAACATTTTATATACTAAATTGTTTTTTAGTAAGAACTGAAGTCGACAAATATTTATAATAAGTTTACTCAAAAAAATAAAAAACTTATCCACCATGCAGTGCTCCATTAAGTTTTCAAATACTGAATAACAGAAATAAACATTGTATTTCCAAATAAAAACTTAGAGCCAAATTAAAATGATTACATAAAAAAATATGTGAACTGGCAAAACTTAATGAGTTTGCAGGAGCATAAAATAAATATTGTTTTTAATTTTATTTAGTCATAAACTCAATTACTAAAAATGCTTCGGATTAATTTTCAAAGCATTTTTTTTTATTATTTTTAAACAAAATATAAATTATGAATTATCGTCAAAATTTATTGGTTTTGGTTTCCCTATTATCTTTTTTGTCA
>NZ_CAJQQI010000128.1 GCF_905480415.1 uncultured Algibacter sp. | reverse complement strand
AGCAATTAAAGCTACTGTTGAAGCCTTTTGACCTACAGCAACATATATACAATATACAGGCTCACCTGCATCGTAAAATTCTTTTTGATTTATGATGGTATCAATACAAACTGCTGTTTTACCCGTTTGACGGTCACCAATCACCAACTCTCTTTGCCCTCTACCAACCGGAATCATAGCATCAATAGCCTTAATTCCTGTTTGTAATGGTTCAGTTACGGGCTCTCTATAAATAACGCCGGGAGCTTTACGCTCTAAAGGCATTTCATAAGTCGTTCCAGAGATTGGTCCTTTACCATCAATAGGATTACCTAATGTATCTACAACTCGTCCAACAATACCTTCTCCAACATTAATAGAAGCGATACGCTCAGTACGTTTTACAATAGACCCTTCTCTAACACCTACAGAAGTCCCTAATAATACAATACCTACGTTATCCTCTTCAAGGTTAAGTACAATCCCTTCTAATCCGCCTTCGAATTCTACTAACTCGCCATATTGCGCATTAGCCAATCCATAAGCACGTACAATACCATCACCTACAGTTAGTACAGTTCCTACTTCGTCTAATGAAGCACTAGCCTCAAAACCTGAAAGTTGTTGTTTTAAGATTGCTGATATTTCAGCTGGTTTTACTTCTGCCATCTTATTGTTTATTTAGATACGAATATCTTAGTTTAATGTAAATTCTCTTTTTAATTTGTTTAGTTGATTTGCAACACTTGCGTTGTACTGCACATCTCCTATTCTTAAAATGAAACCACCTAAAATGCTTTCATCAATACTATTTTCTACTTCAACATCTTTTCCTGTTAGTGCTTTAGCTTTTGCTAAAACTTTCTTCTTTAAATCTGCTGTCAATTCTACTGCTGTAGTCACAGTTGCTAATTGGATACCTTTTGACTCATCAAATAACTGATTGTATTTTGAAGCCACATGACCTAAAATATCAATTCGATTATTAGTAATTAAAGTATCTATTAAGCTTTTAGTTGTTTTGTCAGAATTTTTAAAAACCTCTAATAAGGTTGATTTTTTTATTGAAGATGGTATTACAGGACTTTGAAGCATATCACTTAGCTCTTTACTATCTGCTACTGTATCAGCAATTAATTTCATGTCTTTATTTATAGCATCCGCAGATTTTAAATCTGTTGCTAAACTTAACACTGCCTTTGCGTAACGTATTGCTGCTCTTGCTCCTGCCATTATATCTTAGTTTAATGATTTTTCATCTAACATAGTTTCAACCAATTTTAATTGTTTGTCTTTGTTAGATAATTCAGCTCGCACTACTTTTTCAGCAATCTCTAAAGATAAACCTGCAACGTGATTTTTAAGTTCAGCCATAGCTGCTTTCTTTTCGCTTTCAATTGCTCCTTGCGCTTGTTGAATCATTTTATTTGCTTGCTCCTGAGCTTCTCCCTTAGCATCATCAATCATTTTATTTTTGATATCACGCGCTTCTTTCAACATCGTTTCACGCTCGGCTCTAGCTTCTTTTAATAACTTTTGATTATCAGCCTGAAGGTTTTGCATTTCTAACTTTGCTTTTTCAGCAGAATCTAATGCATTTTTAATTCCTTCTTCTCTTTCATTAACAGAATCTAAAATTGGTTTCCAGGCAAATTTCTTTAAAAGCAGAATTAAAGCTATGAATAAAATAGCTTGCCAAAAAAACAATCCTAATGAAAAGTCTTCGAATAATTTTTCCATAATAATTTATATTTCTAAAAAACTTATGTTTAATTAAAAGAACAGCTATAACCAACCGTCATAGCTGTTTCTTGTTTGTTTTATACTGCAAATAAAGCAGCAAACCCAATACCTTCAATCAAAGCTGCTGCAATAAGCATAGCTGTTTGAATTTTTCCTGTAGCTTCAGGTTGACGAGCGATTGCATCCATAGCAGAACCACCGATTCTACCAATACCAATACCTGCTCCAATTACTACTAAACCTGCACCTACGATAGCTGGAATTTCCATAATATATATATATAATTAATTAAACATTCAAATTTATTAATGACCTTCTTCATGGTCATGTTCTTCAACCGCCATACCAAAGTATAATGCTGAAAGTACTGTAAAAATATAGGCTTGTAAAGCTGCAACAAGCAACTCTAAAATAGCTAATACAAACGCTAACAAAAACGATAACCCACTTCCTAACCAATTTTGGAATAAAAATATCATCCCCACAATACTCATTAAAACAACGTGTCCTGCAGTAATATTGGCATATAAACGAATCATTAATGCGAATGGCTTAATGATGGTTCCTAATAATTCAATAGGCGCTAATATAATTTTCATTGGCCAAGGCACACCTGGCATCCAGAAAATATGTTTCCAGTAATTTTTATTTCCTGAAAACGTGGTTATTAAATAGGTCATAAGTGCTAAACATAACGTAATAGCTATGTTATTGGTTACGTTCATCCCTATTGGAGTTAAACCAAACAAGTTAACAATCCAAACGAAGAAAAATACCGTTAACAAATAACTCATGTATTTTTTATAGTGTTTTTCGCCAATATTTGGTCGTGCAATATCGTCGCGCACATAAAGCACAATTGGTTCTAACAAACGACCAGTTCCTTTAGGCATCCCATTGTTTGTTTTATATGATTTAGCCATTCTGCTAAACATAAAAAACATAATACCAAATACTAAAAAAATCAAGGATACGTTTTTAGTGATTGAAAAATCAAATGGTTTTTCGTTGGTAGCGTGATGATGGTCGTCTTCAAGAATTTTTCCATCCGCACCATCCACTTTATAAATTTTTGAATGATGTACTTTGTAGAAATCTCCCCCAACCTCAGCAACTGATTCTCCGTGATGAAATTTAGAAGATGAAAATACTTTTAACCCATTATCCCATAAAATAACTGGTAACGGAAAACCTACATGCTTATCCTCTCCTTCATCTGATGTATAAGAATACAATCCGAAGTCATAAGAATCTTTTAAGTGATGCTGAATATATTCTTTTATTTCTGTTTTTCTGTCGGTTTTTGGTTCACCGTGTACCTCTTGTTCCTTCCCGTAAGAAACGAAGGTTATTAAAAGCAGTAATAATGTAATTGGTTTTAAAGATATTTTTCTTCGCATATTGCTTTAAGTAATAGTGGCTTAAAAATCGGTGCAAAGGTATGTTTTTATATCAAAAACCAAAACAAATTTGCTTTTTATTTCATCTCTCGTTTTAAGATGATTCACTTATTATACTAATCTAGTTTATTCAACCATTTACTAAGGCTAACAGATTCTATTATCAAGCCCATAACATAGGGCACAAAAAACGCTGCAAATTCTAGTTTAGTTATAATATTATCCAATTTATAAAACGGGTAAAATAGAATAAAAAAAACGACAAATTTTAAAAGGCTCCCTGCTAAAAACAGAAACCCTAATTGACTTTTATACTTTTCTTTTAATAGATAAAGAATTCCGAAAATAACAATAACTAAAACAAGGTTAACTATGTAGGATAGTACAATTCTATTTTCGAATAAAGAAAGCTGTAAAACATTTAAAACAAGCAAATGTATAGCAAAAACAACTGTTAATAGAATAACTGTTTTTATTGCAAAACTTATAAAAGGATTACTCATTAATATTTAATTCTATTAACCTGTTTAAGAACCACATATAATGAAATCGCAACTCCTAAAAGTGTTGTAATAATAATAAACAATTTATCTCCGTCGTTAAATTTAGAATCCAGCCATTTGCCTAACATAACAAACAGATATATTGTAATACCCATTTGAAATGCAACTCCAGAAAGAATAGCAACGTTTTTAAGCTGTTTTCCCGGTTTCTGGTTTTCTTTGCTGTTGTGATTGTCCGCCATTATTCATTTCTTTTACGGTGCCTTTCATAACACACGTTACATTAAATGTGGCTCCTGGCTCAACAGCTAATTTACCAACCACAACTTCACCTTCAATATGAGCAGATGATTTTAAGGTTAATGTGCCTGACAAAGCTAGTTTACCCGAAAATTTACCTTCAAAATAAGCGTCAGTTCCATGTAAAGTGCCTTTAATTAAGCCGGATTTACCAACAACTACTTTTCCTGAAGTTTTAATATTTCCCTCTATAATTCCGTCGATTCTAAAATCGCCTTCACTGTTAAAATCGCCAACCATTTTAGTGCCTTGGGCAATAATGTTTTGGCTTGATGCACCTTCTGTCATTTGTTTTTCTTTTTTGTTTTCAGAGAACATAATGTGTTAAGTTTAATTATTATCGATATTCAAATAAGCATCCAAATTTTTATGGATTTGAATGATTTGATAATTCGTAGATGATACTACAAAATAAGGGACTTTTATTTTCTTTTGATCCTCTTTAGTTAATAGTTGATCAAATGTTTTTGCTACTTGTGGTGTTTTTAATCCGTGAACCACTACAAATTTTATGTTTGGGTTATAAACATCTATTGAGGCATTCAATTTATAATACCTAATATTTTTCAAAACGGTATCTAAGGTTTCTTTAAAGCTTGAAATAGCTTCTGGTTCCATGTCTTTAAATTGAAATATAACTTTATGGTTATCAGAAATACTATCAGTCTCCTCAATAAAATCTTTATTTGCTAATTTAGGTAAAATATTAGCTTCAATGTTTTGTGCCTGCTTACCTTCTGGAGTATTAGCATAGGTAATTGCTAAATAATTCACTGCTTTCTGATACGCTTCATAACCATATAAACGACCTGTAGCCGTAGCTTTTAATAATTCAAACTTTGGAACCATCGCTTCGCCATCAAAAGTTTTTATATACGCTTCACTTTTTGAAACAACATCGGCATATTCTTGGTTTTCGTGCTGAATATAGAGTGCTTCATATAAACTTTCAGGACTGTTTTCGTCTCTTTCAGTGACTAATTCCGGATTATTTAATATGGTCGCATATCTAGAATCTGGATATTTACTAATAATATCATTTTTAGCAATTATAGCTTCATCACTTTCACCTAACAATTCATAAATTTTATACAAGTTGTATTTTGAAGGTAGTATTAATTTTTCCTCAGGATTGCTATTTAATAAATTTTGAAACTTACTTTTTGATAACTCGTACTCCTTAAATTTCTCTTTGTAAATCAATCCTAATTGGTAATAAGCATAATTACGTTCTTTAGAAATGCTATCTATTTCTTTTTCTTCGGAAGGGATTTTAGAAATATAAAATTGAGGATCGAAACGTTCTTCATCTGATGCAGCAGCTACAACATTTATAGCAGCATTATTATTAGGCTCACTTGAAATCCCTTTGCTAGACCATCTCCAATTATCTTCTAAAGACCTATCACCCCATATTTTTGCAAATTCGTTTTTTCCGTAAGCTACGGTAGTTGGATTGTAAAAATAAAATGCAGTAGATTGGTTTTGAGGTCCAACTCTATTTGGTTGCCCTCCAATATTATTAACGGTTGCTAAACCACTATTACGTTCGGTGGCTTCTTGTTTTTCCTTTTCTATTTCGGCTTTAGCTTTTAAATCTTCAACAAAAGATTCAAAATAAGCCAACTTTTCTGCTTCCGTTAAATTCACCAAACTTAAAACACTGTCATTTACTTTGGCGATAGACTCATAAAAGATAACATCTTTTAAATTATCGCGCTTACGTTTTATAACACGATAAGGTTTCGATTTAAGAACCAAATTATTCATGGTGCTATCATAATACTCTCCCGCATCGGCGTAAACTGATGCGTCAAAATTAATATCACCTAATGTTTCATAATTTTTAGCTTTTAAAAACTTATCTCGACTATTTGTTCGCAAAGATTTATTATAATATGCTACCGCCAACGAGTCTGAACCATTTTGTAAATGATACGCACCAATTTGATGATAAATTTTATCTAAATATGGACGGTTTTCTCTATTTTCTTGAAGTTCAGCAAGTAATTCGCTAACCTCTAGCTTATTTCCATTATCAAAATCGAAGTTTTTGATTTTTTCCAAATACGCAGAAATCATATAGATTCTAGGCGTTTTTCTGCTAAGCTCAATCACTTTATCGAAAACGATATTAGCACTATCTTTATAACCCAGTTCATTATACAACTGACCCTGAATAAAGCGGTAACGCCCGCGCTCATCATTATTTTTTGTAGTACTTGATGCGATTTCTAATTGCGTAATTGCAGTATCAATAGATTTGGTATTTAAATAAGCTTGCGCGAGTATGGATGTTGCATCTGCTAAATCTTGCCCTTTTAGATCTTCTTGTTTTAAAAGACGCTTTAGGTTTTCTATAGCCAGCTCGTTATTATCTAGCCTAATATTTGCTTTTTCTCGCCATACCTTAGCTTGATTAATCTTATCGCTTGCTGGGTATTTGTAAAGAATATAATTAAGTGCCTCTAATGCGGGCACAAAACGCTGATCGAAATATCTAGCTTTTCCTAAAAGTAAGTAAGCTTCATCCATTTGAGGATTATTCTCCTTGCCATCAATATTCATGCTATGCTTTTGAATCGCTTTTGCAGCTTTCTCTTCAGCTCTCGAAAAATTTTCGTTTTTAGATTGACCTGGAAGCACAATGTCCTCAAAAATCTGCATGCGTTCTATGGGTAAAACTTCCCAATAGTTATCAAAATACGCATCATTAAGTGAGCTTTTACCTTGCTCTAAAGCGGTATAACCATTATAAAGTGCATTGAATTCTGCAGTAATAGCGTGAAAATTTCTATTTATAAATTTATCCTTTTTCCTAGAACAACTTAATGCAAGAAACGTTAAGAATGTAACTAGAAGTAAAGCTTTAGAAGGTGTTTTCAATGCTGGTGTTTTTAGTCTAATTAATAACTATAATCCGGTGTTATTATTATATAGAACTGTAAAAATAAGCATCTTTTTGTATTTACCTAAAAATTGTAATGACTTTTAAACAAAAGGATTAGTTAGCGAAATGCTCCTCAAGTTCTTGTAAAGTAGCCGCACTTTTAGCTAAATCTTTTACCACTTCGCCTTTCTCTAAAACAACTATACGCTCGCAAACATCGGTAACATGCATTAAATCATGACTTGAGATTAATACTGTAACATCTTGTTTTTCAGATAATTCTTTAATAATATTTTTAAGCCGGATTTGAGTTGTTGGATCTAGGTTAGCAAAAGGTTCATCTAAAACAATGACTTCAGGGTTCCCAATAAGCGCTGCAACAATACCTGCTTTCTTTTGATTTCCTTTACTTAAATCACGTAAATACTTCTTTTGCCCAATTATTTCACCGTGAAAAAAGTCTTCAAACTGAGACACAAGTGCGTCAACATCCGCTTTATTTTGTCCACGTAATTCGCCTATAAAGTAGAAATATTCTTCAGGGGTTAAATAGCCAATTAAAAAGCTTTCATCTATAAAGGCAGATGTAAAGGGCTTCCAGTCTTCACTTTTATTTACCTGTACATCATTATTCTTGATATAACCAGTTGTAGGTTGAATCAAATCTAAAAGCAAGCTGAAATATGTTGTTTTTCCTGCACCGTTATTACCTACTAAACCGAAGCTTTGACCTTTTGGAATCTCCAAAGATTCAATATCCAAAACTAAGTTTCCACTGTATTTCTTTGATAAATTAGAAGTTGTTATCATGATTTATTCTATTAGTTATTTTGATCGAAAGCATCAATCATTTTATATTTTGATTCTAAATATTTCTGAGTTATTATTTTCATTAATTTTTGATGAAATACAATCCCTATTACTCCAAAAATTATTAATATTAAACAAGCTATTTCAAAGCTTATTAAAAAATAAAATGCTGCAAATAATCCCATTGGCAAAAGCAATAAAGGAATACCAATTAGCCATTGTACGGCGCCTGTACCTTGGTAATTAAATGCCGCCTTTTGACTTAAATCTATTTTTTTTCTATTGAAAGAGCCCCCCAGTAGAATGACGTGCGTGTTAACCCCAATATTATAAATGGCTGCTGCAAAATGTGCCAATAATATTTTCCATCCGAAAAAGACATATGGAATACCTAAAACAAACAAGATCAATACACTTACGGCCATTAAAGTGAATTTTGACTTTAAATATTGCTCATATTTAATATTCTGACTCATTAGTAGTTTGTAATAACCACTATCCCATGCGGGTATAAACTGCCCAAAGTTGATTAGAAATATCCCGGTTGAAAACACACCAATAAAAACAAAAAACCAAGGCATATTTTGATACGTAGGCTGCGGATAGAAAAACAAACCATACAATAGGCCTATAGCCAACATCCAAACTGAGGATTTTGTGCGTTTATTTCGCCAAATTAACTTTAAATCAAGCTGCATAAACGGAGCAATATCCCCAAAGTTTTTGGTCCATTCTAAATTTGATGCATTTACTTCTTTAATTTTAGCTTTTAATCCACTATCTAAAAACAGCTTTTGTTTCAAGAGTTTAAAATTGAACACATAACACAATACAAGAAGTCCCAAAGGCACAATGATTAAGATGGGATAGTTATAAATAGCATTGAAACCGCCACCCATTATTTCATTAAAGGCAATTATATTAAAATGATTCAGCGCATATAAGCCCCCAACAATTAAAATTACGGGTAGAAAGGATAATTCTTTTTCTGCAGAAAAGCTCTCAATGATAAAATTGAAAAAATTTATGATGAGTGCCACTAGGACTAAAGCAAGCATCCACACCAAAACATTTGCTAAAGGATAATTTTTAAATAGTAATGTAATTCCAAACGGAATGATTGCAAATAATGGTAAAAAGTTAAAAAAGGATAATACCGATTTACCCAGAACATAATTTACCACATGACCTCTTTTTACTGGTAGTGTTAGTAATGGCTTTACACTCATTACCGGAAGTTTCTGGAAGAAAAAACGCAAAGCTAAATCGGCTAAAATCCAATAAAAAAGAAAGCTGTTAACTATTAACAACGGATCTTGATCTGGATAAACCTTTTTAAGGCCAGGGAATAGTAATAAACCCATTCCTAAAAACATGGCGATAAAATATAGGCTTAAAAAGCCCATGAAAATTTTAATGCCTAAACTTTTCCCAAAACTGGCAGACCTAAAAAAAGCCTTCCATTCTAAACTTAAAAAACGTTTTATCATATTTGGTAGTTTTAGTTTTCTTAAAAGTAAGTGTTAATAGGGTTGAAATTGTTACACTTTTAAATCATATTTTTTTGATTCCATATTATTCATCTCGAAATTTAGGGTTTACCAAAGCACGCATATTTCTAATATAACTCTCTAATTCAGCAAGTTTTTTAACGGTTACTTTTGTCCCGACTTCCGTTAATCGGTAGTATTTACGAACCCTATTACCAATTTTAACAACCTCAACACCCAATAAACCTTGAGCTTCTAATTTGTGTAATGCTGGATACAAAGCCCCTTCCGTTAATTGAAGCTCATTTTTTGTTATTTGTTTTACCTTTTGAGTAATCTCGTAACCATACATTTTATCATTCTCGTTTAAGAGTTTTAAAATAATGGTTGTTAAACTGCCTTTGTATAAATTTGAAGGTTTCATAGTGGTTCAAATATATACATAATATTCTTATGCATCATATAATTATGTATTATTTTTATCTAAAAAATGCGCTAAATTTTATAGTCTTCACTATTTTTGCTCAAAACTATTATATATGTCATCATTTCATAATCTTTCAGTAAAAAACATAAAAAGAGAAACAGATAAATCAATTAGTATCTCATTTAATCTTCCTGAAAATTTAAAAGCCTCTTTTGCCTTTAAAGCAGGACAGTATATTACTTTAAAAACAGTTATAGATGGCCATGAAGTACGTCGTGATTACTCACTTTGTGTTTCTCCTAAAAGTGGAGAATTAAAGGTTGCGGTAAAAGAAGTAAATGATGGTACGTTTTCTGCTTACGCAAATAACACTTTGAAAGTTGGTGATACTCTTGAAGTTGCACCACCTAAAGGGCGATTTATATTTGAACCAAACGATTCGAAAACTAAAAACATAGCGCTTTTTGCTGCAGGTAGTGGCATTACTCCTATTTTAAGTATTGTTAAATGCGCCTTAGAAGAAGAGGTCTATAGCCAAGTTATATTGGTTTATGGTAATAAAACTACTAAAGACACCATGTTTCTAAATGAGCTTTTGGAACTTCAACATGCGTATAAAGATCGATTTTCAATTCAATTCGTATTTAGCCAACAAGATGAAGACGATTCTATTTTTGGAAGAATAGAAAAAAGCACTGTTAATTATGTGATGAAAAATAAACATAAACATGTTGAAGTTGATGCCTTTTACCTATGTGGTCCCGAAGCTATGATTCATGCCGTTAAAGATGTTCTTACCAAACATGATATTGATGAAAACTGTATTCATTTTGAACTTTTTAAAGCTGCTAAACCTGTAGACGTTAAAGAAGATGTTGCTGCTGCTGGTAGTACACAAATTTCAATCACTGTAGATGATGAGACTACAACTTTTGAAATGTCTCAGAAGCAAACCATTCTTGAAGCTGCTTTAGATGAGGATTTAGATGCCCCTTATTCTTGCCAAGGTGGGATTTGCAGTAGCTGTTTAGCCCGAGTTACAGAAGGCGAAGCTACTATGACGCAAAATAATATTTTAACCGAAAGTGAAATTGCTGAAGGTTTAATTTTAACTTGTCAAGCACATCCAACAACTCCTAGTATCGTAATTGATTATGATGATGTTTAATTTCTATATCACTTTAATACAGCGTATTAAATTTTTTATTTAAATAATAGATTTAACTTTATCAATAACCATTTTAGGTGCAGTACTCCCTGCAACTTCTGTATAAGTGTCTGGGTATTTATTCCCATATACCGAAGTTGGTATTAATGGAAACGTAGTTCTATTTGCAACTAACCCATTGTTTTCTGGTTGATTGAATGGTGCAAAACCAGCAAAAGGATGTGTAACACCCCAAATAGTGATTACTTTAACACCTAACATAGCCGCAATATGTGCATTTCCAGAATCCATAGAGAGCATTACATCAAGATTTGAAATGACATCCATTTCTTCATCTAGAGATACTTTTCCAGCTAGGTTGAAGGTATTCTCAAAGTTATTTTCGAATTGATTGAGAATTTCTGACTCATTTTTTCCTCCTCCAAATAAAATAATTCTGTAATCTTTGGATAGGTTTTCAACAACATCCTTCATTAAGTTTAAAGGATACATTTTCCCATCATGAGCTGCAAAAGGCGCAATACCAATAGTTTCTATTGGGTTATCACCTATTAATTTTTGAAGTTTAGAACTTAACACAACCCGTTTAGGGAAACTGGGGTTAGACAAATCAACCTTATAACCTAATTCCTCAAAGACATCAGCATATCTTTGATGCGTTGTTTTAAGTTGTTTAAATACTTTACCTGAAGTCAGTAATTTTTTTTCTTTTCTACCCTTATCAATAGAAATAAAACGTTTGCAGCCAATAAATTTCTTTAGGATTTTACTCCTAAGCACATTGTGTAAATCAGCAGCCATATAAAATGGCTTTTTATTGAGCTCTCTTGCTAATTTATACAAACCAAAGACACCCTTATGTTGGCCTTTTAAGTCTGCCGAAAAAACATCAACGTTCTCTAAATCTCTAAAAAATGGTTTAAAAAAAACTCGTGTTAAAACAGTTATTCTAAGTTCAGGGTGTTTTAGAGTAAGTGCACGCAAAACTGGAACTGTCATAGCTACATCTCCCATAGCTGAGAGACGTATGACTAGAATGTTTTTAGATGGTTTGGGCATTATATTTCATTTGAAAACGTCTTCGATACTTCGACTGCGCTCAGTACAGGCCACTAAGACTGCCAGTACAATCCCATGTACCTATTAATTATTACTTCTGAGAACGAAGTACAGGATTCAGCTCATCATCATTATACATCTTCATCTGCTTATAAACCTTCATGTACTTGTCGCCTTTTTCAATATCACTTAAAAGCGTATCAATTGCAGTCGATAAGTCAACACGCTGTTCTAATAAAATATCTAACTTGGTCTGGCAAGCTGTCTTATGCTCTATAGAAGCGTCGTTACGTGTAGCCTCCTCATTCATATGGTACACTTTTAAGGCCAAAATAGACAATCTATCTACGCCCCAAGCAGGGCTTTCTGTATTGATGGTTGCATCCGCTTTTACAGAAGCATCTTTATATTTTTCTAAAAAATAACTATCAATGTACTCCACCATATCCGTTCTATCCTGATTAGAAGCATCTATTTGACGTTTTAATGCTAATGCAGCTATTGGGTCAATTTGTGGATCACGAATAATATCTTCATAATGCCATTGAACGGTGTCTATCCAGCTTTTTCTATACAACAAATGCTCTAATAAATCACTTTCCGGATAAGCGTTTTCGAAAGGTTGATCTACAGTGTTAATTACATGGTATTTTTCAATGACTTCTTGGAAAATTTTATTGGCTTTGCTTGTAAACATAGTTATAGCGTTTTATAATGCAAAATTACGAAAATTATATAAGAATTTTGTACAAAACAACCGCTACCAAATAATGAAATGTGTTTAAGAATACATTTTAACTTGGCTTTCATTAACTTTACTATTTCTAAATTAGATTTCGACACATGAACATTCATAATATATCACTTCAAAATTCCATATTGA
>NZ_CAJQQI010000127.1 GCF_905480415.1 uncultured Algibacter sp. | reverse complement strand
TCTTCAACTGTATAATCACACACATAATAAACATCTTTCATTTTAGTTAAATTGCGTTCTGCTTTTGTAAAGAAATTAACTGCTTTTTGCTCAATTTCTAAGGAGCTCATAAACCTATCATTAGGTAAATTAACATGAACCAAATAGAATTTAGTGTCAATTTTATCAAACATCTTTACTGCATTTAAATAAGGTTTAATAGTTTCTTCAGAGAAACTACAAGCAAAAGCTACCACATTAAAATTCACATCAGACACATTATTTTTAACTACTAATACAGGAATATTTGCATTACGAACCACACGTTCCGTATTAGAACCCACAAAAAATTCTGCCATACCACTAGAACCATGAGAGCCCATAACAATCAAATCAGCATCATTTTTAAGTGCTACATCATTAACTTCACTAAAGACCTTAAAGTGTTTGATAATTGAAGTTACTTTTAAATCATTTAAGTAATCTTTCTTTAAAAAACCTTCAAGCTTTTGTTCAGCTATCTGAAGAAAAAAAGCAGCCTTTTGGCTTTGAAATCCTTCTGAAGTTGTTAACATAATATCCGACATTTCAAGCATATGTAAAACTAGTAAATCTGCATCGTGTTTTTTAGCAAGTTTTGCTGCCGTTTTAAGTGCATATTCTGAATGATCAGAAAAATCTACGGGTATAATGATTTTTTTCATGATTTATTTTTTAGGTTAAACAGTCATAGAAAACAGCTGCGTATCTGGCTGTTTTCTTTGTAATAGCACATCAAACGCCATACATATATTCCTAACGAATGGCTGACCCTTTTTGGTAACTTTAATTTTATTAGAATAAACTTGAAGCAACCCATCTTTTTCCATTTCTTTCAATAGAATTAAAGCCTCTGGTAATTCATCAAAATACAATGAGTCTTTTGTCCATGACGTTTCAAATCGACACATTAAATTTAGAATATGTTTACGAATAGTTAAGTCTTCATCATTTAAGACATGTCCTCTATATACAGGAATAATGTTATCTTTTAATAAGTTATAATAGCTTTCAATACCTTTTACATTTTGAGCAAAACCATACCAACTATCGCTAATTGAAGAGACCCCTAAACCAATCATAGCCTGAGTTTTTGAAGCTGTATAACCCATGAAGTTTCTATGTAAATCACCATGAGTCATCGACTGATACAGTGAATCAGTAGTTAAAGCAAAATGATCCATTCCTATTTCTTCATACCCTACTTCAGCCAACAATTCCTTACCTAATTCATATTGATTTCTTTTTAGTTCAGCAGAAGGTAAATCTGTATCATTAAACCCGCGCTGCCCATTTCCTTTTATCCATGGCACATGCGCATAACTATAAAAGGCTAGTCGATCAGGAAGTAATTCCTTAGTTTTTAAAATCGTTTCTTCTACATGTTGCAAGGTTTGAAAAGGTAACCCAAAAATAATATCATGTCCCACCGAATTGTAACCTATTTCTCTGGCTAACTCTGTAGCCTTCTTAACATTCTCAAATGGTTGAATTCTATGAATCGCTTTTTGAACTGTTTCATTATAATCTTGCACACCATAGCTTACTCGCCTAAACCCAACGTCATAAAGGGCTTGTAAATGTTCGCGAGTAGTGTTATTAGGATGTCCTTCAAAACTAAATTCATGTCCAACTGCCAATTCTGAAGTTTTTAAAATTTCAAGTATGAGGTGCTTTAAATTCTCTGGACTAAAAAAAGTTGGTGTTCCGCCTCCTAAATGCAATTCCTTTATAACAGGTTTTTCATCAAATAACCCTAAATACAACTGCCATTCTTTTAAAACAGCATTTATGTATGGAGATTCTACACTATGTTGTTTGGTAATGCGTTTGTTACATCCACAAAACGTACAAAGACTTTCACAAAACGGCAAATGGATATATAAACTAATCCCTTCTTTCGAATTACTTTCTTTAAAAGATTGAATTAAGGAAGACTTCCATTTCTTTTGAGAAAAAGATTCTTGATTCCAATAAGGAACCGTTGGATAACTCGTATATCGAGGTCCTGCAATATTATATTTATTGACTAATGATTTGAACATACCTAACTTTTATATCTCAAAATTAATACAATAGTGTGCAAGAAAATATGATATATGTCATAGCTATAACTTGCAATTCGTTTAATTATACCTTAACTTTCCGATAAATAAAAATTAGAATAATGAAAAAATTAAGCCTCTTATTAATTGCCATAGCTATAAGTTTTACAGCATGTAAAAAAGAAAAGAAAGACACAAAAACTATTGAAACTGAAACTACAGAAACAGCAGTTGTAGCACCTAAAAAAGTAAAAATCACTTTAAGTGCTAAAAGTGATAGCAATGTAAGTGGAAATGTAGTTTTTAAAGAAGTAAATGGTGAAGTTAGTATGACTGCTATTATTAGCGAATTAACTCCTGGGGAACATGCCATTCACATTCACAATTCTTCTGATTGTTCTTCTCCTGATGGAAAATCTGCAGGTGGCCATTGGAATCCAACGGCAAAACCACATGGTAAATGGGGTGCAGAAACAGGTTATCATAAAGGTGATATAGGTAATTTTACAGCTGATGAAAATGGGAATGGTACGATTTCATTCACTACTAACGAATGGTGTATTGGCTGCGGAGACGACACTAAAGATATACTTGGAAAAGGTATTATAGTTCATGCTGGTGTTGATGATTTAACATCACAACCTTCTGGAGCTGCCGGAGCTCGTGTAAGTTGTGCTGGTATTATCCAGTAATTCTAGATTTATTAAACATTGAATTTGAATTATTTAGATAATGCTTTAACACTATAATCTAAATCACAAAAAGAGGAACAAAATCTCCTCTTATCATCGCACAACGGAATAAAATGACGAATGAAATATTATATTTATCCTAGAATAATAAGTTGCCATTCATTGAGAAAAACACTCAAAATAAAAAATAGAATATGAACAAAATAAGAATAACCGGATTAGTCTTAATAATAGTTGGAATTATCATTCAATTTACTTTGGTAAATGATATGACCGATTTTATTTCTAGTGCTTTAATTGGTGGTGGAGCTGGATTACTTATAACAGGTAAAGTAAGTAAACCGGCAATTTAATGGAATTCTGACTTTGAGTAAGTCAGGTGAAAAGTACATTTCGAATATTAAGACAGCAAAAAAGTCATATCGAATTGGACGAATAATTTTAATAGATTATGAAAAAGATGCCGCCATTGTTGACGCTGAAATAGTAATTTGAAACTGGAGAATTTTTACAGATTATTTTCTTTTATTAAAACATGAAGGTTCATGGAAAATAGTACATAAAAGTTATTCTTGGTTAGAATTCCCTGAGTCGGATAAAGAACATGAAAATTAGACACTTCCCATAAAAGTCAATAAGATAAATTAATATTTAATGAAACATCTTATCCTATTAATATTCCTAATAACACAAACATCTATGACCCTATTTAATTTTGATTCTAAAAGCGATATTTCTAACTGGCGTATTGTTGATGATGTTGTCATGGGAGGACGTTCTAATGGTGCTTTTAAAATTAACGATTCTGGAAATGGAATATTCCTTGGAGATGTGTCATTAGAAAACAATGGTGGCTTCTCCATGGTTCAATATGGTTTTATACCAAAAAAGTGAGTAACTATACGAAAGTCTGCATTAAACTGAAAGGTGATGGTAAAACCTATCAATTCAGAATAAAAGAGAACAATTCAG